>PMKM01000239.1:0-6726 GCA_003157745.1 Bryobacterales bacterium | reverse complement strand
CTGGCGGCGGGTCTGCCGGTGGCGCGCGCGCTCGGGAAGCCGATCGTGATGAAGGTCGGCGGCAGCGGCGTGATCCCGCGGATGAGGCGTTCGCGCGCTGGCCGCTTCGAGTTGGACTGGCTTCGCCGTTGGGCCGAACGGGTGCTGATCCTCAACGATGGCATGGTCGAGGAGGCGATGGAGGAAGGCTTCGCTCGCGAGCGAATCCTGTGGATGCCGAATCCGGTGGATACGGAGCAGTTCCGGCCAGGTTCGCCGGAGGAGGTTGCCCGGCTGCGCGCCACGTTTGGAATTCCGGCCGCGGCCCTGGTGACCGTGTATGTCGGCCGCTTGTCCCACGAGAAGGGACTTCCCGAGATGCTGCGCGGATTTGCGTTAGCGGCGCGCGAGGAGCCGCGCGCGATGCTGGTCGTGGTCGGCGAGGGGGCGATGAGAACCGAGTTGGAAGCCATGGTTTTGCAGTTGGGGCTCGCCCGTTCGCAGGTGCTCTTCAGCGGCCGGGTGGACGTTTCGGAAGTTCCACGATGGCTGCAAGCGAGCGACGTCTTCACGCTGATGTCGCCGAACGAAGGGTTCTCGTGCGCGCTGGCCGAGGCGATGTCGGCGGGCCTGGCATCGGTGGTCAGCCGCATTCCGGCCAACGTGCAACTGATCGACGAAGGCGTTCACGGACTGCTGGCGCCGGTCGGCGACGCCGCCGCCATGGCCGGCGCGCTGATGAGAGTGTTTGGCGATCCCGAGTTGCGCGCACGGATGGGCCGGGCGGCGCGGCAACGCGTGGTCGAAAACTACTCGACCGGTCAAGTGACGGATCGCTACGAGGCCCTGTTCGAAGAGGTCCTTGCCGCGCGGAGCGGGCCGCGCACACAGTAAGGAAGGCGCCTATGACCGAATACGGCTTTCTGAACGCGATCCTCTACACGGCGTTGGGCGTGGCGGCGTTCGTGGCGGCGTTCGCCATTCTCGTCAAGCTGGCGCCGTTCCATCTGTGGAAGGAAATCGTCGAAGAGCGGAACGTGGCGGCGGCGATTCTGAGCGGGGCGGTAGCGCTTGGCCTGTGCTGGATCATCGCCGCCACCATGCATTGAGGCGGGTGCGGCTTTCCGGCTACTGCAATAGTCCCGCTGCGCAACCGAGCTCGCGCTCGGCCACGTCGCGGATGGAATCGGCCTCGCCTGGCTGGCCGCGCCGGAGATAGTTGCCGATCACGTTGCGCGATGCGGCGCAGATGTCGCCGTGGACGAGCGGGCAATCCGGGTTGAGGCTGGGGGCGCCGCCCTGGCGCGTGACGGAGCAGCCGTTCGGATCGATTTGCGCGTACAGGTCCACCAGCGCAGCCGCCGTGGCCGGCCGGTTCGGATCCATGGCGAGCGATTCCACCAGAGCCTGGGCGGCCCGGCGCGGCTCGACCGTCGCGCGATACGCCGAAGCCAGTTCCTCGAGCAGATCGGGCGCGGATTCGAGCTCGCGGCCGCGTTCGAGCGCCGCGAGCGCGCGCGGCGCGTCGGCGAGCCGGGAGTAAACGCGGCCAAGGCGCAAATACAGCTTGCCGTTCAGCGCGGTGATGCCAGGAATGCCGCGCGCCGCATTTTCCGCGCGGTAGCGTTGGTCGCGGGCAAGCTCCATTCTCTCGCTGCGCAGCAGGGCGGCGAGCGATTTGCGGTACCAGTAAGACGGGTCCGATCCGGCGGCGGAAATCGCGGCTGCGTCATGGGCTGCGATCTTGTCGCCCAGGTGGAGATAGAGCAAGCCAGCGTCCGAGAAAGTGCTCGGTGAGTTCATGGAATCGGGTAACCGATCGAGGATGGCCAGCGCGCGGTCCGCGTAGCGAACCGAATCCACCACTTCTTCCCGCGTGGCGAGAGCGCCACTGGTGGCCGCGGCCATGTTGGTTTTGGCGCTATCGGGAGCCGCGGCGGCGGCGCTGAGCCAGAAGCGTTGCGGGTCAAGCCAATCGCCGTTGCGTGCGTAAGTGCGCGCGGCGCATCCAATCACGAGAATGCCAACTCCGGCGCGTGCGACTTGGAGATACGCCGGCTGGCCGGATGGGACGCGCCGCCAGAGGGCGTCCAAAGCCCAAACCGCGACGATCGCGAAACCGACCGCGGGAAGATACAGAAAGCGTTCGGCCATGATGGCGCCGATCCGGATCAGGAGGTTCGACGTGGGTGAAAGGGTCACGAAAAAGAACGCCACGGCGAAGAACATGGGCTTCGAGCTGCGCCGGAAACGGACTGCCAGCGCGGCCGCCGCGGCACAGCCAAGCAAGGCCGCGATGGCTTTCCAGTCTTCGCCGCCGCCCAGGTTCCAGCCGAACAGAGGAACTTCGTTGTAGCCGTAATCCCACGAGAGCCGCGCCGGCCACAGCAGCAGCGCGAAGTATCTTCCGATCACCTTGATGGCGGTCATCCGGACGGTCCAGAAGCCGGCGCCCATCAGCGGATTCTCATTGAAGGGAGTGGATATGTGTGCCGCGGAGGCAAGCACCAGTGCGCGCGCACACAGGTAAACGAGACACGGGATGGCCGCCGCGGCGTAGTTCGGAACGCGGGACCGCCAGGAGACTTCGCGTACGAAGGCGAAGTCGTAAATGGCGAAGACGGCCACGACTACGATGCCGCTTTCCTTGGAGAAAATGCCGATCGCGGACGCAAGTGCGATGGCCAGCAGCCACGCCACCTTCCGCCTTCCCGCGGCACCGATCGCCTCCCGGTGACACAACAGAGCGGCGAGCACGCCGAACGCCGCCAGCATGTCCGATCGCCCCACGATGTTGGTTACCGATTCGGTGAGTACCGGATGCAGTGCCCATAGGGCGCTCATCAGCAGCGCGGGCGGAATCCGTTTGAAGATCGCCAGCCCGAGAAGATACACCAGCACGATATTCACGGCGTGCAGAACGAAGTTACAGCAGTGATAGCCGAACGGATCCGTGCCATTGTCCAACACCGCGTAATTGAATAAGAACGAGAGCGTGGTGAGTGGACGATATAACCCGTTGTTGAACGTCTCCCAGTACTGCTGAGTGAAGATGCGGTGAATATGATCGGTCGTCACGGAGTGGATGCGCGTGTCATTAAGAACGATCTCGGTGTTATCGACCAGGAACGGCGCGTGAAACGAATTTGCGTAGGCGAGGAAGGTCAGACCGATCACCAAGGCAAGCGGCAGCGCGTGTTTCCGCGCCCATTGCACGGTGGCGGAAACCGGCGTCATCGCGCGGGAATCCGGCTGGCCCTTTTTCTTTTCGCGCAGCGTCTCGCGCTCGCGCGTCCGATTGCGATTCACCGCCATTCGACCCATGCCGATACCATCCTAAGGTGTCCGCGGAATGTCATAGACATAGAGCGAGTGACCGACGATGGCGATCGGCTGGATGCGGTGCAGCCAATCGCTGGAGCCCTGGTACGCCGGTATGCGCGCCACGAAGTGCGCGCTCACCACGTAGAGCCCCGGCGCCGGTTCCCGAGTGAGGTCGGCCGGGACGATGTGTTCGTAGTGGATGCCGTAGGCCTCGGGCGGAAAGGACGCGGACATCAGAAGTTTCGGAGTCCGGCCGGCGGCATGGCGGTCGAGCCAGACCTTCAATTGCTTCATTCCCTGACCCCATTCGACATTGGTATCGTCGAGCCACGCGGGTCCGCAACGGGTGCCTCCGTCAAGCCCGATCTGTCCCGGCTGATCGAGCAAGCAGGCCGCTTCGTTGAAGTAAGAGAGGTGGTCCGGATAGACTCCAACCGCGGCGAGAACGAGCCACGCGCATAGCACGGCTGCCAGGTAGCCCGCCCACCGCATAGTGCGTGCGGCATTGAAGAGTGTCGCCAATCCCAGCCCCGCCAGCAGATAGACGAATGGCAATACGGGAATGATATAGCGGATGCCCATGTTATCCGCCAGCACCGACACGGCAAGGAAGAGAACAACGGGTGGCAGCAGTATGAAGAGTTTGCCGATTCCCGGAATGGACCGGCTCTTAGCCAGCGCCACCAGACCAATCGCAGCCAGAACGATGCTGGCGATGGGTTCCTTCAGGAGATAGGCGGCCGCAAAGTAACCCGCGAAATGAAAACTGAACTGCCCCGCCAGGAAGAACAGGTAAGTCGGATCGTGATCCGCATTGACCATGCGCGCGCCTTTGACATACATCAGCGGATCGGAGGGGAAGAAGTAAGTCGCTTCGATCACCAGCGCGGCCACCACGCACATGGCCGCAAAGACGCCGCAGACCAGGAGGACGTTGCGGCCCCGGCGAGTCGCGGGCTTGGCCGCTTGCGCGCCATGGCACTTCCTATACTTTCTGCCGCTGCCACAAGGACACAGGTCCTTGCGGCGAATTTGGGCGGCCGCGGCGCGTTGGTCCACGGTCCCGGTGTTGTCGCCGGCCTCGACATCCGGCGGAGGCGCGGAAGACAAGCGGGGCCACAGGATGGCGGGCTCGCCCGCGGAATCCGGATTCGGACGCCAACGGAGAGAGGCCAGCAGCAACAGAGCGACCACAGGCAAGAGGAACACGGCCGAGAACTTGGTAGCCAGCACGCCCCCAAGGGCGAGCCCGCAAAACACAAGCCGCTTCCAACTCGGTTCCCTCACGTAGTTCCAGAGCGCGAACATCAGTAGAACTGTGAACGCCGCCAGGCCAACATCGGTGGTCACCAGAAACGAGTGAGCGAGGATAGTAGGATCCAGAACAAAAACGAACACGGCGCCCAGGGCGGCCACGGAACCGAGTAACTGGCGCCCCCACAAGTACAACAAAACCGCCAGGCCAGCCGCCAGCAGAATGAACGGGAGCCTGGCCCAGAACAGCACGCGGTCGGCGCCATTGTCGCGGATGAGGGCGTCGCCGATGGGCAGGTCCAATCCAAAGACGCGAGACGGATCGTCGCCGTGAACCAGGTAATTGGCTTCCGGGCTGTGCGGCCAACGGACGCCCCCCGCCATCAGAGACAGCGCGCTCAATTCCTTGAGCAGCGGCGGATGCTGCGGATTGGCACGAAAGATCTGGTGCGTGACGAAGTAGGAGAGTCCCGAGGCTATGTGCGACGGCTCATCCCAGATGGGGCTCTTGAGCCGGCTCTCCGTGAAGCTGAGCAGCAGGAACACGGCAACCAGGGCGGCGGCGAGCCATGAGGTCGATTTTGCAAGGCTGGGAAGTTTCATTTGGGCGATGTTGCGAAAGGCAGATGCGGTTTCGCGTCAGACTTCTATGATACGACGGCGCTGTCCGAAATGTGGCTTGGCCCGTAATTCGTCCGTAAGCGCGCGCCACCTACGATCGCCCCCTATGGTCGCGGCTCCGATTCGCTTTCAGAGCCGCGACCACAGGGAGTCTCTATGGGCCTGCGGCTCACCCATGGTGATGCAGAACCCGCCGGCCGCCATAACAGAATCAATAAGTTCCGACGGTTCTCCAACGGAGCGGTCGCACCCCGCAGGTGCGCTGTCACAGGCGGCGGTTGGGTACGTGGCAGGACCGTCGGTTCCTATCACTCCGGCTTACGGACGGATTACGGGCTTGGCCGCGCAGCCCGCTGGGCGTTCCACGCCGTGCTATCCTGAACCCGAATGTTTCGTCACCAGCGGAACGCCCGTGCGCTGTTCGCATTGTCGGACGTGGTATTGGCCGCGCTCGCCTTTGAGATCGCCTATCTGGCGCGCGCGATCCAGCACTGGCATTTCCAGTTTTATCTCACGGCGGAACAAAGGGCGCTGGTGCTGGGCTTCTCGCTGTTCGCCTGGGTGGCGATCGGGTGGTGGCTTAAGGTATACGACAAACTCGATTCGGAGCATCCGGGCGCCATCCTCCGCGATTCCGTGCGGCAATGCACCTACGGCGGCCTCTGCCTGCTGGTCTTTCAGTACGCGCTACGGATGGACCTGAGCCGTTCTTTTCTGGTCCTCTATTCCGCCCTGGTGTGGGTACTGTTGCTGGTTTTCCGGCTGACCGCGGGCCGCGTGGTCGGCGTCATCCGCCGCGAATTCGCCGCGCCTCACTACTGCATGGTGGTGGGCACTGGCGAGCGCGCCATCCGTCTGGCGCGCGTGGTGGAAGAGTCGGCGAAGTACGGGGTTCGCCTGCGCGGGTTCTTCAGCGAGACGGCCGGGGGCCCGGCGGAGATCGCGTTGGGCGCGGTCCACAAGGTGTATCCGATCGCGGAACTGAACTCCTTCCTGCGCGAGCACGTGGTCGACGAGATCATCTTCGCGGTCGGCAGCGAGAGCCTGGCGGAACTGGAAGAGGTCTTTCTCCTTTGCGATCAGGAGGGCGTTCGCACGCGCGTGGCGGTGGATTTCTTCCCCCACGTCAACAGCACGGTTTCGCTCGAGCGCCTGGAATCGACGCCGCTGCTGACCTTCACGGCGGCGCCCGACGACGAGATCCGGCTGCTGGCGAAGCGCGTGATCGACGTCGCCATCGCCGCCGCGGGCCTGGTGGTGCTGGCGCCCTTCATGGCGGCGGTCGCGGCGCTGGTCCGGCTGACTTCGCCCGGACCGGCGATCTTCACCCAATTGCGCTGCGGGCTCAACGGCCGCCAGTTCCGCTTCTACAAATTCCGCTCGATGTGCGAAAACGCCGAGGAATTGAAAGCATCGCTGGCCCACCTCAACACGCGGCAGACGGCGTTCAAGATTCCGGACGATCCGCGCCTGACGGCAATCGGCCGCTACCTGCGCAAGTTTTCGATCGACGAGTGGCCGCAATTGTGGAACGTGCTGCGCGGCGAC
>PMKM01000233.1 GCA_003157745.1 Bryobacterales bacterium | reverse complement strand
TGTCCTTGACTGGACACGCCGATTGGGCACGTTCTTAGTATATGTGTTCGCAAACATGCTGACGCATTTGGCTGCGCGCGCGCCGGGCGTGCCCGGCCCCTACAAAGCCTTCTGCCTGCGAGCCGATGCGCGTTTCTTCTTAGCAACTGTCCTGGGTGCCTCCGGTACGTAGACGGTGAACCCAATTCGCGCTTTCAGTCTTGCCGCAGCCGCGACGGTCTCAGCCGAGAGCACCGTCTCCCATGAGAAGGGCTGCATCTGCGCGTGCACGGCGATGCTGAATTCCCGGGACTTGGCTGTGTCCCAAAGCTCTCGTTGCGCCTTCGGAAGCGCTGCGATCAGGGTGGCGAATCGACGAATGTAAGCATCCGCGTTGTGAGATCTGGCGGCGCTGAAGGCCAGTTCAAGGTGCGCCTCATAGGTCCTTCGCAGACGCCCTACATAAAGAACGTAAACCCGCTCACCCAGCGCGGCTACCAGTGGCTCCAGATCTGACTTCGAGTAGATATCAAGATCCACGTTTATGAAGTGAGTCTCACTGTCGTCCCGTGTTGGCATCTATATCCCCGGCTCGCCACCCGTCCCCTTAATCCCCAACTCCTCCGCTCGCGCCTGCATGGCCTTGATGCAGAAATCGATGTGGTCTTCTAAGGGGATGCCTAACCCGGCGGCGCCATCGAGGATTTCCTGGCGATTGACGGAACGCGCGAAGGCTTTGTCCTTCATCTTCTTNNTTGACGTAGGAAATGGCGGTGATGAAGCCGGCCAGTTCGTCGCAGGCGAAGAGCGTTTTTTCGAGCGGCGAGATGCGCGCGACGCCGGTGTGGTTGGAGTGGGAGAGGATGGCGCGGCGGATGGTTTCGTCCACGCCGCGCTCGGCGAGGATGGGGTCGCCAAGCTCGGGATGGCCTTCAAGCGTGGGATGAATCTCCCAATCGAAATCGTGCAGCAGGGCGGTCACCTGCCACTGCCCGACGTCTTCGCCGAAGCGTTTGGCGTAGGCTGCCACACAGGTCTCGACAGCCAGCGCGTGCTTGCGCAAACCTTCCGACTTGGTGAATTCACACAGAATATTCCAGGCTTGCTCGCGATCGATCATCGCCATTCATCATATCCCCGGCGCGCCCCACTCGGCGTGGCGGGCGGCGCGGAAACGGTCGCGGTCGCGCTTGGTCGCGCGCACGGTCGTCAATCCTTTCGGCGTGCAGGTGGTGAGTTCGATCCAACCGGGATGATGGCGCGGGCGGCCGATGATGCGCGAGGGCGCCGGCACCGCCGGAGCGCGCGCTACCGCGATGTAACTGTACTTCTCGTCCTCGTAGCCGAGCATCCCGCCTTTGACGCGGCGATGCAGAGACGAGCGTTCGACGCGCGCGGCGAAGTGGCACCAGTCCGGATCGACGATGGGGCAGGCGCCGGCGGCGGGGCAGGGCGCAATCATGTGCGCGCCGGCGGAAAGCAGAGCCGAGCGCGCCGAACGCACGAAGGCAAAGCCCTGCGGCGTGCCCGGCTCGACGATCACGAGCGCTACGCGCGCGGCCTGCCATAACCGGGCCAGCGAAGACGCGCCGATCTCGCCGGCCGAGTAGGCCAGGATCACCAGATCGTGCGGTTCGAGGGTGAGCGAGCGCGTCACGTCCTCTCCGAAGAGGCGGGCGCGCGGCAGCCATTCGCGCGCCGCATCGAGCAGCCGGCGGTCGCGATCGACCAGGGTGACGGCTGCCTCCGGATACTCTTCGAGCGCGGCGAGCGACGCGGCACCCGAGCCCGCGCCGATATCGAGCACGCTTGCAATCTCGCGATCGCCCAGCAGGCGGTGGGTCTCGCGCAACACGGCGCGCGCGGCCGAGTAAGTGGCTGGCATGCGGGCGACCAGATAGGCCGCGACACGCTCGGGGGAGCCGATGAGCAGCGGTGGCGCGCCGGCGCGATAGGCATCCGACAACGCGGCGGCGGCTGGTTTCAAGGACGCAAGGCCCACCTCCTCGGCGCGTTGCTCGATGGCGGCGCGGACCTGCGGCGGCAATTGCATCTTTCCATCATGCCCGAAACGGGACGGGACTTTTTCGCGGAGGTGAAAACTCCGGCGGCAAGACCGCGGGCGCTATCGAGAAAATGGCGCGGAACTTCCGTGCGCGATGTGGTGTCTATGTGGATGAGCGCGCAAAGCGGAAGCGGCTCGAAGAGATCCGAAACAAGGGAAAAAACGCCCTTCGGGGGCGCCAGGCCCGTAGTGCGTCCGGACAGGGAAAGGAGCGACGACCATGTTCGAAACAGCGGTTCTTGCCAATCAAAACGATACGAAACGCCTCTGGAGCACGTGCGCCGGGATGACGGCGCAGACGCTGCTGGTGCTGGGCGCCCTGCTGGCGCCGGCGATCTGGCCGGACGTGCTGCCGCACGCGCAGTTGCTGGTCTCCCTGGTAGCGCCCAGCGCGCAGACCAGGCCGGACCCGGCCCCAACGACGCGCCAGGAGACGCATAGGGCGCCGGCGAAGCCAACTCAGACTTACGGGGGCGCGCTGGTAATTCCGACCAAGGTTCCGCCTCATCCGATTACTATCGAGGATCCTCCCGATGTGCTGGCCCGGCCGTGCTTCAATTGCGTAATCGGACCGACTCCGATCGGCCCCGCTGGCACAATCCTCGGGGACTTTCACATCGGGCCGCCGCCCATGATCCGCCCGGCGGAACATGTGGTGCCGACCGTCACCCCGCCACTTGCGCCGCGGCTACGTCTCGGCGGCAACGTCCGCCTGGCGCAGCCGGTACACCGCGCGGAGCCGATCTACCCGAGAGTGGCCATCATCGCGCGCGTCTCCGGGCCGGTGGAACTGGAGGGCGTCATCGGCACCGATGGCCGGATTCACGAACTGCGCGCGCTGAGGGGTAACCCGCTGCTGGTTCCCGCCGCGCTCGAAGCGGTGCGGCAGTGGGTCTACGAGCCCACCTTGCTGAACGGCAACCCGGTCGAAGTGGTGGCCCCGATCACGGTGAACTTCCGGCTGACGCAGTAGCCGGAGACGTTGTTGTTCGAAACCGCGGCGGTGGGACGGTCGATCGGCTCCTGTCGACTGTTTCACCGCCGCGAGCGGCCGCTTTCGTTGTTCCCGGGGAGCTTTCTTCCATGGCCAGCAACCGCTTTGGTCGCGGCTCCGGGTGGAGATTCGAGTCGCGACCGTGAGGGAGTCGCGACGATCCGGCGACCGGACGGCGGCCCGATCCACGCTAACTTTGGTTCATTTTTCTTCCATCCGAGATGCCTGTCTTGGGTCGGGTGGTACAATTGGGTATTAGAGTACTCTATCTCTTCTTCGAGTCGAAATGACCAGACACCCCAAGGGCACAGGCGCCCGCATTCTCCTCAGTTCAGTTTTTGGCCCATACGCACAGGACGACGCGTTCGGCAGTCGCACCATCAATCCGATGGAACTGTACCACAACCAGGTAACGCGCGCGCAAGGTGCATTTTCGCTGCGCATGTTCCACCGCTCGTGGGGCCTCCTCATGATCCAGCGCAACATCTCGGCGCCGACCACGGTGCTCGACTTCCCGACGCGCGCTGCGTTCGAGGCGGAACTGGCGAGCAACGATTACGACATCGTCGGCATTTCCTCGATCATCGCCAACGTAGGCAAGGTGCGCGAGATGTGCCTGATCGCGCGGCGGGTTGCGCCCAAGGCCACCATCGTGGTGGGCGGGCACGTGGCTGCCATTCCAGGCATCGAGAAGATGATCGACGCCGACCACATCGTCAAGGGCGAGGGCATCGGGTGGATGCGCCGCTTCCTCGGCGAGAATGAAAGCGCGCCGATCGCCCATCCCGAAATCGTGTCCGGCTTCGGCGCCCGCACGATGGGAGTGAAGCTGCCGCAAACCAAGGGTTCGACCGCGGCCACCATCATCCCCTCGGTGGGCTGCCCGATGGGCTGCAACTTCTGCACGACTTCCTCCTTCTTCGGCGGCAAGGGCAAATACCTTAACTTCTATAACACCGGCAAAGAGCTGTACGACGTGATGAACCACATGGAAACGAAGCTGGGCGCGCGCTCGTTCTTCATGATGGACGAGAACTTTCTGCTCCACAAACGGCGCGCCATGCAGTTGCTCGAGCTGATGAAGGCGGAGAACAAGCCGTGGTCGCTGTACGTCTTCTCGTCGGCGAACGCGATTAACCAGTACTCGATGCGCGAACTGGTCGAGCTGGGCGTTTCGTGGGTGTGGATGGGCCTCGAATCGGAGCACTCGGCGTACGACAAGCTGAAGGGCACCGACAGCATGAAGCTGACGCGCGAATTGCAGAGCCACGGCATAAAGATCCTGGGTTCGACCATCGTCGGCCTGGAGCACCACACGCCCGAAAACATCGAGGCGGAGATCGAGTACGCGATCTCGCACGACACCGATTTCCACCAGTTCATGCTCTACACGCCGGTCCCCGGCACGCCGCTGTATTTTGAGATGCAGGAGCAGGGCCGCATGTTGGACGACGTGGATTATGCCGACATTCACGGGCAGGACAAGTTCAACTTCAAGCACGCCGCGATTTCGCGCGAGGATTCGAAGAAGTTTCTGGATTGGGCGTTCCGCCGCGATTTCGAACGCAATGGCCCCAGCATTTACCGCATCTGCCGCACTACGCTCGAAGGCTGGCAGCGTTATAAGAACGATGCCGATGCGCGCGTGAAGGCGCGCTTCGCCCGCGAAGCCCGTTCCTTGCGCGACGGCTATACGGCCGCGCTGTGGGCGATGGAACACCATATCGCCGGCACCAACGAAGCGGTGGCGGAGAAGATCCGCTTGCTGCGCCAGCAAGTCGAGCGTGAGTTCGGCCTGTTCGCGAAGGTGATGGCCCGCACGCTCGGCCCGGTGATGCTATGGAGCGCACGGCGCGAAGAGCGCGCCCTGGCCGCCGGCAAGACGTACGAACCGAAGACCATCATCGAGCGCAGAAACTGGAGTTGGACGACGCCGCTGCTGCCCGAATCGCCGCTGGCTGTTTTGCCGGTGGCCGAAGAATCCTCGGCGGGTTAGCCGGTTCGGTTGACAGGCGGTTGGCAGGCGGAAGCGCCTGCCCCACGTTCCGCGCGGGCGCCAGCACGATGCCGGACGCACTCGCGCCGGCCAGCTTTGGCTCCGTTCGAATTTTCCAATTCATGTGTGAAGTGGCGTCCGCGGCCGCTTTCCCGTATGGTCCTACGCTCCTTGGCTGGTGAAGCGGAGGCCCACTTCCACCGCCTATCCCTGTCCGGCGATATCCAATACAATGAGCGTTACATGGCATTCCCACTAAAGGTGTTCATCGCTCTCATGGCACTAGAAGCGTTGGGCGCGCAGCCCTACACGCGCGGCGTTGGCGTCTATCCGGGAGATCCGCGGCAGGACTGGTCGCCCACCGCCGAAATCGACTCGACCACCTATCGCAACCTGGCATTGCACCGGCCGGCTTACCAATCGAGTAGCTACGATTACAACCTCACGGCGCAACTGGTGACCGACGGCATTCGGGAGACTGTGCTGCCGCGCTATCTAAACGTGAGCACCAGCGAGAAGGGCGCGCTCCCGAAGAACCGGCGTGAACTGATGTTCGACGGCAACTGGGCGACGACCATCGACCTGAAGGGCCGCCATGTGTGGGTGCAGGTGGAATGGGGCGGAGCGCCGCCACCGGAGATCGACCGTCTGGAGGCGCAGGTGACGCTGTCGCAGATGAGCGGCGACACGCAGGAATGGACGTGCATTCTCTCCGGCTCCGAGGACGGGCAGGCGTGGAAGGAACTGGGCCGCGCGTGGGGGATGCGGCATCCGGGCGTCGAGATCAAGCCGTCGATCGCGCTTGCGAAGCCCAGCCGCAGCCGCTTCTATCGCATCGAATTCGAGACGGCGTTGCCGGGGATCACCTGGCGGATCGCCGAGGTCGCATTCCGCAACGGCGACAAGCCGGTGCATGCCGGCGGGCCGTTCGACTTTTCGAGCGGCTGGATGAGCGCCGCGGGCGGCGAGCAGTGGGTGTCGGTCGACCTCGGCGCACAGTGCACGTTCGACCGCGTCGCACTCTATTGGCTGCGCCGCGCAGCCGAAGGCGCAATTCAAACTTCCGACGACGGGCAAGCGTGGCAGACATTGCAGGTTCTGCCGGCGGCCAAAGACGCGGTTGACGATATCCACCTCGCCAGCCCCGCCAAGGCTCGCTGGGTGCGCCTGTTGTTGCAGGGCGCGGCCGACGCCGAGCCATACATATTGAGCGAGCTCGAAGTGTACGGCAAGGGCGGCCCGGTGCCGCACGCGAAACCGGCCGCGACGGCTAGCGCGGATGGGCGCCTGCCGCTCTCAGGCGGCGCGTGGCGTCTCCAGCGATCGTCGCGCGTCAATGCCTCGGGCGCGGCGCTCTCGACCGCCGGATTCAAGGATGCGGACTGGACGATCGCCACCGTGCCCGCCACCGTTCTTTCGAGTTACGTCAACTCGGGCGCAGTTCCCGATCCGAATTACGGCGACAATCAGAACGCGGTGTCCGACTCGTTCTTCTACTCCGATTTCTGGTACCGCGACGAATTCACCGCGCCGCCCGTAGCCGCCGGCCGCCACGTGTTCCTTAATTTCGATGGCGTGAACTGGAAGGCGGAGGTGTTTCTGAACGGCCAACGGCTGGGCCGCATCGACGGCGGATTCATGACGGGCCGCTACGATGTGACCGCGCTGCTGCGCCCCGGGGCGCATAATGCGCTGGCCGTGCGCGTGATCAAGAACGCCCACCCGGGCAGCGTCAGCGAGAAGAACTATCAGAGCCCCGGCAAGAACGGCGGCGTGCTCGGCGCGGATAATCCCACCATGCACGCGTCGGTGACCTGGGACTGGATTCCGACCATTCGCGGACGCAACACGGGCATCTGGGGAGACGTGTATTTGACCTCGGACGGCGCCGTGAGCATCGAGAATCCGCAGGCGGACACGGTTTCGATCGCGACCGATGGATCGACGGCCGAGGTTGCGGTGGAGGCCACGCTTACCAATC
Source organism: Bryobacterales bacterium (assembly GCA_003157745.1). Classification (GTDB taxonomy): domain Bacteria; phylum Acidobacteriota; class Terriglobia; order Bryobacterales; family Bryobacteraceae; genus Bog-375. The sequence continues at coordinate 18,324 of PMKM01000233.1, read as the reverse complement.
ATTCGGGCGCGGCGGTGAGCGGCACGCTGCGCGGGCGCTTCGGCGAGGCCGCGTTTGAGCAGGCCGTCACGGTGCCGGCCCATGGATCGAAAACGGTGAAGCTGGATCCCGCCGCGGAAGCCGCACTGCGTTTGCAGAATCCCAAGCTATGGTGGCCGAATGGATACGGCGAGCCGAACCTGTATCGCGTGGAGCTCGAGTTCGTCGCGGGCGGCGCGGTGTCGGACCGGAAATCGTTCAACGCCGGAGTGCGCCGCTTCACCTACAGCGAGGAGGGCGGCGCGCTGCGCATCTTTATTAATGGGCGCCGCTTCGTGGCGCGCGGCGGCAATTGGGGATTCCCGGAATCCATGCTGAAGTACCGCGCGCGCGAGTACGATGCCGCGGTGCGCTATCACCGCGACATGCACTTCACCATGATCCGCAACTGGGTCGGGCAGACCGGCGACGAAGCCTTCTACGACGCCTGCGACCGTTACGGCATCGTGGTCTGGCAGGACTTCTGGCTGGCCAATCCGTGGGACGGACCCGACCCCGACGATAACGCCATGTTCCTGGCCAACGCGCGCGATTATGTGCTGCGCATGCGCCACCACGCTTCCATCGGCCTCTTCGTAGGCCGCAACGAAGGGTACCCGCCGGATCCGATCGAACGCGGCCTGGGCAGCATTCTGGCCGAACTCGATCCGGCGATTCATTACATTCCCAGCTCGGCCGACGACGTGGTCACCGGACACGGTCCGTATTGGGCCATGCCGCCGCGCTGGTACTTCGAACGCAGGGCTACCACGCAACTATCGAGCGAGCTCGGCATGCCCAACATCGTCACCATGGATAGCTTGCGCCAGATGATGCCCGAGAAAGACCGGTGGCCGCAGAACGACGTGTGGGGGATGCACGATTTCAACCAGACGGGCGCGCAACGCGGCGCGGCGTTCAATGAGATGATCGAACAGAATTACGGCGGCGCGACCAATGCCGCGGACTGGGTCGAGCTGGCGCAGTTCGTGAACTACGATGGCTACCGCGCCATGTTCGAAGCGCAGGGCAAGAACCGCATGGGCGTGCTGCTCTGGATGAGCCATTCGTCGTGGCCGTCGTTTGTCTGGCAGACTTACGACTATTACTTCGAAGTGAATGGCGGATACTTCGGGGCTAAGAAAGGCTCGGAGCCGCTGCATGTCCAATGGAACCCACTTACAGACAATGTCGAGGTAGTCAATTACAGCGGCGGCAACGCGACGGGGCTGGCTATCACGGCAGAAGTGATTAACATGGATGGCGCCGTCGCCTGGAGTAAGTCGGCGACTGTCGATAGCGCGGAAGATAGCGTACTCGCTCCGATCCAACTCGAGTTTCCGGCCACGCTGACGCCGGTGCATTTCATCCGGCTGACGATGAGCCGCGGAGGAGTTGCGGTCTCCGATAACTTCTATCTGCGCGGTACCAAGGAGAACGACTTCGGCGCCATACGTAGCTTGCCGAAAGTTACCGTCGAAGCCGCAACTAAGGCAGAGCACGATGGCGCCGAATGGGTACTGACGACGGACTTACATAACTCATCGGCGCAGCCTGCCCTGATGGTTACCGTGAAGGCCGTGCGAGAGAAGAGCGGCGACCGCATTCTGCCGGCACTGTACAGCGATAACTACGTCGCCCTGATGCCCGGCGAACGGCGCACCATCGTCACCCGTTTGAACGACGCCGACACGCGCGGCGAGCGCCCTGGCATCGTAATTGGCGGATTCAACGTAGCGGCGCAATAGGTGGGGCAGGATTCATCCTGCCAGCCCGCTTGCGGGCGCGGTGGTTGCTGTGCCTACCCGAGTTTCACCGCCAGCATCGAAATCGATCCGCCGTCCACGCCTTCGACGGGGAAGCTGACAGCGTCCTGTTTCTGCCGCGTCGCCAGCACGTAGAGGAGCGGTAGGAAGTGGTCCGGCGAGGGAATCGAGAGCTGTGCGTCGCGGCCGAGCGATTCGTAGGGAACCAGCGATCGGTCGTCGCCGGAGAGAATCCGGGCGCGCGCGTCCTGCTCGAAGCGGACGGCCCAGTCGTACGGTTCCACATCGCCCCATGCATACGCCTGCAGGTTGTGGACGATGTTGCCGCTGCCGGCGATGAGCACGCCTTCTTCGCGCAGCGGCGCCAGGCGCTCGCCGATTTCGTAATGAAAGCTGGCCGGCTTGTTTTCGTCGATGCTGAGTTGCACCACGGGGACGTCGGCTTGCGGGTAAGCGTGGCAGAGCACCGACCATGTGCCGTGGTCGAGCCCCCAGCTATCGTCGAGCGTGACGGGCACCGGCGCCAGCAACTGCTGCACGCGTCGCGCCAGCTCCGGATCGCCCGGCGCCGGATACTGGACGGCATACAATTCCTTCGGGAATCCGCCGAAATCGTGAATCGTTTTCGGCGCTGTCGAGATGGTAACCCCAGTTCGCGGCACAAACCAATGCGCCGAAATACAAAGTATCGCCTTCGGCCGCGGGATCGTCCTCCCCAGTTCCGCCCACGCCTCCGTGTAAGCATTGTGGCTCAAGGCGTTCATCGGGTTGCCATGTCCGAAGAAGACTGCGGGGAGGAGATTGGGCATCCTTCTATTCTCGCTCCATGGGCGCGGCAGAATGTCCGACTGGAAACTGACGGGCAAGCTAAAGCATGCCCCACCAGACGCCTGCGTGCCGTGGTGGGGCATGCTTTAACTTGCCCGTGGGTTTGTCCGGCGCAGCTTGGGATGCAAGGTCCCCGCCATACGCCAGACACTGCGGGCGGGTCACGAGTTCAATCCCAGTTCTGCGGCCGCATCGGCAAGCCGTTTGTCGAGTGTCCAGAAATCGCAAGCGGAGAGCAGCGCCGAAGCGAGCAAATGGACATCGACCCAGCCGAGGCCACGGCCGGATAGCTGGCGACCTTCGATCAGTCGCAACGCTTCGGCAGTGGATGCCGGCTTGGCCGAGGGCAGCGCGTGCAGGCTGGCCAGGATTTCCGCCCGATTCTTGAGATTTCCGCACGCCAATTCGCCCAAGACGAAGGGATGCATGAGAACCTGCCCATCGGCAAGAAGGCTCGCAAGGTGCGGCTCGCCCCGCCGGAAGTGTTGGATCCAGACGGAGGTATCGGCGAGCAGCATCAAGCCGGCCGCCGCCTCGGAATGCGCGTCATCCGCGGGTTCGAGCCGCCGAGCGCGGCCAGCCGCTTACCGGCTTCCCGCGCAATCAGCGCTTCCAGCCCAGCCCGCACCAGCGCCGTCTTCTCTTGGATGCCCGTCAGTTCACGAGCGCGCTCGACCAGGTTGGTGTCGATAATCAACGTGGTTCGCATATGCATAAGTATGCATCACTAATGCATGCCAGGCAAGGGCGACCCGTCGCGACATACCGAGAACTCTAGCCGGGTGGCCATTGGACTTTGCTGAACCGCGTCGCGGTTTCAAGAGTGCGTCTCCGCGAGGACCGATCTCAGCGCGTCGGCAATCCTAGCTGCATCTGCGCGTATGGTCTTGATGTACCGTTTTGACTTCTCGTTGAAACTAAGCCGGGCATGTGGATTCGTCCGAAGTTCCTGCTCATAGGCGTCGATTTGGAGGATTATCCTTTCCGCACAGGTGCGAATGTTTAGGTGGATCCAATGGGGCTGCCCCTTTGCGACGTACATGTGCGGCCCAGATCGATTCGAGAAGATCGCAAAACGCCACTGATCGTTGTCAGTTCTGATGGTATCCGGCCGAAAGTTGTGGGCAAGACCGTTGCGGAGCGCTTCCCATAACGTCCTGCCGAGCGCCTCATACGGTTCGGCGTCGGGGAGGATCGAGGTGAAAACCCGGCAGGCCTGATCGTCCCTCAGATTCCGATGCCAGGTCAACATCTCACAGGCGGCACAGACCAATAGTGCAACCGTGTAGTGAAGCGGGCGATCTTTCTCGAGGAGATTGGCGATATCACCCCTCACATAGCCAAATGTCTCGCTAAATTCCTGCTCGATCTTAACGAAGGCAATTTCGATCCCCGCTACCATCGCTGCCCATTCGCCCTTTTGCCTCACGTCGCGGACTGCGCTCAGCGACGGCCGAACCGTGTCGACCTCGCTGAAGTTGAAGCCGCTCGCGATCAAGACACCGGCTGGGCGCAACACGCGGGTGAATTCGGGCGCTAACGCGACGATGGCTTCGGGGCTGATGTTGGCGACGACCAAGTCGACTGACGCCGAGCGGACGGCGTCGGCGGAGCCAATGAAGCCTTGGCGGGCGACGCGGATGGCGTCGGGGTCGACATCGCAGGCGATCACACGGCCCGCGCCCAGCAGGCGGGCGGCCGCGGAGAGAATGCCGGAGCCGGTGCCGACGTCGAGAACGGTGATGCCCGGTTGGACCAGTTCCTCCAATGCTTCGAGACACAGGCGCGTGGTTTCGTGAACGCCAGTGCCGAAGGCAAGGCCAGGATTCACGGCAATGCGGAAACGGCCGGGCGGGGCGGGATCGTCGCGCCACTCCGGAACCAGAAAGAAGCGGCGGCCGACTTCCATCGGCTGCAACATGTCGCGCGACTCCTGCACCCAGTCGCGATCCTCCTCCTCGCGCGCGCTGGCGCCGGGGTAGCGCGTCAGCAGCGCGGCGCGATCGGCGCCGGTATCGAAGAACGCGCGCAGGCGCGTATCGTTCAGTTCGATGATGCCGGCCGAGCCCAGCTCCCACAGTTCCGCAATCAATAGGTCGCGGCCGTCCGCATCCGAATCCATTTCGAGAGAGAACATTGTTATGGTGGTTATCGTGACTTCCGGGCCGCGCGTTGGGCGGCTCCCACCCTATTATGAAGCTACAAGGCATCTTTCCACCAATCACCACGCCGTTCGATCACGAGGGCAACATCTACCCGGCCAAGCTCCAGCACAACGTGGAGAAATGGAACCGCACCACGCTGGCCGGGTACGTGGTGCTCGGCTCGACGGGCGAAAGCGTGCTGCTGACCGAATCGGAAAAGACAACCGTGTGGGAGCAGGTGGCCAAGCACGCGGCGGCGGAGAAACTGCTGATCGCGGGCACCGGCGCGGAGAGCGTGATCGAAACGGTGATGCTCACCAACCGCGCGGCGGACCTCGGCTACAAGGCCGCCCTGGTGCGCACGCCGCATTATTACAAGAACCTGTTGAATCGCGGCGACGCGCAAATGCTGTTCTTCCGCGCAGTGGCCGACCGGGTGAAGATTCCGGTCATCATCTACAACTGGCCGCAGACGACCGGCGTGGATATTCCGGCCGAGGCGGTGGCCGCGCTCTCCGAGCATCCGAACATTGTCGGCATCAAGGAAAGCTCGGGCAACGTAGGGAAAGTGATGCAGATGATCCGCGAAACCAGGCACGGCTTTCAGGTGCTGATCGGGGCGGCGCCGACGCTGTGGCCGTCGCTGCTGATGGGGGCGAGCGGCGCGATTCTGGCGTACGCGGTCGCGGCGCCGTATTCGACCATCGCCATCTGGGAGGCCTTCCGCACGCGCGACGAAGCGGCCGGGATGGATTGGCAGAACCGCATCGCGGGGCCGTCGGTGCTAGTCACCGTGAAATACGGAATTCCCGGGTTGAAGTACGCGATGGACCTGAACGGTTATTACGGCGGCCCGCCGCGTCTGCCGCTATCTCTTCCGAGCGCAGAGGCAAAACAGGAAATCGAAGCGGCGTTTCGGGACTTGAAGGGATAGGTTGGCAGGCGAAAGCGCCTGCCCCACCTTGTTAGGGAAGATCCCGCGCGCGGCTTGGCCGGCGTGCCGACCGAATATGTCCTACCGGCCGAACTTCATGAGCACGGCGAGAAGGCCGGTCAGCACGATCAGAAAGACGAGCCCGGCTGCGATGAAGAGCTCGGTGTTGCTGAGGGTCTTCGAGACGGGTTGCGCATCGGTGCGCATGGCAGCGGCGTCGAGCGGGGGCAGCTTCGCCTCGACGGCGGCGCGCAGCTTGGGATCGTAGAGCTCGGCCGGAACCACATTATCGAGCTGCACCAGCTTCACCGAGCGATCGATGTAACCGAAAGTCTCGTTGGCGGTGGTCACCTGGCGCAGTTTGCCGGGATCGTCGAAGGCCACGATCAGCGCGCCGGGGTTGATGGTGCCGATCTTCATGGGCGGAATGCCGGGCCGGACATCGTCGTACAGGATCACCGGCTCGGCGGCGTGGACGCGAAAGACGCGGCCCATCGGGTTGCCCGAATTGAGCGCGGCCAATTCGTCCCGCGCCGCCGAACCGACGGAGAAATCCACCGGCGCCAGAGCGGCGCGCTCCTGTGCGTAGCGCCTGCCTTCCTTAATCGCCGCTTCGAGCACCGGCAGTGCAACCGCGCCGCCGCCGAAAGCGACCAGCCGATGCAGGCGTTCATCGATGGGCGGATGGGTGGCCAGCAGCTTATTGCCAAACCGGCTCTTGGCCGCGGCCGGATTGGCGAAATAGAAATGGCTGAAGGCCGGATTGGCATTGGCCAGGCCGGAACCGGAGCCGCCGATCTTCGCCAGCGCGCGCATGAGGCCCTCCGGGAAACGCGTCAGCAAAGCGGCGTCGGCATCGGCCAGAAACTCGCGCTCACGCGAAATGGCCGCGCGGATCAGCGCTCCCATGATGGGCGCCACAACGAGTATATAAACGGCTAGCGGCGACAGGGCCAAGTCAGTCAGACGAAAGCCGCGGCGCACAAACGAGAAGCCAGTGGTGCGCGATTCGTTGCCGAAGTCCCTGTTCCACTGGACGGCCAGGTTGCGCCGGAATATCAGGTACGGGATGCGCAGGAACAGGGTAATCGAAGCGGCGATGGTGTTCAACCGGATGTCGCGATTGCCGATATGAGAGATTTCGTGAGCGAGCACGCCTTCGAGCTCGCGGCGATCGAGGAGTTTCAGCGCGCCGCGCGTCACTGCGACCACGGCATGTTCCGCGTCCATACCGGCGGCGAAGGCGTTGGGAGTGTCGACCTCGATCACATAGAGCTTGGGCGCGGGAAGGCCGGCGCCAATCGACAGGTTTTCGACCAGGCGAACGGCTTCGACGTCGTTGGCTCCGGCGGGGAACGCGCCGGCCTCGTTCAGCAGTTTCGCGGTGGGGGACTTGGCGATGCCCCAGAAGAACAACACCATCAGGGCCGTCAACGCGGTGCCGATGACCAACATCAGTTCGAGCAGGAAATGCGGATTGTCGGCGTCCCGCCTGGCCAGTTCGGCGCGTTCGGCGCGCAGGTCGCGGAGGCGCTTCTCTATACTGGCATCGAAATCCGCCCGCTCCTCGGCGGGAACCTGCGCCCGCAGATCCCGATAGTACTCTTCCTCGCGATCGATACTCCGGTATGTACGGGCCGTCGACGGGCTCACCTGACGCATGATCCCGCGTGAGAGCAGATAGGTGATACCCAGGATGAAGGGCACCAGGACGATCAGCGACAGCGCCACCAGCAGCACGGTCTTACGGCGGTTCTGCGCGATGCGGGTGTACACCAGCACCGGTTGGCTGAGCGAAACGGGAGGCGTCATATTAAGACGTCGCGAAGCTGACCTTCACGTCCTGTCTGGCAGTTTCGTCTGTATTGAAGAAGTCCACCGCCACGAAGCCGAACCAGCCGGCAAACAGGTTGCCGGGAAACGTCTGGATGCGGGTGTTGTAATCGAGCGCGTTCTGATTGTAAAACTGGCGCGCGTAGGCGACCTTCTCCTCGGTGTCCGTCAGTTCCTCCTGGAGTTGCTGGAACCCAGGCGCGGCCTGCAACTGCGGGTAGGCTTCCGCCACCGCCATCAGGCGTCCCAACGCGGAAGTCAGAGTCTGATCCGCAGCCGCCATCGCGACCGGGCCGGCGGCTTTGGCGAGTGCGCCGCGCGCTTCGGCAACCTCGGTGAACACCGAGTGCTCGTGGGTGGCGTAACCCTTAACCGTCTCGACCAGGTTGGGAATCAGGCTCGAGCGGCGTTTCAACTGGACGTCGATTCCCGACCACGCCTCGCGCGTGCGGTTGCGCGACAGCACCAGGCCGTTATAGAGCAGAATCGCCGCCAGGGTGATGAACCCGACCACCAGCAGTGGAACCAAGGCCACCACCGCAGTGGAGACGCTCATTGACAGAAGAATGATGGCGTACAAAGAGACCTCCCCATGAAACAGACGTACTCCAAATAGTTAATACTGCGCCGGGTTGCCAGTGCTGTCACTACTAATTTTTGTTAACGGCCAAATCCTACACGGCGCCTAGCCGGCGACGTTCCACAAAATCAACAACGCAACGGCCAGAACCAGGACGAAGGCAGCGCCGATGACGATCGAACTGGCGATGAGGGCGGTCGATCGCGCCGTGGCATCGCGCGGTTCGGCCCGCGTCGCGGTGGCGCCCAACGGGGGCAGCCTGGCCTCGATGGCGGCGCGCAGCTTGGGATCGTAAATCTCGGCCGGAATCACGTTGTCGAGCGGGATCAATTCCACTGAGTTCTCGATGTAGCCGAACCTGCCCGCGGCGGTGATGACCTCTCGCATGACGCCAGGATCGTCGAAGGCCGCGATCAGTGCGCCAGGAAGGATGTGGGCGACGACCATCGGCGGAATGCCCGGCCGAATGTCATCGCAGAGGGGCACCGGCGCGGCGGCGACGACGCGAAAGACGCGGCCCATCGGGTTGCCCCGTGTGAAGGCGTCCAACTCATCCGCCGCGGCCGGCGCGGGCGCGGCGGCGGGCGGCGGATGAGCGGCGCGCTCCGCTGCGTAACGCTTGCCTTCCCGAACCGCCGCCTCGAGCGCCGGCACGGCGGTAGCGCCCTCGAGCGCCACCAACCGCAGAATGCGCTGCTGGAGCGGCGGATGTGTGGCGAGCAGGCCGCCGCCGACCCAGCCCCCGGCCGCGGCCGGATCGGCGAAATAGAAGTGGCTGAAGGCGGGATTGGAATTGGGCAGCGCGGAACCGGCGCCACCGATTTTGGCCAGCGCAGTCATCAAGCCTTGCGGAAAACGCGTCAGCAAGGCGGCGTCGGCATCGGCCAGGAACTCGCGCTCGCGCGAGATGGCGGCGCGCAATAGAGTCCCCAGCAGCGGCGCCACCACCAGGACATAGAGGGCCACCGGCAACGCCAACACGTCCAGGAGACCGAAGCTGGCTCTGGCGGCAGCCGGGCTCTCGGTAAACACGACGCCCTCGCGGAATGTGTCCTCGTCCGTGCCGCAGTTCACAGGCCGGGGAGCGGACAGTTCCCGCCGGAACAGCAAGTACGGGAGGCGCAGAAACAGGGCCAGCGAAGCGGCGATCGAATTAAGCCGCGTGTCGCGATTGCCGATGTGCGAGAGCTCGTGGGCGAGGACGCCTTCCAGTTCGCGGCGATCGAGCAGGTTCAGCGCGCCGCGCGTCACCACTACCACGGCGTCTTCCGGGCGCATGCCGGCGGCGAATGCGTTGGGCGCGCCGGTTTCGATCACGTAGAGCTTGGGCGCGGGCAGGCCGGCGCCGATGGCGAGGTTGTCGAGAAGGCGGGCCGCTTCGGCGTCGGCGCTACGGGCCGGCCACGCCCCGGCCGCACTCAGCAGTTTCGCCGTGGGCGATTTAGCGATGGCCCAGAAAAGCAGACCCAGCAGGGCGGTCACCGCAGTGCCGATCAGCAGCATCAACTCGAGCAACATCCGGGGGAGTTCGGCTTCCTGCAGGACCAGCGCGGCGCGCCGCTGACGGAGGTAGCCGGCGAGATCGGTGTCGAAGGCTTGCCGCTCCGCTGCCGGGAACTCCGCGCGCAGGGTTTCCAGGTAGGCCACCCGCGGATCTCCCGACCCGGGCGCGATGGCGGAGAGGGCTTCGAGCGAATCCAGCCGGGCCCGCGTCCGCGCATGCGAGACCTGCATGAAAGCGCGCACCTGGCTCACGATGCCGCCCGACGCCAGGTAGCTGACGCCCACCACGAACGGCACCAGCGCAATCACCGAGAATGCCACCAGCAGCACCGTCCTGCGCCGGTTCTGCGCGATGCGGGTATACACCAGCACCGGCTGGTCGAGAGCTTGGGATGGCGTCATCTCATTTGGGTGGCGAGCCGGCTTCCCCGCCCTGCCAACCCGCTCGCCCGCAAGCGGAGAACCCCCTGCCGAGCGATTCGCTTTAAACCGATTATGGTCCACCAAGCCAGCGGCGCTGTCACTACTAATTTTCGTTAACGGCGGTTCGCGCCGAGCCTCGCCTGGACCAGGCTTGCCTTATCCCGCTTGCGTTCCCGGTTTTGGTGTACACTAGGACTGACGTTACTTGCGCTTGCAGATCTCTTCTCACAATCCGCCGCTCACTTCGGGCGATCTCGAACGCCGTGGACCGGCCCCTTTCTTTGCCCAGCAATCCTTAAGTCACACATAACGAATGTATCCAAGAAACTTCCCCCCTCGCAGGCAGAACCGCAGAGAGAATGTGAACGAGTTCATCCGTGCGCGTGAAGTGCGCGCGGTGTTCCCGGACGGCACGAGCGAGATTATGCCGACCGCGGCGGCTTTGCGCAAGGCTCAGGAACTGGGCCTCGATCTGGTGCTGATTGCGCCCACGGCGGTGCCTCCCGTGGCCAAGGCNNCTTCAAGATGAATCACGCGATTCGCTTCCTTCAGGACGGCAACCGCGTGAAAGCGGTGGTGCAATTCCGCGGACGCGAAATCGCCCACGCCGATCTGGGCAAGAAGCTGCTGATGCGCTTCGCCGGCGATTTGACGGCGTACGGCACGGTCGAAGGCATGCCTCGCCTCGAAGGCCGCAACGCGCATATTCTGATCAGCCCGGTCAAAGCCGCCGGTAAGGCCGCTCCCGCCGGCCCGAGTGCCCCGGCCGACAAAGCGCCACCAGCGGCGCCGGCGCAGCCCTAGCGCGAGCACGCACCGTGGGCGGCCGCACGCGTCGGCAAGAGGGGTTCCATGATAAGATGCAAGCTGCCTAGAGTGGCCGCTGCTTCTTATGTACAACGCTTTCTTCGGCTTCTCGAAAAGCCCGTTCAACATGAGTCCGGACCCGGACTTCCTGTTCCGGAGCGAGCAGCATGAAGAGGCGCTGGCCAGCCTGATCTACGGAGTGCAATCCCGCAAGGGCTTCATCGTGCTTACCGGCGAGGTCGGCACGGGNNCTCTTCAATTCCCGCCTGACGGTGGAACAGTTCTTCGAGATGCTGGCGTACGATCTGGACTTGCGCTGCAACCGGCTGTCCAAGACAGAGGTTCTGCTCTCGCTGAATCATCTGCTGCTCGAGCGGGCGGCAGCCGGGCGGACGACGGTGCTGATCGTCGACGAGGCCCATAACCTCGATTGGGACGTGCTCGAGGAAATCCGCCTGCTGGGAAACCTGGAGACCCGGCACGGCAAGTTGCTGCAGATCGTCCTCGCCGGCCAGCAGGAGCTGGACCACAAGCTCGAAGACCCCGCCTACCGCCAGCTCAAGCAGAGGATCGCGCTGCGCTCGGTCCTGCGCGGTTTCTCGCCCAGCCAGACGGCCGCCTACATCGACGCACGCTGCGCGTGCGCCGGCGTGCCCAGGCAGCACATCATCGGCCCCGAAGTGATTGAAGAGATTCACCGCCGGACACAGGGCATGCCTCGCCTGATCAACGGGGTTTGCGACAATCTGCTACTCACCGCTTTCGCCATGGAGCGCCACACCTGCACACTGTCCATGCTCGATGAAGTGTCCGCGGACATGCGCCTCACCCCTCCCCGCCAATCCTCCTTCAGTCCCGATCCGGACTACCCGGAACAGGGCTTCTCCACCAGCCATCCCTTTCGCGACAAATAGGCCCGATATCGGGTGTTAACCTGAGATCGTTAGCTGTTTATACCCACTAAAGCAAGTAGATTTACCCTAAGTATTCATGCAACTTTGAGAAGGTACTAGAGTAAACTGCGAGAAGGTACCTATTTATTCTGGTACTCGCCACGGGTTGCTGAGGCAATGGCAACGCAGGTGCCTAAACCAGCGACCCGGCGCTGGTTGTCAAGGCTAAAAGGAGCTTTGTAGGCAAATGCGGAAGATCCAAGGCCAACTCGTGCGCTTCGGGACGCTGATCCCTTTGACGGCGGTATTAGCGATGAGCTACGCCACCGCCAAGACCGGGCCACTGCTGCCGCCCGATCCGTGGGAATCCACGATGGCCAAGACTGGGCCGCTGCTGCCGCCAGATCCGTGGGAGTCGACCATGGCCAAGACTGGTCCGCTGCTTCCCCCCGATCCGTGGGAATCCACCATCGTTGGCTGAGCGGTCAGGCGGCAGGCCGCAGCCGCGCTATTTCCCAATGCAGAACGTGGAGAAGATGCGGTTGAGAATATCGTCGGCGGTGGTGCCGCCGGTGATGGCGTCGATCGGCTGCAGAGCAGCGTAGAGATCGAGCAGCAGCATTTCGTGCGGAATCGCCGCACCAACCGCCGCGCGAGCCTTCCCCAACCAGCGCTCGCATTCGCGCAGCAATTGCTCGTGGCGCAGACTGGTGAGGAAGCCTGTCTCGGGAGCCAAGGCGCCGGCCGGAGCCACGGCGTCGAGAATGGCCTGCCGCAGGCGCTCGATGCCGTCGCCGGAGAGCGCGGAAACCAGGATCGCCTCGGGCAGCGGCGCCACGCTGCGCGGCAGATCGCTCTTATTCGCCGCCACCAGCGCCGGCCCCGCCGAGCGCGCCCGCTCGATCAACCCGCGGTCTTCGGCATCCGGCGCGGCTGAGGCATCGATCACGACCAGCGTCAAATCTGCATCCGCCATTGCCTGGAAGCTGCGCTCGATGCCGAGCGCCTCGACCGCGCCGGCCGCCTCGCGGATGCCCGCAGTGTCGTGCAACTTGACCGGGATGCCACCAATGGCGGCGGTTTCGGAAACCACGTCGCGCGTGGTGCCGGGGACTTCGGTCACGATCGCACGATCCCGTTCGAGCAGGCGGTTGAACAGGCTGCTCTTGCCCACGTTGGGCCGGCCGACAATCGCCAGCGACAAGCCGTCGCGCACCAGGGCGCCATACTGAAAGCTGCGCGCCAGTTCACCCGCGCCCGCCTCGATCCCGGCCAGGCGGGCGAGAATGGCCGCGTCCGAGGCCACGCCGGTATCGTCTTCGGCGAAATCGATGCCGGCTTCGAGCAGGGCGATCAACTCCAGCAGCTTTTCTTTGATCGGCGCCAGGCGGCGCGAAACCGAACCGGCCACCTGCTGAGCCGCCACGCGCGCCTGGTAGAGCGTGGTGGCTTCGATCAGGTCGCGCACGGCCTCGGCCTGCGGCAGATCGATGCGGCCGCGCAGAAAGGCGCGCAGGGTGAATTCGCCGGGCTCGGCCAGGCGCGCACCGGCTTCCATGGCGCGCTCGACCGCGTGCCGCAACACTACCGGCGAGCCGTGGCAGCAGATCTCGACCACGTCCTCGGCGGTATAGGAACGCGGCGCGGCGAAGAAGGTCGCCACCACGTGGTCGATCACGCTCGCCTGCGCGTCGGTCAGTTCGGCCGGGCGCGCGTGCCAGGCTTGCCAGGCGCTGGCCGCGGGGAAGCGCAGGATCCGTTCGGCGATCGAGCGGGCCTGGCTGCCGGAGAGCCGCACCATGCCGAGGCCGCCCGCTCCCAGCGGTGTGGCGATGGCGACGATGGTATCGTCAACCTGCATAGGAAGTGGGGCGGACCCCAATAAGCGTTAACTTAATAACATCGGACCGGTGAACGCTCGCATGTTCGCCGCATGTTCTTGAGCCCGAAGGGCGAAAGAGAGTAGCCCACGGCGTGAGCCGTGGGTCTTGGCCACCCCGAACGCAGCCCCGGAACGGGGCGTAAGAAACCCATCTCAAGAGGATCTTCCGCCCCGTTCCGGGGCTTTCCAACTATCCATTCTCATCCCAAGGCTGACGCCTTGGGCTACTCTCTTTCGCCCTCCGGGCTTGCGCCACCGGTGTTAAGTCAACGCCTATTGGGCGGACCCCCTGGTGCGCGGCCGGCGCCCCCGCCGGCCTGTTCGCGTCGTGTTGAAGATCCGTGCGATGGCACTGGCTGCGGGACGAGGGCGTCCCGCGCAGACCTGGGGGTCTGCCCCACACTTGGCTTATCGCCGGCCGCGCGGTCCGCCACGCCGATCGCCGGGCGCGCCACGCCGATCGCCCATCGCTTCGCGCCGCGGCGCCGGCACGTACGGCACCTCGGGCAAGCTGGCCATGCCGGCCGGATACACCACCACCTGCCGCCCCGGACCGCTGCCGGCGCTTTCGCTGCGCACGGCGGTTTCGCCGCGCAGCGCCAGGTGAATCACTCTCCGTTCGCGGCTGTTCATCGGGTTGAAGCGGAACGGCGTTCCGGTGCGGATCACTTTCTCGGCCGCCGTCTGCGCGCTCAGCCGCAGTTCCTCGATCCGCAACATGCGGTAATCGTTGGCGTCGAAGGAGAGCCGCGAGTGTTCGTCGGAGCCGAACTTCAGCGTCTCCATCGTAACCTGCTCGAGCGCCAGCAGCAGCTCCGCGCGGTTGGCCAGCAGCAGATCCACGTCCGGCCCGCTGAAGTTCACCAGCACGTCGGGGGTTTCAAAATCGCTCTCGCCCGGCTCCGCGTCGGAAATCTTGTATGCCAATTCGAAGCCGGCGCTGGCCAGCAGGGGAGTCAGAAAAGCGTCTATGCGCGCGCCAATCGATTCGACCGAGTATTTTCGCTGTGTCACGGCTTACTTCCTGTTGTTCTTGATCTTGAGCGGCGCCACGGCCACCGTGGCGTCCCCGGCCGCTGCCGTGGAATTGAAAAACAACTGCAGACCCATTCCTACCAGGTTGCTGGTCAAGTAGTATAGCACCAGGCCGCTCGGCAAATTGTAGAACATGAAGCCGAAGATCAGCGGCATCATATACATCATCATCTTCTGCTGATTGGGATCGCCGCCCGGCGCCGCCGTGGGCGTCATCTTCTGCATCCAGAACTGGCTGGCGATCATGATCAGCGGCAGCACGTGGATGGGAATCGTCTCCGGCTGGGACAGGTCGGTGACCCAGAGCCAAGTGGCCGCGCGCATTTCGACCGATACCGTGAACACCCGGTAGAACGCGTAGAAGAAGGGAAGCTGGATCAGCATCGGCAGGCATCCGCCCATCGGGTTGACGCCGTTCTTCTTGTATAGCGCCATGGTCTCCGCCTGCTGGTCCGCCTTGCGCGGATCGGTCAGGCTGAGCTTCTTGTACTTGGCGTTGATCACGTCGAGCTGCGGCTTCAGGGCCTGCATCTTGCGCATCGACTTCATGCTGTTCAGCCGCAGCGGGAACAGCACCAGGTTGATGGCCACGGTGACCAGGACGATGGCCCAGCCGAAATTATGTACCAGCGATTTGTGGGTCCAGTTGACGGCCAGGAACAGCGGCTTGGTCAGGATCGAAAGAAAGCCGAAGTTCACCACCTGTTCGAGCTTCGGGTCGATGCTCTTGAGCAGATCCAGATCCTTGGGACCGACGAACAGCCGGAAGCGATTATCGGTGCCGAGCGAAACTGCGGCGCCGATCAGCGCGTGCGGCTTCTCGACGGCCACGGTGCGCAGGGTGTCGGTGAACGTCTGGGCGATGTACACCTGCCGCCCCTGGCTGCCGGCTGTTCCGCCGTCCCGAGCTAGAAACACGGCCGCGAAATACTGGTCTTCGATGCCGGCGAAGAGCTTGTTCTCGGCCGGGACGGAATACAGCACCGGTTGCTTAATGGACGCGTTGGTGACCGTAAGATCGCCGAACCCGCCGCGCCAGGCGAGCGCGTGCGCGAGCGGCCTGTGGTCCAACGTGACTTCGCTCGAAACCTGGCACAGGTAGCTGTTCGGTTCAAAGCGGAATATCTTGCGGACGCTGGTGTGGCCGTCGCTGTAGGTGAATGTAACGCCCAGGCCGTCGTCGTCCGGCGTCTGGGTGTAATAGGCCTGGTTCACTTTCGCGGCCAGCGTCGAATGGGCTTGTTTCAGGTCCCCGGGCTGATCGCGGTCGAAGAAATAGATCGATAGCGGATAGGGCACGTCGGTCCCGCCGAGGGCCGGGTTCACCAGTTCGAGCGTCTTGTTGTCGCTGCCCTTGAATTTCTTGAGCTGCCAGCTCCGCACCGTGGCGCCCTGGTTGTTGAAGGCGACGCGGAAGAGGCTGGTATCGATCATTACCGGCGGCAAGGAGAGCGCCACCGTGGCCGGCTCCGTGGGCGCAGTCTCCGGTGTGGTTGGGACCACCGGAGCCGCCGCTTCCGCAGCCGCCGGGGCCGCGGCAGGCGCGCTGGGCTCGCTCTGTGCCGCCGTGGTCTTCTGCCCGCTCTTCGTGGCTGGCGGGGTCTTGTAGATGTAGGGCGTGACGAACATCACCGCGCCCATCAGCAGGAAGGCCAGCAGCAGCCGCACTTCCATCGACATTTCTTTTTGCGGTCCGCCGCTAGCTGGTTCTGCCATTCGTATTAATTCCGCCTGTCCCGTTTACCGGACCGGGTCGAAGCCCCCGGCATGAAATGGATGGCAGCGCGCCAGCCGGCCGAGGCCCATCCACACTCCGCGCCACGCGCCGTACCGCTCCACCGCTTCCCGCATATACTCCGAGCAGGTCGGATGAAAACGGCACGCCGAGGGCAGCCACCACGAGATCCCAATCTTGTATACGCGCAGCAGCCCTAGGATGATCCATTGCAGCGCTGAAACAGGCGCGCGATTTCCCGTTCCAGCTCCGCCGTCGGGGCGTCGAGCGATCGCGACCGGGGATTGATGACAATCGACCACGATGGATTCAGCCCGTCCAGCCGCATGCGCACGGCTTCCCGCATGCGCCGCTTGATCCGGTTGCGCCGCACGGCTTTGCCCAGCGCGCGCGGCACCGTGAAGCCGATGCGCGCCCCGTCCTCCGCCGTCCCGCGGAGGCAGAACGCCGCGAACATGGGGCATGAAAAGCGGCTTCCCTGGTCATACACGCGGCGAAAATCCGTGGATCGCAGCAGACGAACACGTTTGGGGAAATTGTAGCGGCCGGGCATGCCCGGAAACCCCTACCTCTCCGAACTGACAGTCAGTTTCTTGCGGCCCCGCGCCCGGCGGCGGGCCAGCACCGCGCGCCCGTTCTTGGTTTCCATGCGGCTGCGGAACCCGTGGGTCTTGGCGCGATGGCGGTTATTTGGTTGAAATGTACGCTTCGGCATGTTAATTCAAGCTACCAGTATATCAGCCCGGAATCCGCCTTGCTGGCCCACCCATCTCACACGCGTTGCACCGCGGCGCCGGATGACGCTACACTGAGAACAATCCGCCAACATTCCCCGGTCGTCTAATGGTAGGACAGCGGCCTTTGGAGCCGTGAATCGTGGTTCGAATCCATGCCGGGGAGCCATCGTCCAACGTGGGCCCCCAGGAATGCGACTCTCCAACCCCGCGTTCCCTGTTGACAGCGCCGCCCACGCCCTGCTGATCATGGTTCTCTAAACATCGCTGACCAAGCAACCCCTTGACTTGTACCTGAAGGCACGTATAAAATTTTATACATGCTGGTTGTATGGACGATGAAAAACAGATCCGTTGGATAGGGTCTGCCTACGACGATCTGCTGGCATTCCCAAAAGACGCCCGAAAGGAAGCGGGCTTCCAGTTGGGGAAGGTCCAGGCCGGGCTAGAGCCGACCGACTGGAAGCCGTTCGACGATGTGGGTGCCGGCATAAGAGAGATTCGCATTCGAGACGCGAGCGGCATCTTCCGTGTGATGTACATCGCGAAGTTCGAGGAAGCCGTCTACGTACTGCATTGCTTCCAGAAGAAGACTCAGGTAACCAGCAAGCAAGACAAGGCTATTGCTACGGCGCGCTATCGCGCCGTGGTCGGCGCGAGGAAGGGAGAGAAATGAAGATCGACACCGAAATCCGTCATGTGACAAAGCCGGGAGTGAACCTCTTCCTGGAACTGGGTTTTGCGCCGGACGAGGCAAAACGTCTACAAGCTGCGTCTCGCAAGCAGATCAATGACACGCGACTGCTGAAGCAGCAACTGATGGACGAGCTGTCTGTTTGGATTGCGAAACATCACTTAAAGCAGGCCGAAGCCGCTGAGATTCTGATGGTCTCGCGCCCGCGTGTGTCCGACGTGGTGAACAAGAAAACGGCTAAGTTCACCATCGATACGCTTGTGGAAATGCTCAGCCGGGTCGGCAAGCCGGTCAAACTGGCAATCAGTTGACCAGTTGATCCTCTGGTGAAGGACTGTAGGGTTATATTCGTGCGAAGTATCCCATTGCAATCAATACGTTACGGGTGGAGAGGTGGTTGGAAAATCGTCTATTTGGGGAGCACGTTGGACGGGACCGTCAACAAGATTCTTGGCGCCTGCAACCCACTGAAAACAAAGAGACGAGGTGATTGCTAG
The DNA here is from genome assembly GCA_003157745.1 of Bryobacterales bacterium. Classification (GTDB taxonomy): domain Bacteria; phylum Acidobacteriota; class Terriglobia; order Bryobacterales; family Bryobacteraceae; genus Bog-375. Next base: position 18 of record PMKM01000233.1, on the reverse strand, counting down.
TGTCTAATTGCATAAGTT
>PMKM01000244.1:491-14998 GCA_003157745.1 Bryobacterales bacterium | reverse complement strand
CGGTCATCAACGCCGTTTTCGCACGGCAAAATTTCCCCAACGAAGACCCCATCGGAAAGCATCTCCGCTATGAAAACAAGAGCTGGGAGATTGTCGGCATCGTGGGCGATACGCGTTCTGAACTCTACCAGGTTCCGAAGCCTATCCAATATTACTCGGTATTTGCCGGAACGCAGAATAGCGGGATGCTTGTGATCAGCTCCGGCCGCGACGTGGAACAGCTTGCCCTACCCGTGCAGCGCGCTGTGCAGCAGCTAGACCGTGACCTGCCTGTGTACAACGTGCTCACAATGGATCAACTGCTGGGCAAGGTAACGTTCGACGCGAGTTTCAACACGACGTTGCTTCTAGGCTTTGCCGTGTTGTCACTGACACTGGCGGCGGTGGGGCTGTTTGGCGTGTTGTCGTACATCGTGGCGCAGCGGACCGGCGAGATCGGCATTCGCATCGCGCTGGGCGCTCAACGCGAGCAGGTGCTGCGGCTGGTGTTGCTCGATGGGCTGCGGCCGGCGCTGGTTGGGCTAGTGTTGGGGCTCGCGGCCAGCGCGGGCACGGCGCGGCTGATCCGGTCGATGCTCTATGGGACGCAGCCGCTTGATCCGGTCGTCTTTACCTCCGTCGCTGCAATGCTGCTGCTGGTGGCATCGCTGGCTTGCCTTGTTCCCGCGTGGCGCGCCTCGCGGCTGGACCCCATGCGAGCGCTCCGAATGGAATAGGCGTGGAAGGGAACTCCTTCCACGCCTATTGTCTTGAATAGTTACATCCGCTACAACACTTACTGCGTTACCGGCTGCGCGGGCAAAGCCTTGGAGGGCTTCAGGTGGGGCGCGTTCGGCGCTGCTGGAGCTTTGGGGGTGGCGGGCGCGGCGTTCGGCGCAGGCGGGAAGGCCTCGCCTCTCTTGATGCTCACGTCGCCCACGTCGGTGACCAGCGTGATCTTCGCTCCGCCGGAGCCGATCTTGCCGCTCACCGATTTGCTCTCTTCGCCGTTGACGGTCAGGCCAAACTCCGTCATGATCTCGCCGTTGCGGGTGCGCGCGTCCACCGTGGCGCTGGCATTGGGCGGCAGCGTTACCTCCACGTCGCCCTTGCTGTTCTTCGCGTCCACCGCGTAGTTGCCGGCCGGCTCAACCGTGATGCGCCCGTCGCGGTCTTCCACCGTGCTGTCGCCGTAGATCTGGTTGAGGTCGATGTCCTTGGAGTGCGTCGTCACGCTCACCCGTCCCTTGGCCTGGTTGACGTGCAGGTCATCGGAGTTGAGCGTCAGGTCGCCGGGCAGCTCCGCCACTTGCAGATCGGTCACCGAGGTGTGCAGGTGGATTGCGCCGGAGACGTTTTCCATGTGAACGTCGCCGAGAATCTCGCCGCTCTGTGTGACCTTGCCCTTGATCTCCGAGAAGGTGACGTCGTCCACATTCCCATCAACAGTCAGGTCGCCCTGCAGATCATGTGTGGAAAAGTCGTGCTTGCCGTCCGGGAAGCGCGCCTGCACCGAGCCGGTAATCTCGCTGAGGTGAACATCGCCATGGGCGGTGACGTTGATGCCTGCGCCCAGGCCGGAAGCGGTCACGTCGCCCTTGCCGGAGTTGATGGTGACGCGGGCTGTCTTGGGAACAGTCACCGTGAGGTTAAGCCGTCCATTGGAATTACCATCCGCCTTGACCAGCACGGCGCTGCCGCTGACTGTCAGATGCGCGGTTTCGGCGTCGAAGATTTTCTTGGCCTCCGCGTCTGAGCTGGCGTAGGCCACTTCGTGGGCCATCACTTCGATGGCCGAGCCGTCGCCCGCTGTGATGCTCACGTCGCCGCGAGGATTTTGAATCTCGACATTGGCATTGGCGGGAATCTGCGTGTTCAGCACTTGCGCGTCAAAGTCGTGTTCGGGCAGGCCGAAGGAGTTGAAGAAATCGTCATTGAAGCCGAAATTAACACCTTCACTGTTAAACCACGGCCGCGCATGATTCCATCCGGCGGCGGCAAATCCCATAATGGCCAGCAAGATGAGCAGGCCGACAAAGCTGCCGCCGCGGCGCACCGGGATCTCCCGGCGCAGATCCAGCATCCACTCGCCCAGCAGCAGCAGGCCGGCGCCGATCAACAGCAGCGGCCACCAGTGGCCGTACCAGGCCCAGAACTCGACAGCGGCGATGTGGCCGGTCACCAGCATCAGCGCGATTATGCCGATGCCAATCAGGATAATGGGGCCGACGAACGAAGGAACCCGCGGGGCGTAAGCGCCGGCATAGTTGGCCTTCATTGCGTGCTGCTGGGCCTTCCAGGCCTCGCGCTGCGCGCGCCATGCAGCTTTCTGCTGCTCCCGGTAGACCCGCCATTGGGTCTTGGGATCATAGGGCGGATACGGAGGTGGCGCGCCGCCTCCAGGAGGCGTGTTGGGTGGCATATTCGGAGGTATAGTGCTCATGATTGTCCTCCCTCGGAATCCTTGTTGGACTCCGCTTGGTGCGCCGGAGGAATGTAGGGCTCCGGCTGGCCGGGGTATGTTGGAATGTTTGCCGCCGCTCTGTAATCAGGCGCGCATGAGTAGGGTGAGCCGGGATAGGGCGGATAGCCTCCCTCGGAGGCCATTGCCGCGCGTTCAGCCAGCTTGAGCAAGCCGGCCAGGATCAGGAAAAACGGCCAGCTCTTGCCCCAGCTAAGAATGTCAGCCTGGTTGAGCAGGGCAAGCGCGCCAACCAGCAGCAGGAATGCGGGGCCGCGCAGGCGGCGAATCATAATGTAACGGCTCATTTGGGTCCTCCATGCGACTCTTCGATACGGCGTACGATCAGCCAAACGCCCAGTGCAATCAGCATCAGCGGCCAGGCAAATTCCATGAAGCGGCCGTGAAAGACATCCAACTGTCCCAGCAGAAACAACATCCCCAGGGCAATCAGAACGATGGCGCCAACTGGCGCTTTACTCCCCCAGTAAGCAATCGGGGGCACCGGCGGGAACGGGGCCGGATTAGGTCCCTGGGAAGGCGCCTGAGTAGGCGGCTGCGGCTCTCCCGCGTCCGGAGGCTGATAGCCCGCTGGAGCCTGTCCGGCCGGAGCCTGCCCAACACCGGCCTGGTTTGGAGGAGTCAGCCGCGAGCCCAGGTTCAGCCAGTTGCCCACCTCGTTCAATCCGAAGGGATCGGGAGGAGGCTGGCCGTCGCGCAGCGCCCTGGCGGTATGGTAAGCCTCAAACGACTGGTAGAGAATCCAGGCTGCAATGAACAAGCCGAAGATCGGGTAGTGGTCGGTGATGCTGATCAGCACCGCGAAGACCACTACATGGATGAAACCCTTGAAGAACTGGCCGTTGTACATGGCGCCCACGCCGGGAATCACTCCTAGCACGGCGGCTGCCGCTGGATTGGGTCCGCTGGGCGGCGTGGCATAGGGCGCGACAAACGGCGGCTGCACCGGCGATTGATAGTGCTGCTGCCAGGCCGAAATGCACTCCTTGCAGAGAATCTGCTTTCTGGAGCCATGGCCCAGCGCCCCGGAGACAGTGCATTCCAGGCAGAGCGGCTTGCCGCAGTTCTGGCAATAATAGACCGCAACTTTACCACTGTGATTTACGCAGTCCATACTGTGCTCCTTTCCCGTGTTTCCTCATGGGAGCCGCCGGAGTGCGCGGGCTGTTGCTGAAACGTCAGGGAACTTTCCATAAAATCAGAATCGTAGAGAGTTGGGCTGACCGCCGGCTCAAAGACCGGCGTGCCCGACTGTTGCGGAGGCTCCAGCCGGGAGCCGCCGTCCTTGTGCCGGGGAGTCTGTTGCGACTCGCCGGGAGCAGCGTCTTGCGGCTTCTGCCGGTTCTCTTCGCCTTCGCCCTGCACTCCGCTCTCGGTCGTCCGGCGCAACTCCCGCATCCGCGTCTGCACCTCGTAGACCAGCCGCATGTGGTCGTAGTAGCGGATGATCGGTGTCGAGGCCATCGTCAGCCGCCGCTCCATGAAGGAGCGAACCGCAGTGGGCCGCAGGTTGCTCAGCCGCAGATCGCTGAGGCGAACGCCAGTCAGGTTGAGCGTCATCGCGATGGAAAAGAAGGCCATCGCCGCCGTCATCATCAGCCGCGGTTCGGCGAAGCGCCGGATGTAACCCATAAAGCCCGGGCGCTGCCAGGCCGGTATCATCGGGATCGCGTTGCCGCCGCTGGCCGCCAAAACGTACTCAGCCGGATGCCCCGGACCCGTCTTCGCCAGAATCTTATCCAGCAGCCCGGCGGGAACCTCCGGCTCAGTTGAGAGGAACTCCAGCCACTCGCGGCCCTGGCGCGCCTCTTCAAAGAGCGCCGTGCAGGCCGGGCAGGCGGCCATATGGGCGCTAAAGGTCGCTTCGTCGGCGGGCTTCAGCAGCCCGTCCAGCGCCTCCGCCAAAAGTGTCTCCCACTGCCCGCAGGCCGGGGAGTTCGGAATGAATGTGCGCTCTGCCATTTACATCACCTCCCGTTTAGTACGTTCCAGCAGCCTCGCAAGTTCCGCGCGGCCTCGGCTAATGCGGGATTTAACCGTCCCTTCGGGTATCTCCAGCACCTGGGCGATCTCCTTGTAGTCCAAATCTTGCAAATCCCTCAAAATCACCGCCTCGCGCAGCTCCACCGAGACCCGCGCCAGCGCATCCTGCACCATCTTCGCCAGTTCCTTCTGCGCCGCCGACTCGTGCGGTGAAGGTCCGCGAGCCGTCAGCCGGTCAATCGGCTTCAGCTCTTCCGCCGACTCCCAGCCGTCATCCAAAGAAGAAGTAGACCGCTGGTTGCGCGTCCGGCGGAAGTTGTCCACCAGAAGATTGCGCGTCATCGTGGTGATCCACACGTGCAGGCTGCCGCGCGCCAGATCAAAGCTGGTCAGGTTCGAGTAAATCTTCAGGAAGACATCCTGGGTCAGATCCTCGGCGTCGGTGGCGTTGCCGGTAAAGCGGTAGCAAAGCCCGTAGACGCGCCTATGCTGCGCGCGCACCAGTTCTGCCCACGCGCCGGAATCCCCGGCCATGCACTGCCGTACGACTTGGGACCAGTCGATCTCCAGAGAAGCTGCCTCCATGCGCGCCGGGCGGGCAACCGGCGCAATCGCCGTCCCCCCCACGGACAGGCCTTGGTCCGAGGGATGGGTCGCGCGGCCATCGTGACCGCGTCCCCGCGTTTCGCCGCCTGGAATCGGCTGTGGCCTGGCAGCCCCGGCTGCTTCCTGCCTGACTTCCGCGTCGCGCCGTAATGGCTTAGCCGGGTTCCTCAGCGGCAGGTTCTGGTCGCCGGGGCGTCTGGCCGGCCACGCCAACCCCACCTCGTTCCAGCTTAATGTACCCACGCATTGCATATTGCGCTAGTACGAAAGAAAACTGCGATTGGTTCCGTTGTAAGGATTCTAATACTCTCCGCAAAGAACTCCAATGGTGCCTGACGTAGGTTCGGTGGTGCTTCGCCTGTAACCTTTCAACTCAGGACGCATCTCATAACTGCCGGACAGGAACGCACGCGGCCCAGGAGCTTCCCCATGCCCCGTTCACTCGCCCTGCGCAGCGCCCTTTTTGCCCTGCTGCTTGCCACGCTCTTCTCCGCCGGCTGCCGCGCGGCCACCAAGACTCCTCTTCCCCCCGCCGTCAGCGACGCTCCGCTGGCCTCGTCGCCCGGCAAGCAGACGGCCGTCTTTGCGGGGGGGTGCTTCTGGGGCACGCAATCGGTCTTCGAGCGCGTGAAAGGTGTGTTGGCCACCACCGCCGGTTACGCCGGAGGCTCGGCTTCAACCGCGACCTACGACCAGGTCACCACCGAGACCACCGGCCACGCCGAGTCCGTCCGCGTCGTTTACGACCCCTCGAAGATCACCTACGGCCAACTGCTGCTCGTCTTCTTCTCCGTCGCCCACGATCCCACCCAGCTTAACCGCCAGGGGCCGGACGTGGGCACATCCTATCGCTCGGCGATCTTCTACCAGAGCGAGGAGCAGCAAAAGATCAGCCTCGCCTACATTGCGCAGTTGGACGCCGCACACGTCTTCCCCAAGCCGATTGTCACCCAGGTCGTGCCGCTGAAGGGCTTCTATGACGCCGAGAGCTACCATCAGGACTACGCGCTGCACAACCCCAACAACCCCTACATCCAGGTGTGCGACCGCCCCAAGATCGAGGCTCTCAAGCAGCAGTTCCCCGAGCTGTTTCAGGAGTACAAGGGCAAGTAAGCCCCGCTCACGCCAGCTTCACAAACCGCATCGCCGCCGAGTTCATGCAATAGCGCTGGTAGGTCGGCGGCGGTCCGTCCGGGAAGACGTGGCCCAGATGCGCGTCGCAGCGGCGGCAGGAAACCGCGTCGCGCTCCATCCCCATGCTTGAGTCGCTGGCTACCGCGATGTTCTCGCGCGCAATCGGCTGCCAGAAGCTCGGCCAGCCGGTGCCGGATTCGAACTTGGTTTCCGAGCTGAACAGCGCCGTGTCGCAGCAGATGCAGCGGAAGATGCCGCGCTCGTGCAGATTCCACGTGGCGCCGGTGTAGGCGCGCTCGGTGCCGGCGTGGCGCGTCACTTCGTAGGAGACCGGCGAGAGCTGGCTCTTCCACTCGGCGTCGGTCTTAACGATGCGCGCCACCGTCACTTTGCCGGTCTTCGTACCGTTGGTGGCAAACTCGACAATCGTCACAGTCCCCGGCGCGCTCGCGGCGGAGACCCGCGGCGGATCAAGGTGCGCTACGCGGCGCAAGGCCCAGAAAGCCGCCCCGCCCACCGCCGCAACAATCAACGCCCGCCGGCTTAAGTGCGCCACTCCACTTTCGCCTTGTGAATCCAGTTGTTCATGCAATGTATTCTTCACAGCAACCTTCCTTTCTGAAGGGGGAAACTTCATCCGAAGGTAAAGCCTGGGTGCCCCATCCTTTCGTTTTTTCTGGCGAAAGAATGGGAAACTACGAACCCCATGGCGCGCAAGTGCCGGCTGCCGCAGCAGGTACTCATCCGAAGGTAAACGCAAACGCCTGCACTCCCGGCGCAAGAAATTCGATCCGGAAGAGCCGATCCTGCACACCGCTTTTTTGTCGAATCAACTGATACAAGCGGCTATCGGTCACCGTACCCAACCCGTCCGCGCCACAGTCTTCGCCGTGGTCCGCGCCGGGCGGCTTGCCATCCAGCGTGACGCGGAAGCGAACCGGCTTGCCATCTTTCGTCGGCCCCAGAACTAGATGCAGATCGCGAGCATGAAAGCGGTAAACAAGGCCCCCCCCAGCGGTGAGCAGCGTCGCGATCTGGCTCTCGTCCCGCCACCGCCCCTCGAGCGCCCACTCATTCAGCGCCAACTGCGCGGGCGCTCGATAGCGCTGCGGCTCGTCTTCATTGAATCCGCCCGGCGAAGCAAAGTTCTTGGCCCGGATGTAGCCGATGTAAGTCTCCGGCGACTGCACGCTCTCAACCTCCGAAGCGGCCTCCGCTCCCGTGGCAGCCATCTTCACTGCCAACTGCGGCGGCGCCTGGTGATTCCGCTCTTCCAACAGGCTGCGAATCCAGGCCTCTGACTGTTCGTATTCGCCTTCGCCAAAGTGGTGAAAGCGCACCCGCCCCGCGGCATCGATAAAGTAATGCGCGGGCCAGAAGCGGTTGTGGAAGGCGCGCCAGATGCGGTAGTCGTTGTCCATCGCGACGGGGTAATCGATGCCCAGCTCGCGCACCGCCTTGCGCACGTTGGCCTCGTCCTTCTCGAAGGGAAACTCCGGAGTATGCACGCCGATGATCACCAGCCCGCTGTCTTTGTACTTGCCGTACCAGGCTTGGATGTAAGGCAACGAGCGCAGGCAGTTGATGCAGGAGTATGTCCAGAAGTCGATGACCACCACTTTGCCGCGCAGCGATTCGGCAGTCAGTGGCTGCGAATTAATCCAGGCCGTCGCGCCGCTCAGATCGGGCAGCGTCTGCGGCACATCGGCAGAGTCGCCGCCCGCCGACATCATCATCATCGCCGGCTTATCGTCGCTCTTCATCGCCTGATCTTGCTGCTTCACTGGAACCGCAATCTCCACCAGCCGCTGCTCCAGATTCGATGTGCCGGCCAGCGAGAGCCGTGTAAGGATGCCGCGGTCCAGCCCGAAGGCCACAGCCGCCACGCCCGCCAGCACGGCGACGCCCAAAATCCGCCGAACCCAAATCTCCGCGCCCAGCGAGCGCTTCATTGCCCGAAAGACGCGCCCTCCGGCCAGCAACGCCACCGTCAAGGAAGTGGCCGCTCCGGCGGCGTAGGCCAGCAGCAGAATCGCCGTCCGCGCGCTCGCGCCGCTCAACGCGGCTCCGGTCAGAATCAGCCCCAGAATCGGCCCGGCGCAGGGCGTCCACAGCAGCCCGGTGGCAATGCCCAGCACAAACGACCGGCCCGCGCCACCGCCAGCCTCGGAACTGCCAGAGAGCCTGTCGCCCAGCCGGACCAGCGGACGCGCCAGCCGCGCGGCGAGCGACGAGAAGAGCAGCGTCAACCCGAAAACCGCAAACAGGCTCAGCGCCGCGATCCGGCCATACTGATTGGCGCGCACCACCCACGCGCCGCCTACGGCAGCCAGGCTGGCCACCAGCGCGAAGGTCGCCGCCATGCCCGCCAGCAGCGGCAGGCCGCTCCTGCGGAAGGGCTGGTCTGAGCGCGCGAAGACGAAGGGAAGCACGGGAAGGATGCACGGGCTCAAGATGGTCAGAATGCCGCCGATGAACGCGAGAACAAGAAGAAAAATCAAGCCTAATCACTCCGTCAGCCCTGTGCTGGTCTGTCTTTGGTCAAGGCGCGAGCGGGGAATGCACCTCGTACCAATCAGACTCTGATGGCCCTCAAAAAGTTACAGAGATTGAAGCAAGTTGGATTTCTTGGGGAGCCTGGTCCTGAGAGGGCGTGGCGACAGCCCCCAGGAATGGTAAGCAAACCGGCCCGCTTCTCACCTCGAGAAGCGGGCCGGTTTTGTTGCTTTCGGAATTCTGGACGTAGCTTTGGCTACTCGCTTAATTCCACGGTCATCACCGCACCGCCCATCGAGGCCAGGGCGGAACTGGACTTGACTACCTTGCGGGAGTCCTTTGCCACCCACAACGTCGTTTTGTCCGTGCCGCCGTCCGCCGAAGAGACTTCAACCCGGTAAGCGTCAAACTTCCCCGCGGGCACAGTGACCGACTCTGTGCCGATAACCTTGAGCTGCTGCAACTTGACTTTCTGCGTTATGGCATCGAAGTTGCGGAAGGATGTGCTGAAACCCTCCGCCAGGGGAAGTGTAGCGATGACCTGGCCTTTGCCGGCGCCATCGGCAAAGAGCGGACCGCCAAGATCGACGGAGATCGGCATATCCTGACCGTTCATGCTCATCTTGCCCACCGCCTTGCCGCTGGTGAAGTCCAGATCGATGGATGCGGGCCCTTGGTTCATCTTCCCCTTGAGCACAATCAAAGTGTTCTTCGCGAGGATCGCGGTTTCGGTCATCGTGCCTCCCGGCGTTTCCACCTCATTGAGCGCCGTCCAGGATGTGCCGCTGTCGGTGATTGTGGAGGTGAGCTTAAGGTTCATCTGCTGGCCGCCCATTTCAAGCGTTACCGAATAGTGCCAGACACCAGGCTGCAGATCGACGGCCGGCTTGGGTGTGCCAACCTCGGCCGCGTCCACCTTCTTGGCCAAAACAACGGTCTTGGGATCGACGGTGATCTCCTTCAAACGCGCCACCGACTCCGCCGAGCCGCCCTCCTGGAATCTTCCTCCCAGGTGCGCGGCCAGGAACTTCTCAGCTTCCATAAACAGCGCAAGGTTGTTGACCGGACGGGCAAAGCCGTGGCCTTCATCGGGAGCGAGAATATACTCCACCGGGAAGCCGCGATCACGCAGCGCGATGACAATCTGCTCGGCCTCGCGCCGGTTGACACGCGGATCATTGGCGCCCTGCGCCACCAGCAACGGAGTCTTGATCTTGTCGACAGAATTCAGCGGCGAGCGCTCCGCCAACTCCGCCTTGCCTTCCGGCGTGCTCACGTCGCCCATGCGCACGGCAAAGGTCTTGCGGGCCGCTTCCCAATAAGGAGGAATCGATTCCATCAGCGTAATCAGGTTTGAAGGCCCAACAACGTCCACCGCAGCGGCATAAAGGTCGGGAGTAAAGGCAACCCCGGCCAGCGTCGCGTAGCCGCCATACGAGCCGCCCATAATGCCCACCCGTTTGGGATCGGCGATGCCCTCGGCGATCAGGTACTTCACGCCCCAGGTCAAATCGTCCTGCATCTTGCGGCCCCACTCCAGGTTGCCCGCATCCAGGAATTTTCTGCCGTAGCCAGTCGAGCCGCGGAAGTTGGGCTCGAGAACAGCGTAGCCGCGATTGGCATAAAACTGCGCCAGCGTGTTATAGCCCCATTCATCGCGCCCCCATGGGCCGCCGTGAGGAACGATCAAAGTTGGCAGATTCTTCGCCTCCACGCCCTTGGGCAGCGTCAGATAAGCGGGAATCTCCAGGCCGTCGGAGGATTTGTAGGTGACCGGCTTCATCTCCGCCAGATCCTGGCGCGGCAGCTTCTCACGGATCTTGTACTGCGGCGTGATGACGCGGGTTTTGCGGTCGAAGAGCAGCGTCTGCCCCGGCTCAGTGTCGCTGTGTGCCGTAAACAGCCAGTATCTTTCGTCTCGCGTCCGTGAAACCAACATCACATCTTCGCCGGGGAACTTGTGCTCAAGCCAGTGAACATCGGCGCCAAAGGCCTTGTCCGTATAGTAGGTTTTGACACGGGCGTCGACGTACCAGGTTTCGACCAATTCGTCGTTGTCTTCCCGGAAGAGCGCCCCGCCGAAATCCACCTTGCCCAGCGGGTCCGATTCCACCTTCTCGGTTTTGCCGGTCGCCGGATCGAGAAGCGCCAGTTGAATCAGATCGACATCCTTGTTGGTCTCGATATAGACCCGGCTGTTATCGGGGAGAAAGTGCAGCGTGCCGCAACTCTCGAAGACGGAACAGGAATAGATCTTGGTCAGCTTGTCGGCATCCACGCGCAGTATCTCCGTGTCGCCGTTATCCGCGCTGCGCGCTGCCAGCCGCAACTGGCCCTTCAGATCAAAGTCCCAGCCCACAATGCGATCGGTGTTCTTGCGCAGCAGCGTCTTCTCGCCGGTCGAAATCTTCAGCTTGTAGAGGTCGTGCCAGGCCTTGTCCCGGTCATTCAGCCCGATGTAGGCAACATCCGGATCGCTCTTGGGCAACTCATACAGAATCACGCGCGTGCCTTTCAGCCCAGTCAGATCGCGTGAGGCCGGAGCATCCGCGCCCGCCTCCGGCTTGGCCGCGGGATCCACCGCATAGACGTTATAGTTTTCGTCTCCATCATGGTCCTTGACGTAGAGAATGGACTTGCTGTCCCGCGTCCAGAAAAATCCGGCAACGGGCCGCTTGCTCTCCGTGGTCAGCAGCCGCGCCGCGCTGAAAGGCTCGCCGACCGCCTTTACGTAGACATTGCGCGTGTCCTTCCACGGCTTGAGGAATGCAAGGTATTGTCCGTTCGGGGAAAGCTCGGCTCCCGCGATCTCGGGATTGCCGAAGATCAGTTCTCGATCGATCAAGGGTGGAACTCCGGCAGCCTTCTTGTCCTGCGCTCCGGCGGCAGTGACAAGCAACAAAAAGCACATTAAGACACGAACGAAGGTCTTCATCAAAGTCGTTTCCCTTTCTTCTTGAGGTTGGGCGGTTTCGGAATCGGGATTTCGTCAATCGGCAACAGCATCAGTTGGACGTCCCGCTGCTTCATACGTATTTGTGCCGCGCGGAGCAGGGTTGCTGCGCGCGGCATAAACCATTCTGAAAAGATACGAACGAACCATCCGCTTGGTTCCGCAAGCTCGTTTATTTGCTGACGCTCCAGCCCACCGATTCGTTCGCCGGTTGCCCGCGGGCGCCCCGGCATGGAGAATGAAACTACTGCGGCGGAGTGTGGCCAATGAACTTGCCGGCCCACTGAATGAACCACTTCATGTTGGGGGCGTCGGTATGGCCGCCGTCGTGCTGACGCCAGGCGAGCTGCCCGTCCAGCAGCCCGGTGTTGACCGGCGGCATCTTGGCGGTATGGTAGTCGCCTTCGACTCCGATGCCCTTGGCGCCCAGCAGCGCGAAGACACGGCCCGCATCCACGGTGGCCATGAAGCTGCCCTGGTGGTCGAGCCATTTGGCGTCGCCTTTCTCCGGGATGCCGTAGCTGATGAATGTCAAGCGCGGGGCGCAAAGGGCGATCAACTCGTTGGAATCGACCGGGATGTCGCCCGGCGACCCGACGCCAAAGGAGGCCTCGGAGGCTCCGTACTTCATGAAGTTGCCGGCCATCCAGTAGTACTCGCCACCCGTCAGGCTCTCCACCGCCTCGCCGAAGTTGCGGCGCAGCAGCGTAGCTCCGCCCTTGCCGCTGGAGCCGACCAGCACCATGGCGAAGCGCTGATCGAAGGCCATGGTGACCAGCGCAGCCTTGCCGTAGCGCGAGACGCCTTCGATTCCCACGTGTTTGGCATCGACGGCGGGATCGGTCTCCAGGTAATCCAGGCCGCGGTCCGCTCCCCACGCCCAGGCCCGCAGCGCGCCCCAATCCTCCGGAGTGCGCGGCTGCCCCTTGTTCACCAGCCCGATGATGCCGCGCGTCAGCCCCGCGCCGTCATCCGCCTGCACGCTGGCCGGATCGATCAGGACAAAGCCCCAGCCCGCGCCAATCAACTGCCATATGTTGGGCAGGTCGCCGTCTTCGTTGAGATCGGGGCGTTGAAAGAACGGGCTCTCCTTGAGCGGTTCCCATGCGGGATGCTGGGCAAAAACATCCTTGAGCGAGGGATCCTGTTGGAGAAGCAGCGCCTTCCAGGCATTGTTGATGCGGTTGAGATCATCACCGCGCGGCTCGTTGGGATTGGGGAATCCGGCGCGGCCAAACATCATCAGCACCGGAACCGGCCCTTTGACAAAAGCGGGCGTGACCAGCGTCATGTGAATGCGCACGCTGATCGCGGGGTCGGCCGAGTTGTCCACCGTGCCGATCAGATCCTTGGCCGTCACCGGCGTGAAGCCGATCATCTCGTGATCCACCGCGGTCACCGTCCATGTAACCTTCGGCACGCTGCTGGGAACGCGCCCATAGACGTACTTCGAATACATCTCGACGATCTCCGGCCGGCGCTCCTCCCACCACATCTTTTCCGTTGTCACCTTCCGGCCGTCGTTCATCGTGAGCGGGTCGGGAAGATTTGGATAGGGATTGGCCTTCGATTCGTCGATGTTGGCGTGATTGGGCGCCTTCTCGTTGCCGCTCGGCCCTGGGCGCAGCGCCTTTATGCCCAGCTGATCCATCATCTTGTGTTGATCCTGATCGGCGGTCAACGCGCCCGCAGGCGGAGCGGAGGCTCGTTGCGCCAGCGCGGACGCGGCGAGCAGGCAACAAATGCAGATGCAAAGGAGGGACGATCGGATCGAGAGAGGCATTGGAAGCTCCAAAAATGAAATTCTTGCCGCGGCACAGAAAGCCGGCTGAACACAGGTATCCATGGTAAACCGTTACCCATGACACTCACACGAAAAATCACGGCGACCACCTGCATCTCTCTGTCGAAGGCCACAAGGTGATGAGCAGCGCCATTCGGCTGGATCTCTTCGCGCGATGATGCGCGCCTCCTTCCGGAACCTTCGATTTCAACTGGAGTACTAGATCGTCTTGCCGGAACGCTCCTCAATAAACGCCCCGACGATGCGCGCCGTTTCTTCAACGAATCCGCGGTCGATCTCCGTGAAGGCGGCCGGCGAGTGGCTGTCGATATCGATCTCGCCCACGACCTTGCCGCGCGCGCGGATGGGGACAACAATCTCGGATTTTGTCTTGATAGAGCAGGAGAGATAGCGCGGGTCTGCATGCACGTCGTCTACCACCACCGTCTCGCCCGAAGCCGCCGCCGCGCCGCAGATGCCTTGTGAGACCGGGATGCGCACATGCGGGGTTGGTTCGCCCACAAAAGCGCCCAGTACCAGCGTCTCCGCATCCATCGGGTCGAGCCAATAAAAGCCGGTCCAGTTGTAATGCGGGAGCCGCGCGCCGATGGCCTCGACGATGCCACTCTCCAGCGCATCGAGGTCATACGCCATCGCGGCCAGCTCGCGGATGCGCGCCAGCAGTGAGTTCATCTCGGCGGTGAGGTGAAGCGCCGGTGAATTCATCTCAGTTCCCTGCCCTAATACCGCTGCGAGAACTCCGGCTCGACGGGATTCTCGAAGAGCGAGGCGTCGCGGGTGACGATGGTCAGCCCCGACGGCGTCACGAAGTAGCGGCGCTTGTCCTCGACCGCATCGTAGCCAATGATGGTGCCTTCGGGAATGTGGACGTGGCGGTCGATGATGGCTCTCCGAATGCGGCAGTGCCGCCCGATGTTCACGTGCGAGAAGATGATGCTGGCGTCCACGGTCGAGTAGGAGTTGACGCGCACATCCTGCGAGACCACGCAGTTGGTCACCGACGCGCCGGAGATGATGACGCCGGCGGTGATCACCGAGTTGACCGCCATGCCCGAGCGGCCCGGCTCGCC
>PMKM01000244.1:0-462 GCA_003157745.1 Bryobacterales bacterium | reverse complement strand
AGCGCCTGCTTCTTGTTCTCATCGACGAAGTTGTAAGCCATCATCTTCTTCTTGCCCAGCATATTGGGCAAAATATCGTGGCCAAAGTCGTGCCTCGAAGCCGGATCCTCGGCGTCGGCGATCAGAGCCTTGAGCAAAATCTCAGTATTGAAAATGTAGACGCCCATCGATGCATCCACGGAACCGGGATTAAAGGGTGAGCGGAAGCTGGTGGCGGCGGGCTTTTCCTGGAAGCCCAGCACCTCGCCCGTCTTGCCCACCTCCACCACGCCGTACTGCTTCACCTGTTCGGGTGGAACCGGCAGCGTGGCCAGCGTGACATCGGCCTTGGTCTCCTTGTGGTACTCCAGCATCCGGTTGTAGTTCATCTTGTAGATGGCGTCGCCCTGGAGGATGATCATGTGCTTGGGCTGCTCGCTGCCGATGGAATAAATGTTCTGATAAACCGCATCGGCGGTGCCC
>PMKM01000106.1:48198-48378 GCA_003157745.1 Bryobacterales bacterium | reverse complement strand
CACCGAGCGCATGCTGAATTATTTTATTCAGAAAGCGCACGGTCGCAAGATGCTGGTGCATCCCCGCATCGTCATCGGAGTTCCCAGCGAAATCACACAAGTGGAAAAACGCGCCGTGATGGATTCGGCATATCGCGCCAAGGCGAGCGAGGTGCACCTGGTCGAGCAGGCCATGGTGGC
>PMKM01000106.1:0-48123 GCA_003157745.1 Bryobacterales bacterium | reverse complement strand
GGAGATCAAGGGGCGCAACCTGATTGAGGGCGTGCCGCGCACCATCACCGTGAACGACACCGAGATTCGCGAAGCGCTATCCGAATGCGTGGCCACCATCGTCAACGCCATTCGCGTGGCGCTCGAACGCACCCCGCCCGAACTCAGCGCCGATATCAGCGACCGAGGCATCGTGCTAACCGGCGGCGGCGCCATGCTCAAGAACCTGGACAAGCGGATCCGCGAGGAAACCGGCCTTCCCGTCTCGATCGCCGACGACCCATTGGCCTCGGTGGTTCTGGGCACCGGCCGCATGCTCAGCGATTTCCGCCTGCTGCGGAAGATTTCGATAGACTAAAAGGGGCGCGGCCCCGCGCTTATGGAGTCGTTCGTCAACCGTTACCGCAACCTCACCATCCTTCTGCTGGTGATCTTCGCGCAGTTTCTGCTGCTGGCGATACAAGTGAAGAACGATCAGGACGTGCGTGTCATCCGGGTGTGGACGGTGACCGCCGTCACTCCCTTCGCGCGCGTGGTCGAACTGATGCGCGGAGGCAGCGTCGGCTTTATCCGTAACTACATTTTGCTGCACGACGAAGACGCCGAGAACCGCCGGCTGCGCGACCAGGTCGGCCATCTCAAGCTGGAGAATATTTTCCTCAAGAACGAACTGAACACCGCCGAACGCGCCAAGGCGCTCGGCGTGTTCCAGGCGCGCATCCCTTCGAAGACGCTGGCCGCCACCGTGATCGGCACCGGGGCCGGCTCCAACGCCAAGGTGGTGTATGTGGATGCCGGGAGCGCGGGCGGCGTCGAGCGCGGGATGGCGGTGGTGACGCCGGATGGCATCGTCGGCAAAGTGATTGCCGCCTATCCGACGGCATCGGAAGTTTTGCTCGCCACCGACGCCGATTTCGCCGCCGGCGTGATGAGCCCGGACGGCGCTGTCCGCGGCACTTTGAAAGGGCAAGGGACGCCGTTGCTCAAGATCGACTACGTGCCCATTCAGGAAAAGGTGCAGGTGGGCGAATGGTTTTACACCTCCGGCGACGACCGCATCTTCCCGCGCGGTTTTCCGGTCGGCATGGTGCGCAGCGTGCGCGACGCGCAGCCGTTCAAGGAGATTCTGCTCGAGCCGGTGGGCTTGCAGCACGGCCTGGAGGATGTATTGATTATTACCCAGGGCGTGCATCAGGACATTCCGCCGGCGCCCGCCGCCGACCAGCCGGTCTATATTGCGCCGCCGCCGCCCGATGAACCCAAGCCCGCTGTGCCCGCCGTCGCCGGCCCCGCCTCGCCACCGATTACCGAAGCCGATAAGCTGCGTCTGGAATATCAGGCCGCCGGCGAAGCGCAGGGCCACACCTTCGGCGCTGGAGCGTACAGCGAACCCAACTTCAGCGGGATACACACTACGCTGCCCAAGGCACCCATGCCGGCGCCCGCCTTGCCGGCCAACGTCGGCGCCAAGCCGTCCGCCGGCGCCGCCAGCAAGCCCACCGATTCCACCCGCCATTCCAACCAGGCCAATGGCGAGCCGATTGGGAGCACCAAGCAGTAATGGCTTACTCGTCGGGCCGCATGCTGCTCAGCCAGAGCGATGGTCCGGTCTCGCGTTTTCGTGCCTGGGTCTTCATTGTCATCCCCCTGCTGGCCATTCTGTTTCAGGTCTACGTTCCGCTGTTCTTTCCCTTTCTCGGCTTCCTGGACATGCCGCTGCTGGTGGTCGTATATCTTTCGTTGACCCAGCGAAACCAGGTCGGCGGTCTCGTCACCGGAGCGTTGATCGGACTGGCGCAGGACTCGCTGTCGAAAAACCCGCTTGGCATGTTCGGCATCTGCAAAACCCTGGTGGGTTATTTTGCCGCCTCGATCGGCGTGCACTTCAACGTCGAGAACACGTTTATCCGGCTGTTTCTATCGCTCCTGTTTTATTTCATTCACCAGGTTTGCTATTGGATGATGCAGCGGGCGCTGCTGGCGCAGCAGCCGGCTTTCGATTACCAGAGTTGGCTACTGTACGGCGCGCTGAACGCGGTGGTTGGTGCAGCGCTGTTCCACTTCCTCGACAAGCTCCGCGCCACGGCTTGAAGCCCGCCGCTTCTCACGCGAACCGCGCTAGACTTTAAGTTCCTCCGATGCCAGCGCGCCCCGATCCTCTGCGAACCGTCCTGCAGATCCTGCTCTACGTAGCGCTGTACTATCTGGCCGCGCTCACGCTGGGCACGATGTTCGAGTGGCTGGGCGTATACCTGGTGGGGTTGACGGCTCCCATTCTGCTCGCCGCGGCGCTGGCCAATTGGGTTTCCCTGCGCATCCACCACGGCTACCGGCTGCGGGACGCCGGGCTCTGGTGGCGCCGCGCCTCGGCCGTCAACCTGGCGTTGGGCCTGGCCGGCGGCGTGGTGGCCGCGTGCCTGGTGCTGGCGCCGCCGCTGGCGGTGGGCGCCGCGCACATACGGACCACGCCGGCCGACCCCGGCTCGCTCACGAGCGTCCTGTACCTCGCCATCATACTGGCCATGGGAGCGGCGGGCGAAGAGTTGCTCTTTCGCGGCTACGGTTTTCAAGTGCTGATGGGCGCCGTCGGGCCCGTCGCCGCCATCCTGCCCGTGGGCATCGTGTTCGCCCTGCTTCACGGCGCCAACCCGCACGCGACCGCCTTCGGCATCGCCAATACGGCCGGCTTCGGCATCCTGCTCGGCTACGCGTACTGGCGCAGCGGCGACTTGTGGTTGCCCATCGGCCTGCACTTCGGATGGAACCTCACGCTGCCCTTGTTCGGCGTGAATCTCAGTGGGCTTACAATGAAGGTGACCGGCCACGCCATGACGTGGTCTGCCGGTAGACTATGGAGCGGCGGCGATTACGGTCCGGAAGCCAGCGTGCTTACCTCAGCCGCCCTGGTGGCATTATGGGTTTTCGTTTGGAAAGCGCCTGTCTGCCGGCAAGCCTCGCCGCTTGCCTGGACGCCGGCGGAGGACGTCTTATGCGAACCATCGCCGCCCTTGGCATCCTGACGCTGGCGCCCGCTCTCGGTGCCGCCGACAAGCTCACCTGGCAGGATCGAGTCGAACTCGCGCGCGGGCTCGACTTCGAATATGCCAATGTGAAGGTGCTCCTGCCGCGCTCCCGCAAACCGCTCGAATTCAACGCCGACGGAAGTTGGGACAAGAACGCCTGGGCGGCTGTCGCCAAGACGGCCGGCCCCGCCGCGCGCGAGGGCGACCTGGTGCAGGTCACCAGGGTGACGATCGCCGCCGACCGGCTGGTGCTCGATATCAACGGCGGCTTCGAGGGCGGTCGCCACTGGTACCATAACGTCCAGATTGGTGGCGGCACTTCGAGCACTCCCACTATGAAGCCCATTGCCAACGGCGATTCCAACGCCAAGAGCGGAACGTACCTGGTGCTGCTGTTTCACAAGCCGATCGAGCCGATGAAAGCGGCCGAGGTGAAGAAGATCCTGGCGCCAGTGCTCGATTTCGAAAAGCACAGTGCCAGCGAGATCTATTCGGAAACCCTGACGCCGGTGGTGCAGGCGGCCATCAAGGAAAAGCGCGCGCTGGAAGGCATGACGCGCGATCAAGTGGTCCTGGCGATGGGCCGCCCCGTCCACAAGTCGCGCGAGACCGCCGACGGCGTGGAACTGGAAGACTGGGTCTACGGCCTTCCGCCCGGAAGAATCACCTTCGTCACTTTCAAGGGCGATAAGGTGGTGACGGTGAAAGAGGAGTACGCCGGTCTCGGCAACATCGCCCAGAGCCCGCCGCAATAGGGCTGCGCGGCGATCGGGCGGAGGGCTGGAGGAAGACGCCGATTGCCCGGGGCCCGGCGAAGCCTCCGCGTTCGCCGATGGGAACTGTCAAAGTAAGGCGTTTCCGCGGGCGCTTCTCATGTATTTTCAATTCCGCTCTGATCCTCGGCGCACCTTAGGCTAAGCAGGCGGCACCCGTAACTCAGTATTTGTCCGCGGCCTTCCTCAGTGGCTTTGGCGCCGCCGGTACGGTAGATTCCCACTGGAATACCCGGTGATCGCCCCAGCCGTCACCGGTCGATCCACGGCATTTCCGCCCGGCTTCCGCTTCCTCTAATGTGTTTGGCACCCCCACCCTGCTGGACTTCGCCCCGGTTACTAAGTCTAGTTAGCTCTCTTAACTTGCGCTCTTGAGGCGATGAGATAGGCAAGAGAGCGATATGAGATCGAATCACATCATCTGGCAGTCTGTCTTGTTGTCGGCCCTGCTCGCCGCATCCGCGGCGGGCCAGCCATTGGCCCGCCTGGGACCGTTGCACCGTCGGGCCAGCGCCGCCATCGAGACACCGGCAGCCACGCCGGCGAGCTTCCGGTTCGGCGTTTCCACGCCCGCCCCGTTTCGGCTCGGCGCGGTTCGGCAAGCGGAGCTGGACGCGGTGGTGCGGCAACCGCAACTGCCGATGATGGGCATCGAGCGATCGGTCGATACCGCGGCGCAGAACGCGGGTGAGTGGCTGCCGCTCGATGAGGGCCGGGCCGTGTGGAGAATGGCAGTCCAGTCCGATGGCGCCTCCGGCGTCCGCATTCACTTCCACGATTTCGCCGTGGGGCATGGTTCCGTCTGGGTCTATAGCGAGGATCGCAGCCAGACCTACGGACCCTACACCGGTACTGGAATCGACGATAGCGGAGACTTCTGGAGCCACACCGTCTTTGCCGACACGGCTGTCGTCGAGTATCTGGCCGACCAGCGGACGGAAGCGGTTCCTTTCTCCATCACGCGGATCGCCCACCTGATGGCCTCCGAGCAGACCATGTCGGTCGGCAGTTGCGAACTCGATGTCAGTTGCTACTCGCCGTGGGGATCGACGGCCAGCGGCGTCGGGATGTATGTGTTCGAAACCGGAGGGGCCGAGTACGCCTGTTCGGGATCGCTCGTCAATAACGGCAACAACGACTCCAAACCGTATTTCCTCAGCGCCAATCATTGTGTTTCGACGCAAGCCATGGCGCAGACGGTGGAAGTCTTCTGGAAATATCAGACGTCCACCTGCAACGGAGCGGCGCCCAACCTGTCGAACTCGCCAACGAGTTTAGGCGCGACCTACCTGGCCAGCGCCCCGATCGCCAGCGGCGATTACAGTCTGATGCTGCTCACCACGTTGCCAAACGTCGGCCTCACCTTCTATGGATGGAATTCGAGCGCGACAGCGCTGGCAATGGGGGGCGCGGCGGTCGGCATGCATCACCCCGAGGCCGATTACACGCGCATCGTGTTCGGACAGCGCGAGGCGGACTCGACGGTTCAGATTGGGACCGACACGGCGCCCGCCAGCATGTTTTATCAGATCCAGGCTACCGCCGGCGTCATCGAGCCGGGCTCTTCCGGCTCGCCCCTGTTCACGCCGGACGAACTGGTCGTCGGGACCTTGACCTATGGCCCGACCGGCAATGCGTGTTCGATCAGCCCGTTCGTCGCAGGGTATGCTCGTTTCTCGGCTGCCTACCCGAGCTTAAGCAAGTATCTTTCGCCCACCGCCGCTTCTGGCGTGACGGTAACTCCGTCGCCGGCGTCGGTGAGCGTGAATTGGACCGTGGGGGCGGCAACTCCCGCCACGCAGAGCGTTCAATTGACCACCACGTCGGCCTCGGCGGTCGCGCTCACCGCGAGAGCGAGCCAATCGTGGATCGGGCTTTCTGTAACCAGCTTGAGCCTGTCGAAGACCGGCAGTCTGTCGATCGCATTGAGCACGGCGTCCTTCACTGCCGCGGGCACCTACGCTGGCACCGTCACTCTGGCCGGAACGGGAGTTTCCGTCGTCATCCCCGTGCAGGTGACTGTCGCCGCGGCCACGCCCACGGTGGCAATCGTGCCGTCGCCATCGTCTGTCGCCGTAGGTTGGACCATCGGAACCACGCCTCCCGCCGCGCAAGTCATTCAAGTGAGCACCGGCTCGACGTCGGCGGTTGCACTCACCGTTCAAGCGAGCCAATCGTGGATCGGCCTCTCGGCGAGCAGTTTGAGCGTGACTCAATCGAAGGCCGCCAGCTTCTCGGTGAGCTTCAACACGGCGTCGTTCACGGCTGCGGCGGCGTATACGGGCACCATTACGTTGACCGGGACGGGCGTCAGCGTCTCCATCCCGGTGCAAGTGAACGTCGCCCCCGCCGCGACGGCCGCGATCGTGACGCCTTCGTCGCCGGCCCTGACCGCAAGTTGGACCATCGGCGCCACCACGCCGGCCACACAGAGCCTTCAATTGAGCACGGCGTCGGCAGCGGCGGTCGCGCTCACTGTCAAGGCGAACCAATCCTGGATCGCGCTCTCGGCGGCCGCATTGAGTGTGAGCAAGTCCCAGCCGGCCTCGTTGTCGGTAGCCTGGAACACGGCGTCCTTCACCGCTGCGGGACAGTATAGTGGCGCCATCGCGATCTCCGGCACGGGCGTGTCGATCACGATTCCGGTAACGGTGACCGTGGTGGCCGCATTCACTGCGGTCGCTGGCGGCCAGGTCACGCTGATTCCTCTCGTCGAGGATGGCGGCGGCATCGCCACCAGTTTCACGCTGCTGAACCCGTATGCGTCCTCGACGACGGCCTCGCTCGCGTTCTTCTCCGCAGCCGGAGCGCCCGCCCCGATCGCCACCGGATCGGCTGCCGCCGCCGCATGGCAGAACCTGACGATTCCCGCCTACGGCACCGCCACCGTCACCACCGCCGGAACGTCGAGTCCGCAGAAGCAGGTCTTCGCCGTCGTCACCACCGGCGATGCGACCAAGCGCATGCCCGCCATGGCGCAGGTGGGGGTGGACATGGTGGCGCCATCGGTCGCCATGACGCCGCCATTCGCGATTCCGTTCGACGCCACATCCACGGCCACCACCACACTCTATATCTTCAATCCGGCGGCCACCGGTTCGGCGACGCTCGGCCTGGCGGTCTATAACAGCGCGGGGACCTTGCTCGGCTCCGGCAACATCGTCGTCCCAGCCCAGCAGCAGGGCTCCGTCGTCGTGTCGAAAAGCGTGGCAGTCTTCAGCGGCCAGAAGGGAACGCTGTCCGTTACCGGCTCCGCCCCGGTCTGGAGCATGGGAGTCCGCGTCGACGCAGGCGGCCGCATCAACATGGTGCCTCCGAGGTAAATCGGCCCGCCCCCGGTCTGACCGGACGAGGGTACGCCCGGCGCGTGAACCCCGGCGCACGATGGCAGAACAACGGGAGCCCGTCTCCCTGCTAGAATTGCCGTAGTGCGCCCGTAGCTCAGCTGGATAGAGCGGCTGGCTTCGAACCAGTAGGCCGGGGGTTCGAGTCCCTCCGGGCGCACCAGAATCTCATCCAGCCGCCGGGCGGAGGGCGATTCCGCGAGTCAATCCGATAGTGAGTCCGTTCAGCCCGCTCAGCCGCGCGTGGGATAATAGCCCGTCAGCGCGATGATCCAGTTCAGCACGACGTACGGCATCATGTTGTTGTGCGCCTGGCCACCGCCCTGCGGCGCCAGCGCGCCGTTTGTGCCCGGTCCGGCGGTCAGGTTCACGAAGGGCGCCGCGCTTGCGGCATAGAGACTGTTCGGCGTCGAGTTGTAGAACGAATTGTTCACGGGCGTGGCTTGATTGAGTCCGTGTGGCGCCGCAGCGGCCGCCACGGCGTGTCCGTGTGAGGGCACATTCGGGGAACCCAGCGTCACCGAAGGGCTACCTCCCGATTTCCCCATCTCGTAAACGCTCATTCCGGGCGGCGCTCCGGCGCCCACCACCAGGCATCCGGACAGCTTGGGCAGCGCGAAGTTAGTTTTGCCGTCGCCCCCATACTGAACTCCCAACAGCGAAAAGAGCGCGGAATACTGCTGGATCAGCAGCAATTGGCCCTGGCAGAAGGCCCAGCCGTACGGCGCGAAATCGTAGGGGACCAGCATCAGCGAGCCGAGAAATACGTCAGCCATTGTCGTCTCTCCTTGTCAGTTCTAACCACGCGACGGGAATAACCCGGTCAGCGCAATGCACCAATTCATCACCGTATACGGCGTGCGGTTCTCGTGCGCCTGGCCCCCGCCGTTCGGCTGCAGCGTCCCGCTCTGCATGGATTGCGCCGGCGCGCCGCTAGCCGGGGCGTAAACGTTGATCGCGGGCTTCGCCAACAGGTTTCCAGTGGGAACGCCGGTCGACGCCGTGTTACTGGTCGCCTGCAGCGTATGCGTGTGGGCAGGTACTTCGGCGATCGTCAGGATATGCGTCGCTTCTCCGCCGGCGGCACCCCGCGGATAAGCCGTGCCGCTGGCCATGATCGGCGTCGCTCCCGCCAGATTGGGCAGCTTGAAATTCGTAACTCCATCGCCGCCGAAGGCCGTGCCGATCAGGGAATACAAGGCACTGTACTGGCCGATGGACAACGTCTGTCCATTGCACGGCGTCCACCCCACGGGTGCATAGCCGAACGGGAACAACATCAACTGTCCTAAGAAGTATTCAGACATTCGTTTTCTCCCCTTCCTCGATTGTCACAGGCGGGAACTCAGCCCTGGCTTGGAAACTCTCCGGCAAGCGCGATGATCCAATTGCAGATCACATAGGGCTGCCGATTCTCATGCGACGCCGAGCCTCCCGTGGCCGTCGCGCACATCGCACCGTTCAACAGGTCCGTCCCGACCGGCGCGGCCGAGGCGTGGAGATTCGTGCCCGGTGTCGCCGCCAGCACACCGCTTCCGGGATCCGTCGCACTCGCCGTGGCGCTGGTTACCCCGACCGGGTGAGTATGATTCGGGTACTCAGCGGCGTTGATGGTCACCGCTTCCGCGCCGCCTTTCGTACCCAGAACGTATCCCTGCCCCTGGTGCACCGGCGCCCGCCCGCGCAAGTCCGGCAGAGCGAAGTTGGTGACGCCGTCGCCGCCATAGGTCGTACCTATCAAACCGTACAAGACACTGTATTCCGAGATGGGCAGCAGGCTTCCGTCGCAAATCGCCCAATCGATCGGAGCGAAATTGAATCCCACGCAAAGTATCTGTCCGATATATGGCACCATAAAATATCCTCCCGGGAGAACCTCTCCCGATCAAACGACACACATTTCCTTTATGCCCCGCATGCACGAAGCGAGTTGCCCGCCCCCGGCCGGTGCAGGCCTGTCAGCCTGTTCCGCGCCACTGCGGCCCAAGCAGTTTACACTCGTGTCATAGATATCACCAGAGGGATTCTATTGTCAATGGATTTCTGAAATTCCGATTTGATTGCGCAAAATAATACAAATGCGGAAGCGCGGTCATCCTCTGCGTCCCGGCCAAGGTCGCCCCATAACCATACCTTAGTACCCTATCCGCTAACTTACTCTAACCGTCCTGAAACTCATGTGTTACACTTGTTCCGCTAACGGGAGGAAATATGGTGCGGGCTAGAGCTTTGTTCTTTGTCACGTTATTGGCCGCCGTGCTTGGGGCGGGCGTCGCATCGGCGCAAACTTCTTATGGCCCTGGGCCGGGCGCCAGCGTCACAACCGCGGGCGATAACAGTTGCTCCATTCTTTCCACTCCCTGTGAGGCCAGTGTTTATCCCTCGACGATCACCGTAGGCGGAGGCGCCTCAACCGTAACCGCCGACGTCACGCATCCCTTTTCGGTGACGATCAGCGGAATCAACGCGCCCTACAACAGCGGTAACTGCTCCGGCACCACCAGCATCGCGTATCTGCTCAAAGGCCCGGGGGGACAGTTCCTGGAGATCATGTCCGCCGCCGGCGGCGTCCAGCAGGCCGTTTCCAACGGCAGCATCACCATCGCCAGCAACGGCTCGGCCATGCCGTACTATCCCGCCAACTGGCCCGGCGGGGCAACCGCTACGCTGACCGGAAGCTTGGGCAGCTACGCGCCAGGCTCTTTCTGGGCGGTGCAGGGCGCTTCACCGTCACAGGACGCCTACCCAAGTCCGGGCCCGGGCACCTTGAGCGCCGCCACCATGGCGGCGTCGAATGGCACGGGCACTTACAACAGTGTGTTCAATGGAAAGCAGGCCAACGGCACCTGGGGCCTGTACATGATCTCCGACGACTACCCATCCTGCACGGCTTCCTTCACCGGCTGGACCCTGTCGATCTATTCGAGCGGTACCAGCAACGACACGACGAGCACGACGATTTCGACTGCCACCGCGAATCCCATCACGGCGGCGGCGAGCGTCACGTTCACCGCCTCGGTCGCCAATACCAGCACCTCCGCCACCCCCACCGGCACCGTCACGTTCACCTCCACGCCGTATGCCGGCGGCTCGACCACCACGCTGTGCAGCAACGTGGCACTGACCGGAAGCGGGGCCACTGTCACGGCGAATTGCGCCACCACCGCCCTGGCGACCGAGGGCATCGCCGACATCAACGCGACCTACAATCCGGGTAGCGGCTTCACCGCCAGTTCCACGACCTCCCCTTACTATGAGTGGGTGAATAACCCGACCACGTCGGGCGGAACCGATGTCTTCTGCAACGCGGGAACGATCGCGGGAAATTCGCAGACCAACATGGCGCCGTTTCCTTCGGTCGTCACAGTGAGCGGCATTAGTAACGCCGTCCAGGACGTCACGGTTCAAGTGAAGAATTACACTTTCGCCGACCAGGGAAGAGACGCGGTTCTGCTGCTGAAGGCACCCAACGGCGCGGCCATGGTGCTGATGTCGGCACTTGGCGGAGGCACCGGCACGACCACCAATACCGGCAGCGTCACCTTCTCCGATAGCGGCGCGCCGGCCACCGGTGCCAATCCACTCGTCGGCAACGGCGCGCTCACCTACGCGCCGACGGCCCTCTACTCGACGCCCGCGGCGTTTATTCAGACCTTGCCCACAACGCCTCCCAGCGAAGAGCCGACCGTGCCGGCCACCGCCGCCACCCGCACCTATGTCGGGGTTGGCATCCCGGCTACGGTGGGCACGGCAACCCTGTTCTCCACCTTTGACGGCATTACCGCCAACGGAACCTGGAGTCTGTTCGCCTATACGGACAACCAGACGTTGAACATCGGCGGCTGGTGTCTCGCGATTACGCCGGCTACCGGAGTCTCGACTACAACCGTGGTGAGCGGATCGCCCAACCCGGCGGCCACTGGGGCGACGGTCGCGATCACCGCCACCGTCACCAGCGGCTCGGCCACGCCCACCGGCACTGTCGGGTTCAAGGACGGCCTCACCAACACCACGATTTCCGGCTGCGGCAGCGTGGCGCTCGCCGCCGGCGGGACTAATTCGGCCACCGCCACCTGCAACGTCTCCACGCTGGCCGAGGGCGACCATACGATTACGGCGACTTACTCCGGCGATACCGGCTTCAACCAGAGCATTGGCAGCTATGATCAGCGGATCGACGACTCCGTTTCCACTACGTTGACCGGTGGCGTGCTGACTTACTGCAATACCGGCGCGATTAAGATTCCGAACCAGAATAGCGTCGGCGGCGGCGCCGCGTATCCCAATCCTTCCAACATCACCGTGGCTGGCCTCTTCGGCACGGTCAACACGGTGAGCGTCGCGCTGACGAACTTCAAGGATCTGCGTCCGGATTTCCTGACGTCGCTATTGGTCGGCCCGGGCGGTAACCTCGATTTCTTCTCGGGAGCCGGCGGTGACAGTTCGGCTTCCACCTTCTCGAGCCTGCTGTTCGCAGACAGCGCTAGCGGGCAGGTGCCTGCGACGCTCGGTACTGGCCCGTACAAACCGACCAGCGACCCAGCCAGCGGCTCTTTCCCGCCCTTGGTCTTCTCGAGCAGTCCGTTTTACGCCGTGCCTGGTACCATTCACTCGGCGGCCACCAACGGCAGCTCCACATTCGCCTCGGTTTTCAGCGGCGCCGCTCCCAACGGCAGTTGGGACCTGTTCTTCTATGACCACACCAGCACGCTGGCCAGCGCCGGCAACGGCCTGAGCGGCTGGTGCCTGAATCTCACGCCCCACGTTCCCACGTTTACGGTTACGGAAACGCATAGCCCGGCGAGTTTCATCCAAAGCAGCACCGGACAGATCACGCTGAACGTAAGCAATACGAGCGTGGCGGCAGTGACTTCGGGAGGCAGCGCATACCCCGTCACAATCACCGATACTCTGCCAAACGGCCTGACTTTCGCAGGCGTCTCGATCCCCGCGAACGACTGGAGTTGCTCCGGCACTACCACCGTGACCTGCACCAATGCGGATGTGGTGCAAGGCACTGATTCTTACGGCCAACTGGTGCTGAACTTGAACGTTTCGGCCAGCGCGACCGGCGGCGATAACTCCCCCGAGGTATCGGAGGGCGCCCCGGGTTTGTTCGGGACACCTACCGTACTTAGCCCGGCCGACCATATATCCATATCTACGACACCCATCCTCAGCGTCACCGAAGCGCACAGCGGCACATTCACGCAGGGGCAAACCGGCGGCACGCTCAGCATCACGGTGTCGAACACGGGCAGTGCATCGACGGCGGGCACGACCACAGTGACCGAGACGCTGCCCACCGGATTCACCGCCGCGTCCTTCAGCGGCACCGGTTGGACTTGCTCGGGGACCAACGCGATCACCTGCACCAGTTTGGATGCAGTAGCCGGCGGCTCGTCATTCAATGAGATCGATATCACGGTAGCTGTGCCGAGCAGCGCCCTCAAATCGACTACCACGAATGCGGCCACGGCCTCGGGCGGCGGCGCTTTGGCTGATGCAACCAGCTTAACGGACACGTTCGCGGTGGCGCAGGTGCCGTACAGTATGGGCGGCAATTCCGGCACCTCGCCGCAATCGACCGCGATCAACACCGCATTCGGCACGAACCTCTCCGTCACTGTGACCGACGCGGGCGGGATCGCGGTCTCTGGCGTGAATGTGGCCTTTACCGCGCCGCCGTCATCGGGGGCATCGGGTACGTTCAGTGACTCGACCAATACGATCACGGTGCAGACGAACTCTTCCGGCGTGGCATCGGCCGGTTCATTCACGGCGAACCTGACGATGGGCGGCCCCTACACGGTGACGGCGTCGTCGGGCAGCCTGACCGCGGTGAACTTCTCACTCAGCAACACCGTCGGCGCGGCCACGCATTTCTCGGTGTCGGCGCCTTCCTCGGCAACCTCGGGAACGTCGTTCAGTTTCACGGTTACGGCACTGGACGCCGGCAATAACACGGCGACCGGTTACACGGGCACGGTTCACTTCTCGAGCAGCGATGGATCGGCAACTCTGCCGTCCAACTCCACTTTGACCTCGGGTGCGGGGACCTTTTCAGCGACGCTGACAACGGCGGGTAACCAAACCGTCACCGCGACCGATCTCGGGAGTTCGTCCATCACCGGCACCAGCGGCCAGATCAACGTGATTGTGCTTCCGGTCTTTGGCGTGGCCGAAGGATACATAGGCACGTTCACGCAGGGGGCCACCAGCGGAACGCTCACCATTACTGTGTCGAACACGGCTGGCGCATCGAGCGTCACCTCGGGCACGACCACAGTGACTGAGACGCTGCCCACCGGTTTTACGGCCGTGTCCTTTAGCGGCGCCGGCTGGAGCTGCTCGGGGACGACCGCCATCACCTGCTCAAGCACGCAAGCGGTGAATGGCGGCACGTCTTTCAACGCGATCGGCATCAATGTCGCGGTTGCGGCTACCGCGGTCAACCCCACGACGACGAATGCGGCGACCGCCTCGGGTGGCACCGCCGCGGCTTCGGCCACTAGCGGCACCCTCAGCCTGGCCGTGGTACAAGTGCCGGCCAGCATGGCCGCCGGTTCGGGCACCTCGCCGCAAACGGCCGCCGTCAACACGTCGTTCGGCACGAACCTCTCCGTCACCGTGAAGGACGCGGCTAACAACCCCGTGCCGGGCGCGAGCGTGACCTTTACCGCTCCATTAGCCGGCGCAACGGGCGCGTTCAGTAATTTGAGCAACATGATCGTGGTGCAGACGAACTCCTCCGGCGTTGCCTCGGCCGGTTCCTTCACGGCGAACTGGACGGCAGGCGGGCCCTACACGGTGACGGCCGCGGTGGCCGGTCTTACCACGGTGAACTTCTCGCTCGCCAACACGGCCGGGGCTCCTTCGTCAGTGGCGGCGAACTCGGGCACAACGCCGCAATCGGCAGCGGTCGGCACGGCGTATGCGAATCCGCTGGCGGTTACCGTGAAGGACATCGGCAACAACCCGGTGTCTGGCGTAAGCGTGACCTTTACCGCGCCGGCTTCCGGCGCCTCGGGCGCGTTTAGTAACTCGACGAACACGATCACGGTGACGACCAACGCTTCCGGAGTAGCTTCGGCTCCGTTTACCGCGAACTCAACGGTGGGCGGCGCCTATACCGTGACCGCCGCGGTAGCCGGTCTTACCACGGTAAACTTCTCGCTCACCAACACGGCCGGGGCTCCCACGTCGATGGCGGCGAACCCGGGCACAACGCCGCAATCGGCGGCGGTCGGCACGGCCTTTGCGAATCCGCTGGCGGTTACGGTGAAGGACGCCGGCAACAATCCGGTGTCTGGCGTGAGCGTGACTTTTACCGCACTGGCTTCCGGCGCGTCGGGCACGTTCAGTAACTCGACGAACACGATCGCGGTGACGACCAACGCTTTCGGAGTGGCATCGGCCCCATTCACGGCGAGCTCGACGGCCGGCGGCCCCTATGCCGTGACGGCCGCGGCAACCGGTCTGACCACCGTGAACTTTTCGCTGACTAACACAGCCGGAACGGCGAGCCATTTCGCCGTGACCGCGCCATCGTCGGCGACCGCGGGCGTCAGTTTCAGTTTCTCGGTGACCGCTCAGGACCAGTACAACAACACCGCCGCCGGCTACACCGGCACGGTCCATTTCACCAGCACGGATGGATCGGCGACTCTGCCGTCTGACTCCACGCTAACTGCTGGAACCGGGACGTTTTCGGCGACCATGGCGACGGCGGGCAATCAGACCCTCAGGGCAACCGACACGGTGACTTCGTCGATCACGGGAACATCGAACACGGTCGCGGCAAGTCAGACCAGCCAGAGCATCACCTTCAACGCTCTCTCGAATCAGGCCTACGGCGCCGCCCCCTTCACGATCGGCGCGACCGCATCGTCGAATCTGACGGTGAGCTTCGCTTCGCAGACCGCGCCCGTTTGTACGGTATCGGCTGCGACGGTGACCCTGGTCTCGGTTGGCACCTGCACCATCCGGGCCACGCAGAGCGGCAACGTCACCTACGCGGCTGCCACGCCGGTCAACCAGAGCTTCCAGGTGACCCAGGTACAGCCTGGCCTTACCGTCGGCGCTGCCCCGGTCACTTATGGAGTCGGAGCGTCGGTCACTGTAACGGTGGTCACCAGCCTGGCGACGATACCAACAGGCACGGTCACATTGACGGTGGATAACGGGACGGGAGTAACGAAAACCCTCAGCGGCGGAGTCGCCACGTTCAGCTTGGGAGTTCTCGCCGCCGGCATCCATCCGCTGAGTGCGAGTTACTCGGGCGATTCGGTCTACCAGGCCATTTCAGCGGCGCAGGCAGCCGCGTTGTTGGACGATTCCACGCTGGTGGTGAATAAGGCCGCCACCGCCGTCGCGCTCGGCGTGAATGGGCAGATCGCGACGGCGACGGTTTCCGTAACACCGCCAGGCGCAGGAACGCCGACGGGTTCGGTACAGTTCCTGCGCGGCGGCACGGTGCTGGGAACGGTGCCGCTGAGCGGCTTGACGGCTGCCTTGCCCGGTGTCACGCCCGGCGCTGTGACGGCGATCTATTCCGGGGACGCTAATTTCAGCGGCAGCACGTCGTCCGTGGGGTATCTGGCTGGTTCCTCGCTGACGCTCGCAAGCAGCGCCAACCCGTCGACGTTGGGACAATCGGTGACCTTCACCGCGAGCGTCTCGAGTGTTGGGGCACCATCGGGTTCCCCCACGGGAACGGTGCAGTTCCTGGACGGCACAAAACCGCTGGGCGCGGTGACTGTGTCCGACGGGCAGGCCGCTTATACGACGGCTATGTTGGGCGGTGGTTCGCATACCATCGTCGCGCAGTACGGCGGCGATAGCATTTATCCGGCCGCGCAGGCCAGTTATAGCCAGGCGGTGAGCGCAGTGACTACGGTGACGCTGACCGTGTCGCCGGCCTCGCCCGTGTATGGGCAAGCGGTGGTAGCGACAGCAACGGTCTCGCCCACGACGGCGCCGGCCGGGTTCGCGCCTCCCACCGGACAAGTCACGTTCCTGGTCGGCGGCACGGCGTTCACCCCCGGCACGCCGGTGGGCACGGTTGCACTCGCTTCCGGGACGGCGGCTTTCACGTTGACCGGGCTCGTCGCGGGCGGCAATGAGGTCACCGCGGAATACAGCGGCGACGGCACGTGGCTGGGGAGTTTCCGCATGATCGTTGTGACGGTAGGACAGGCGACGACGCTACAGGCGGCGACGAACACTTCGCTCAACCTGGCCGTGGCCTCCGGACAATTGACGCTGACTGCGAATGTTACTCCGGTGACGCCGGGCACGGGATCGCCGACGGGCAGCGTTCAGTTCGTCAATACGGCGAACAGCGCCGTGGTCGCTACCGCAAGTTTATCGGACGGAACAGCGGTGGTTACCGTGCCGTCGAACGTGGCGGCGCAGCCGATTGAGGCGGTGTATTCGGGAGACGCCAATTTCCTCGCCAGCACCTCCGCGGCGCTGCCTGCGGTGAGCAGCGCGGCGGCGTTGCTCACCACGGTCTTCGCTCCCGATGAGCTAGCCAGCCTGTACGGGATCACAGGGCTGAATGGAGACACCACAGGTGCGCAGCCGTTGCCAACATCGCTCGGCGGGGCGACGGTGACGATTACCGACAGCGCCGGCATGTCCCGCCCGGCGCAGTTATCCGCCGTCTTCGCCTCCGCCAGTCAGATCAACTTCGCGATACCGGCGGGCATCGCCGCGGGCCTGGCCACCGTGACGATTACGCTGCCAGGCGGCGGCACGCTAGTGACGGTGATCCAGGTCGGGAGCATCGCGCCGGGAATCTTCACCGCCAATATGACCGGGCAGGGCATCTATGCGGGACAGGTGGTTTACGGGAACCCGGATGGAAGCCAGACGATTGCCAGCGCGGCGGTGTGGGATGCGGCGTCGAATCGCTACGTGCCTAACCCGATCAACCTGGGTCCGGCCGGCGAGCAGGTATTCCTCGTGCTCTACGGGACGGGGATTCGGCACGCGGGCGCACTCGCCGCCAGCGCGAACGGAGTTAGCTTGCCGGTAGCGTACTTCGGCGCCCAATCGCAATTCACGGGACTCGACCAGGTGAACCTGCAAGTGCCGCGCAGCCTGGCGGGGGCGGGGTTAGTCAACCTGTTAGTTACTGTGGACGGTGCCCCGGCTAACACGGTGACGTTGAGTATCGAGTAAGACCAGGGCGGGCCCGCGGGGGGTTGAAACCTTCGGCACCCGCACTTACCCGGCTGGTGGCTTTCGCCGATGCCAATCGGTGCGGGACTGATAGGCATTGCCCACGGCTAATAGCGTGTTCTCGGACCAGGGCGGGCCGACTAACTGGAGCGCCACCGGCATGTTATCGGCGAAGCCACAGGGCAGAATCAGTGCGGGAAGCCCGGCTAAGTTGGACGCGGGGATGAGCGCATCGAAGCCGGTGTGTTTGGCGTCCGGGGGCGTGGGCCGAAGGGCGGCGGGGGCGGCGGACAGGGGCTGATCGACCCTGGGGGCAATGCCGGCGCGGGCGGGAGCGACCACGGCGTCGAGATCGGCCCACATCAACTGAATCGCCTCCTGCAACAGACGTCGCATGCGCATGGCCTTCAAATAATCCTTGGCGGGGATCTCCAGACTCGCCCTGAGACCGGCTATCTGCGATGGATCGGCTAATTGGTCGACCTGACCACTCGAGACCAGCGGCTCGAAGATGGAAGCCTGTTCGGCGCCCAAAATGGCGGCCAGAGTGGCGTGATACGGAAACGACGGAAGACCGGCTTCGACCAATTGGACGCCGCAGGTCTTGAGAGTATCGAGGGCGGCCGCGAAGGCGGGGCGCGCGGCGGCTTCGGGCCGGTCGGCGAACCCAGCGGGGTCGAAGCCGATGCGCAGGCCGGCGAGCGGGCGCGCGTACTGCGGGGTGTAATAGAAACTCTTGCCGGCGGAGCCAGGATCGTTGCCATCGCTGCCGGCGATCGCGTGCAGAATGAGGCCGCAATCCTCGGCGGAGCGTGCGAACGGGCCGAGCTTATCGAGGGTCCAGGATAGCGCCATCGCGCCGTGGCGGCTAACCAGACCGTAAGTAGGGCGTAGCGCGGTGACCCCGCAGAATGCGGCCGGGGTGACGATGGAGCCGTTGGTTTCCGAACCGATGGCGAAGGGCACCAGGCCAGCCGCGACGGCGGAGGCAGGTCCGCTCGAAGAACCGCCGGACCAGCGCGTGCGGTCCCATGGATTGAGTCCGGGGCCGAATAGCGATGCGGCGGGCGAGCGATAGCCGCCGGCGCCGGCGAGCTCGATCAGGGAGAGCTTGGCGGCGAGCAGCGCGCCCACGCCATTCAGCTTGTCAATCACCGTCGCACTGAACTCGAAGACCTGCGTGGCGTAAGGCTTGGCGCCCCAGGTGGTGGGCAGGCCGGCGTAGCTGAGCAGGTCCTTCACGGCGTAGGGAACGCCCTGCAGTGGGCCGCGGAGACGGCCGGCTTGGAGGTCCCTATCGACCGAGTGCGACTGGCGCAGAACCTGCGATTTGAGCGAGAGCGCGACCGCGTTGTAGCGGGGGCCGAGTTGCTCGATGCGCTCGGCGAAAGCGTGGGCCAGTTCGGCGGCCGAGAATTCTTTCTTGATGAGGCGGGCGTTCAGTTCGGCGATGGTAGCGAAGAAAACGTCGGTGCCGGAAACGGGCATGGGTTAGACCTTGAACTGAAAGGCCGGCTCGATTGCCATGGGCAAATCGTGGCGGGCGAGATCTTCGCCGGTGGAGCGGACGCGTTCGCGGGCGGCGCGCAGTTCGTCGTCCGGCGCGGGCGCCGGCTGGGGCTTCGCGTTGCGGGCCAGCGCCACGGCGGGCGCGAGCGCGGTAGCGAGTTGGCGGCGGGTGAGTCTCATTTGCCTACTCCCGGCGTTCCGCAGCCCTGGCTGCCGAGCGCCTCCAGGGCGGCCTTCTGCATCACGGAGCGCGGCGCGGTATCCCCGGTCCAAATCTCGAATTGGCCGGCGGCCTGTTCGAGGAACATGTCGAGGCCGGCAATGGCCGTCTTTCCCTGTTCGCGGGCACGCCGGAGAAGGGTCGTTTCGAGCGGGTTGTAGACCATGTCGAAAACGATGTCGGCCGGGATCGTGCCGTTGAAGAAGCACTCGTCGACGTGGGGGAACATGCCGAGCGGCGTCGCATGCACGACGGCGTCGAAGTTGCGGCCGGCCAGTTGTTCCTTGGCGAGCGACTCGGCGGCGCAGACCTTGGCAAGGGCGCGGACGCGATCCGGGTTGCGGCCGGTGAGGGTGATCTTGGCGCCGGCGTCGGAGAGCGCGAAAGCGGCTCCGCGGGCGGCTCCGCCGTTGCCGACGATCAGCACCGAGGATTTCGGCAAGCGCAGCAGACGCGCCAGCGGCGCGGTGATGCCCGCCACATCGGTATTGGCGCCGCGCCAGCGGCCGGCCTTGCGCCACACGGTGTTGACCGCGCCGATGCGCTTGGCCAGCGGATCGACGGCGTCCAGATAGCGGATCACGCGCTGCTTGTGCGGAATGGTGACGCTGAACCCGGCCAGCGGGAGCCGCTCGGCCATAGTGAAGAAATCGCGCAGGTGCACCGGAGCGACCAGAAAGGGAAGGTACACGGCGTCGGCGCGGCGGGCCTGAAAGGCGCGGTTGTGCACGGCGGGCGAGATGGAATGGCGCACCGGGTCGGCGATCACGCCATAGACCTTGGTGGCCTTGGTCAGCTTCTCGACGCGATAGAGATGGCGCAGGAAATGCCCGCTCACCTGGCCTGCCGCGGTGCTTTCGGCGACCAGCGGCGAGGCATACGTGAAAGCGCCGCCAAAAACGGGCGACAGCACGCGCGTCGGGAAGCCGAGTTCGCCCATCGCGAGCACCACCATCTTCTGCTTGGGGAGGGCGCGGGCGGCCGTCAGAACACGCACGTTGTCGGAAGGCTTGCGCGCAGTGGTGACAATCTTGTAGCCGTCGGCGGTGATGCGCATCATGCGCGCAACCACGGTGTCGAGCGCCGGCGTGGCTTCGAAATTGTGATACGACACGATGACCTGGGCGCGCCCGCGGAACTGGTGCAGCCGCTCCTGGACGGCCTCGGCGCTTTCGATTTCGACGTCGATGGCCTGCGCGCCGGAGAGGACGGCCTCGTCGAGCACCGCCATCTGGTCCTCGATGCTGCCGTTGAATTTTCCGTGATTCTGGTGGCGGCGGCACGTGGCCAGGATGAGGGCGTCGGGGAATTTGTCGAGAAATTCGCGAATGGCCGTGGCGCCCTGCAGGGGCCGATCGAGAAAGTCGAGGCGGAACTCGAGGAACGTCTCGCCCGACTCGACCTCGCGCCGGGCGTGAGCAAGCAAGCTCGCAACATCCGGCAGGCCTAGCGCAATACAGATGCGGGGGAGAGACCTGGTTTGCACCATCGTAGGGAATTCTTAGGTTACCACAGGGGCCTTGGCGCGCCGCTCGCCAAAACGAGCGTCTTTCGCGACGGACGCCGGATTCGCGGGACGCCTTTCTAACCTCAAACCGCCGCGACGACGAGAAACGCCAGCGTGCGCAGGAAGTCGCCGCTGCTGCGGGTGAACTCCTCTTCGAACTTGCTCTTGGCGCGGTGGAGCAATACGCGCAGATACTCGCCACTCACGCCGAGGCGGCGGGAAATGTCCTGCCGATCGGCTTCTTCGAGGAAAACCATGCGCAGAATCTCGCGGTCCTTGGCGGGAAGCGAATCGAGAATCCGCTCGACCACCCGTTTGCGTTGGTCGGTGATCAGCGCAGCGTCCAGATCGACACGATCGTCGGCCGGCTCGGGAGCGTTCTCCGGAATGGCCGGATGGCGCGCCTCTTTGCCCAGCGTCTCCAGCAGCACGTTGTTGCAGACGGAGCTGACGAAGGCGCCAAAGGCCTCGGGCTGGGTCACGCCACTGCCCCGCCGCAGGGTTCGCAGCACCCGCAGAAACGTCTCCTGGCGAACGTCTTCGGCCATTTGCGGAGCGATGCGGCGAACCCTGAGCTTCGAAGTGAGCAAGCGCCCGAAATAGCTGCTGAAATGCAACTCGGTGTCCGGATCGCCTTGCGTCAACCGTTCCACGTAAGCTGCATCGAAGATTTGAAATTCCAACCTGGCTCCGCCCGTATCCTGTTCAGTATAGTAGACAATTGCGCCGCACCCCAAACCCGTGCGCCGGCCGCGCCCAGTCTGTAACGATTCGCGCCCCCGGTTCACTACTCACCATGCAAGCAAGCTTGGTTGTCGACATGCCGGCCGTGGGCGAGCGGCGAGTTCACGCCGTGGCGCCCCCGCGAACCGACGGCTACGGTTGGTATCCAATCGCTCTGACGCTCGAATACAAAGCGTTTTCGGGCGGCCTTCTGGTGCAAACCGGGGTTGGCGAAACCACCCAGATCAGCAGCCGCGCGGTACGGTTGCGCGTCTCCAAGGATCTCCCTGCGCTGGTCGACGAGTTGGAACTCGCGATTGCCTGGCCGGTTGCGCTCGATGGTGTGACCCCGCTGCGCTGGATCGTGAAGATAAAACCGGCATGGCGCGCGCCGGGCTGGGTATACGGCTGCATCGCGAGTCACGAATTTCGCACTGCCGGTACCCGTAACCGGCTCGCCATGGCCGCCTGCGGCTGAATCCGGCCGCCGCTCGCGAGTCGCCTTCCGGCACCTCCAAGGTATGCCTCGTTGCCTGGCGATGGATACAGGTGCAGCGCCCGGTTCACGGTGGGCACTGCTGCGAACCGGAAACCATTGCGTGATTTCCCGTCCACCTTCACGGTTACTCTCCACGTCGGTTCGCACGCCATCGTCGCGGCACGGCACTTCCATTCTTGAGCGGCGATTCATAGGTTCCGGCCCGCTCGTGTTCGATACGTGTAGAATGTGAATTAGCCCCAGGAGGTCCCGGATTGGCGTCTCACGATGTCGCCCAACTGCTGGTGAGAATTGCGGAGGGCGACAAAGCCGCGTTGGACGAGATGACGCCTCTCGTCTATGACGAACTGCGCCGCCTGGCGCAGCGGCTGCTGGCCGTGGAGCGGCCCGATCACACGCTGCAACCCACGGCTTTGGTCCACGAGGCCTACCTGCGGCTGGTTGGCCAGCACTCGGTGGATTGGCGCAACCGCGCGCACTTTCTCGGTCTGGCGGCCACCATGATGCGGCGCGTGCTGATCAATCATGCCAAGGCGCGCAACGCCGCCAAACGCGAGGGCTTCGCCAACGCCGTCACCCTCGAGGACGCTTTCGGCGTCTTCCCTTCCCCGGCCATAGACCTGCTAGCCCTGAACCATTCGCTCGACGAACTCGCGAAGCTCGATCCGCGGCAAGGCAAGGTCGTCGAGTTGCGCTACTTCGGCGGCCTATCGATCGAGGAAACCGCCGAGTGCCTGGGCATCTCGGCGGCCACCGTGAAGCGGGAATGGGGCACCGCGCGGCTGTGGCTGTTGGGGCACATGGAAGGGACCGCCCAACAATGACCGCGGCCCGCTGGGGCGAGGTCAAGACGATTCTGGCGACCCTGCTCGAAACCGACCCCAACCAGCGCGCCGCCGAGATGGAGCGGCTCTGCGGCAGCGACGCCGAGTTGCGCAATTCCATCGAATCGCTGCTGGCAATGGAGCAAAAAGCTGGCGCGCTGCTCGATTCGGACCACGCGCCCGGCGCTCAGTGGCGCGCCGAAGCCCCGCCGCCGGAATCGATCGGGGCCTACCGCGTGGTGAAAGAGATCGGCCGCGGCGGCATGGGCGTGGTGTTCCTCGGCGAGCGCGCCGATGGCCAGTATCGCAAGCAGGTGGCGATCAAGCTGATCACCGCCGCGCATCCCGACGCGCAAACCGGGCTCCGCTTCGAACGCGAACGTCAGATTCTAGCGCAGCTCGAGCATCCCGGAATTGCCCGCCTGCTCGATGGCGGCGCGACGCCCGGCGGCCAGCCGTACTTCATCATGGAATACGTCGATGGCCTGCCGCTGCTCGAATTCTGCCGCGCCGGCGGACTCGGCGCGAACGAACGTCTGCTGCTGTTTCTGCAAATTGCCGACGCGGTCGGCTACGCGCACCGCCGGCTGATCGTGCATCGCGATCTGAAGCCGGCCAACGTTCTGGTCACCGCCGACGGGCAGGCCAAGCTGCTCGATTTCGGACTGGGGCAGATGATTGGCGGCGAGGAGCCGGGCCACGAGATCACGCAGGCCGGCCCCGCGCCCATGACGCCTGCCTACGCCAGCCCGGAACAGATTCGCGGCGAAGCCTTCACCGTGGCCGGCGACGTCTATTCGCTGGGCGTGATTCTGTTCGAACTGCTCAGCGGCCGCAGGCCGTATCGGGCGACCACCACCTACTTGGACCTCGCCCGCGCGATTTGCGACGAAGAAGCCCCGCCACTCTCGAGTGCGGCCGACGCAACGCTCCGCCGGCGCCTGAAGGGCGATATCGAAACCATCGTCGCCAAGGCG
This sequence comes from Bryobacterales bacterium, assembly GCA_003157745.1. Lineage (GTDB taxonomy): Bacteria > Acidobacteriota > Terriglobia > Bryobacterales > Bryobacteraceae > Bog-375. The sequence continues at coordinate 24,557 of PMKM01000106.1, read as the reverse complement.
CTCGAAAAGGACCCGCGCCGCCGCTATGCGACCGTCGAGGCGTTCGCCGCGGACTTGCGGCGATACCTGGAAGGCCGGCCCGTGGCCGCGCGCAAACCCACCTGGCATTATCGTGCGGCACGCCTGGCGGCGCGGCACCGCATCGCAACGCCGGCTGCCGCGCTGGCCGTGCTGCTGATCGCCGGCTTCGCCGCTTTCGGCTGGTGGGAAGCGCGCCGCTCGGAGCGCCGCTTCAACCAGGTGCGCGGCCTCGCGCACGCCGTGATGTTCGATCTATACGACGCCATCGCGCCGCTGCCCGGTTCGACCGCGGCCCGCGAGTTGTTGGCGCGCCGCGCCCTCGAATACTTGGAAAAGCTCTCCCAGGAGGCCGGCGGCAATCGCGCGCTCCAGCGCGAGGTCGCGCTCGGCTACGCGAGAATCGGCGAGGTGGAGGGCGATCTGGCCGAATCGAGCCTCGGTCGCGTGCCGGCTTCGCTTGAAAACCTGCACAAGGCCGCCGCGATCCTGGAACGGCTGGCAGCGGCCTCCCCGGGCGACGCCGGGCTCCGCCACGAATACCTTCGCGCGGCGATCGATCTGGCCAGGGCGTATGGAGGAGTTGGTCAGTTTGATGCCGGCATCGCGCAGGCCCGGCGCGCCACCGCGATGGCGGAAAGCGCGGCCGGCGCGCACCCTGGCGACGCCGTCGCGATGACCGATCTGGAGGCCGCGCTCGCCATATTTGCCGACGCGGTCGTAAACGAAAAACGCTATACGGAGGCCATCGCGTTGCGCGAGCGCGTGCAGGGGCTGGCCAACCGCGTCGCTGCGCAGACGCACGCAAGGGAGGCGGAGCGCTCGCTGGCCGTGGCCGAAAAGCGCCTGGGCGCTCTCTATGGCGTCACCGGACGCATGGAGGATTGCCGCCGCGAGTATGAGATGGCGCGCTCGATCGACGAGCAACGCTGCGCGCGCGATCCGCAGGACATGCGCGCCAGGATCGATCTGTCGTTCGACTTGAGCGACCTCGGCTGGGTGGCCGGCGAGACCAACCGCCTGGGCGACGCACTCGATCTCCACCACCGGGCGCTCGAATTGCGCGAGCAGGCCGCGCAGGCCGACCCGCACGACTTTCGCGCCGCGACGACGGTGGCCGCGAGCATGAAGAGGATCGGACTCGTGCTCAAGAATATGGCGAAGCCGCGCGAAGCCTTGGCCGAGTTGCAGCAGGCTGCCGTGCGCTACGATTCGCTGAGCCGCCGCCCCGGCTCGGATTGGGCCACCGTCCGCAGCCTCGCCGATACACACGAGGACATCGCCGGCACCTGGATCGATCTGGCCCATGTTCCCAACGCATCGGCCGCGCAACGCACCGCCGATTACCTCGCCGCCGCCCGCGAGTACGACCAATCCCGCAGCCTCCTGGCCGGCCTGCGCGATCAGGGTAAGTTGCCAAAGCCCGATTGGGGCCGCGTAGACGAGCTGGCAGCGAAGGCAGAGAAGGCGCGGCACAGCGGAGCCTCTCGCTGAGTATATTGCCGAGGTCATGCAAATTCTCGACACGCAACCGATGCCGTCGGAGATATGCGTGGAATGAGTGAAGCCATTACGCACGGCCGCCCAAAGTGGGCGATACGACTCGGTCTTCAATCGGCTCAACGCGGCCTGGGCGGACACACACTGGAACCTGAATGGAATTGAACGGTGCGGCTTATTGCATCACCACGATCGGCGCACGCCAGAAGGCGAACGTTCGCGCCGTCGGGTTGAGTACACTCACCTGGCAGGTGTAGCGGCCCGGTTGCAGCTTGCCGAGCGGCAGACTGAAACGCACCGGCAGCGCCTTCGACTTATCGTTGAGGCCCTGGCTCACTTCGAGCGGCGCCGATTCGAACGCCTTAGTCTTGCCGCGATAGAACGCCACGCTGGCGATAATCGGTTCGGTGGCCGTGGCGGCCGGCTCATAGGCTTCCAGATAGACGTACAACTCCTGGCTCTTATTGAAGACTCGCGTCACGCTGGGCACCAGCTTCTGGCCCCCTTCCACCAGCGGGTTCGCAGCCAGCAGCTTCTTATCCTGCTCCGCGCTGAACACCGCCGCGTCGAGCGCTATGCGCTGGCTGCTGAGGATCACCGAGCTGATAGGTAGTACCTTCTGGTCGGTCGTCAGATCGGGAATCGCGAAATCGATTTCGTAAGTCCCCATCTTGCCGGTCTCATTTTCGCGCGCCAGAAACTTCAGGTTGTACTTGCCTGGCGCCAATGTGAAACCGGTATCGTATTCGAGCGGGTGTTTCGCTAAGTCCGCCGCAGTCTGGCCCTTCAGTCTTACATCAGCCATGTCGCGCACGTTCTGCACGATTTTGCCGGTCGCATCCTTCACCTGGCCGATGAAGTCGATGCGCGTGGATTCGGCGCCGCCGTGACGGGCCAACTCCAGTTCGCTGCCCGGAATCTTCGCCACCACCGGCACGAAGTAGCGGTCGTGAGCGAGACGGAAGTAGTCGATCTCTACGGCAATATCGATATCGGTAACCGGATCGCCCAGCATCAACGCTTCGGCTAACTGGCGTTCTTTATCGGTCGCATTCAGCTTGCCGAATTCCTTGCCGGCATAGTAACCCTGGCGGTAGTCGAGTCTGGCGACGCGCGCCGCCGTCTCTTTGTCTTTCAATGCAATCTTCACGTGGCAGAAGCGGCCGTCCAGCGCCTCATTCGGCGAATAGTAGCCAATGATGTAATAGCTCGATATGTCTTTCTGCGCCTGTACGATTCCCATCGATAAGTCGTTGTTATCGAGCAGCGCCTTGCCGCCGGTGTCGGATGCCAGCGTGTACAGCGTTTCCTGCTGTCCCTGGAAGCTACTCACCGCCGCGCGCGCGGAGCTGCCGGAGTACATCGCCTGCCCCCCCGGCGAGCTCTTGGTGGCGTCGCCCAGCGGCGCTGCCGTCGCCAGACCACGCGCATCGATCGGATAGAAAGAGACGTTCGAGCGAATAGCGGCGTTGATGGTTGCTTGTAACTGCGCCTGGTTATCCAGCCCATTGCGCGTCATACCGCTGGCGAAATAGACGAGCGCCTTCTTCTCATTCAGCGACGCCAGCATCTTCACCGCCGTTTCGAGCGCCGAAAGCTGCCGGTCGGTATTGAAGATATTGAACTCCGTGTCATCCTGCTGAACTGCCGCGCCCGTATCGGAGGCACTGTCGTCGGACGCAGTCTCATCCAAACCCTGGCCTTCGCCGATCACCAGCTTCTTAATGTCCTGAGTGAGCACGTCGCGGTCGTCCGTGAAGTCTTCGACCACTTTGATGCCGGTCGCAAAAGTCATGATCGCCATCAGGTCGGACGAGGTCATCTGCGTGTTGAGGAACTTCAGCGCCGCCGCCTGGGCTCGCATCTGATCCTGAATCGGCATCGAAGTCATGTCGAAAAACATCACCATCAGCCGTTTGTCGCGATACTTAAGGTCGCCCGGCTTCTCGGGCGCAATCTCCACCGCTGTCAGCGGTTTCGCTGCGGCCGGCGCGGCGGCCACCGGCGCACGCTGCTGCAAGCTGGGCGGCGGAGCGGGCACCGGCTGTTGAGACAGCCGCTGAAACTCGAAGACGCTGATCTGTTGCGGTTTCCCGTCCTCGGTGACGACGAAATCGCCGGCCTTCAAATTGTCGACAGGGCTACCGTTCTGCGACTTGACGATGACATCCTCGACCACCAGTTGGCGCGTGGTGCTGAACGTCGCCGTGCCACGCGGAAGCCCATTCGAGTTACTGCCGCCTTGCGGAACTCCCTGTTGCGCGGACACCGCCAGCAACCAGACGGAATATGTGACAAGCATTCTTCGCATGGTATTAGAACCGGAATCGAACGGTAGCTTGTATGTTGCGCATGGCGTTGGCCGCGGTCGGCAGTCCGAATTGCGAATTGCCCAGCATCGTGTTCCACGACGCCCAGGTGACATGGTTGAGTACGTTGGTGCCGTCGAAGCGTATGTCCATGCTGCGCCGGTCGCCGAAACGGAAGACTCGGCCCGCGCTGCCGTTGAGGCTGAACTGCATCGGCCCGGTGATGACGCCGCGGCCCGCGTTGCCCCATTCGCCGTCTGCGGGCGCGGCGAACACAGCCGTATTGAAACCATAGCCCGGCAGAGCGGCGTCGAGCGGTCCCCCCACATAATCGGCGCGCGTGGTGCCCGTGATTCCCGTTCCGGCTGCCTGCCGGCCGGGCACGGTGGGAGTGAGCGGCAGCCCGCTCGCTACAGTCACGCTGGGGCCGAGTGTCCAATCCTTCAGTAGCACGCCCTTCCACCCCTTGATCAGCGTTCCGCCGCGCGTGCCCATGCCCGTCGAGTATTGGAACGTCAGGTTCAACGTGTGAGTGCGATTGAAACTCGACAGCGACCGCTCGGCCTCCAGGTCCAGCCAGTTCTGAGCGTATCCTGATCCGGCCGCGCCGCGCCCCCCGAGAGACTGCGCATCGTCGATCGCTTTAGAGAAAACATAAGTCGCATTCGCCAGGAACCCGTTATGGAAACGATGCTGTAACTGGGCACTGGCTGAGTTGTAATTCGAGTTGCCGTTCGACGTCTCGTAAACGTAATTGCTCGGATAGCCGCTGGCCACGGCGCCGGCTGGCGATGTCCAGGGCAAAAACTCCTGCACCTGGTGTGTGCCCTTGTTGCCGCTATAAGTCAACGTGGCTACGAACGCGCCGCGCAGGTTCTGCTGCACCGACGCCTGCCAATAGTGAATATATCCGATGCGGAAGTTCGGATCGAGCGCAAAGGTCTGCCCGCTGGGCGAGAGAGTGAACGCGTTCTCGAGCGAAAGCGTCCCGGCATCCGCGGCCGTGTAGCGCTCGGCCGAGCTATCCGACCACGGCGCCTGTTGCGACATCTGGTTGGCCAGCGGCTGAAACACCGAGGTGTTGTAATACAACCCGTAACCCGCTCGCACCACCATGGAATGCTTCGGGGTCGGTTTCCAGGCAATCCCGACCCGCGGCTGAAACTCGCGATAGTCCGGCCGTACCAACGAACTCGGCAGCCCTGCCTGGCTTGCCGATGTGCACGTTCCCGCCGCAGTGGACGGCGGCGCGGCGCCGCAGACGGGCGTCGTAGTGGTCCAGTTCGGGCCTACTTCCAAACTCACCAGCCGGTTATATAACTCGGTCACTGGCGCCTGGAAATCCCAGCGCAGGCCGAAGTTGAGCGTGAAGTTACCGCGCAGGTGCCAGTCATCGGTGACATAAGTGTCGGTCCAGAATGCACGAAAGTACTTATCCGCCCCAAACTGCGAATAAGCGATCGAGCTGGTGTCGGGCAGACCCAGCACGAGGTCGGCCAAACCAAAGCCCGTGCCGGCGGCCGCCTGGCCGTCCAAGCCCGGCTGCCCGGTCATGTTGCCCGTGAAGCTGAATGTGCCGCGCGCGTTCTGTTGCGCAATCTGGTTGAAATCCAGGCGCCGCACGTCGCCGCCAAACGTCACGTTATGCGCGCCGCGCACCCAGATCAGGCCCTCGCCGGCCTGATTGGTATTGTTGTGATTGATCTGGTAGTTGCCGTCGCTCAATCCGTAAATGCCGCTCGAAAACGAGAGCGACGGCGGCCCGAAGAACTGCGCCGCCTGGTCGTTGCCCTGAATCCCCGCGCTGGCCACGATCTGCGCATCGGCCGCGCTCGGAAGCGCGAAGTACGGCGTGTTGTTCGTCGCCGAGCGGCTGAAGCCATAGCGCGTCGTGCTGATTAACTTAGTCGTGATGTGATAAGTCCACTGCACGCCGGTATTGATGCCGGTCGTCTTAGTGGTATCGGTAAAGTCGAATAAGTTCGGCGTGGAGGAGTTACTCCCTTGCCAGGAGAAGTTCCCCGACACCTGGTGCTTCGCATTAATCGTCTCGCTGATGCGCGTGTTGATGTTGGTCTGATTGCTGGTGCCGACAATCGGCGCCTGGTAGTTGTACTGCGAATCGCCGGAGAAATTCGGCGCCGGGTAGAACTTCAGCAACGCGAGCGCGCCAGAGTTCAGCCGGGACGCCGGGATCATATTGTTTTGGAACTGGCTGCCGCCTAACGGATCGTGGATACTCACTGGCTTGGCGCCCGAAAGCAACGATGAGAAGTCGCCCGCTTCCTCGGCCGCCGTCGGCACCAGCGCCGTGACGTTGCTCGCATTGCGCCCGCGCGACAACTGATAGTTGATGGTAAAGAAAGTGTGTTGCCCGCTCAGCACATGCGGAATCTTCAACGGTCCGCCCAACATGCCGGTGGAGCGGAACTTGGCGAACGCGGCCTTGGGCGTGTCCTGCCCGGTGAGAGAGAACGGCCGCGCGTCCAACGCCGAGTTGTTCAGTATCAATGCGATGTTGGCATTGTAATGCGAGCGCGGATTCCGCCGCCCGTTGCCGAAGGAAGCCTGGTTGCCGCCGCGGCCGTTCGGACCGCCGCGCCCACCTCGCCCGCCGCCGTAGTTGCCACCGAACCCGCCACCACCGCGTCCGCCGAAACCGCCACCGGGTCCGCCGCCAGGACCACCAGGTCCTCCGCGTCCGCCGCCCGCATCCATTCCGGCGATCTCGCCCGGCCCGCCCACTCCGTTCATGCCGCCGGGACCTCCGGGTCCACCGGGTCCGCCGAAGCCCCAGTCGTTTTGCTGAGCCACGTTCAGACCGCTGTTCACACTGCCATTGACCACGTATGCGTCCGAGCTTTGCGTGGCATCGCCGGTCTCGACCGCGGCCACACTTTCGCCGCCATTATCCACTCCCGCTTCGCCCGACGGATTCACCTCCAGCCGCTGGAAGCCGCGCTGACCCATTCCCTGCCGCAGCGAAGGACGTCCACCGCTCCAGTTGCCGCGACCCGGGCCGCCGGACGGCGGTTTGGCGGCAGCCGCCTGGGTTGGCGCAGCGGGAGCTGCAGTTGGCGTAGGCCCAGCAACCGCCGGCGCCGTCAGTTGCTTCCGTACCGCATCGAGCGTCAATACGGTCAATTCCCAATTGGGGCTGGGCGCTCCCTGCATCACGCCGGTCTCTCGCTCGATGGGCGCGAATCCCAGCATCGAAACGCGCAATGTCCACACGCCGTCCGGCAGGTCCCGAAAGGAATACGCACCCGAATCGTCGGTCGAGGTGACAAGGCTCTTACTGCCCTGTGTGGCCGTGACAGTCGCTCCCGGCACAGGCGCGCCGCCCGATCCGACCCATCCGTGATGCTCCGCGGCGAACAGACACGCGACCGATAGAGAAGCGGCCAGGATTCGCCTTAAGTGGTCCAGAATACGGTGTGCCTCCATAACTTGATCTGATAGGCGACAGCCTGTAAGAGAATGTTACCAGCATCGGCCGCTTCGCGTTCGGCAAACGCCCCGATAAAAAATGGAACTTGTACCGGAAGCGTGAATCGGATCGCTCGGTTCCCTACGGTATAATCGGACTTAAACTTCCGAGTAGTTGGAATTCAGTGGAGATAATCTTCAGACAGATGAGACACACATTCCGCACGAAATGTTCCCGCCTGCACCTCCTCGCCGGAGGGCTGGCGCTGGTGTTGTCACTGGCGCCGCTCGGTTGCAAGAGCGAGCCGAAGACCGTCAAGGTGGCGGTGGAGGAGCCCGAAGCCGAAGCGCCGCCGCTGGCATCGTCGGTGAGGACCTCGGACGCCCGTCGGGGAGGCCAACTCCTGACCGGCTTCTACGGCATCGAGGCCAATTCCTGGCGTTGGACCGCGAAGCAGTTCAGCGTGTTGCTGCGCACGCCCGCCGCAGCGGCGCAGAGTGGAGCCGCACTCTCCATCGCCTTCACCATACCCCAGGTCGCCATCGATCACTCCGGGACGATCATGCTCTCCGCGTCGGTCGAGGGCACGCCGCTCAAGCCGGAAACCTACAGCAAATCCGGCACATATGAGTACAAACGCGACGTGCCGGCCGCGGCGCTCAGCAAGGACGCGGTGCGCATCCAGTTCTCGCTGGACAAGGCGATTCCGCCCACCGGCGCCGAGAAACGCGAGCTTGGCATCATCGTCGCTTCGGTGGGATTGCAGGCGCAGTAACGGGCGCGGGGAGACCCGTCCCAGCGCGCCCCTACTTGAATGCGTACGTCACCCCAGTCGTCAGTTGGAACGAGTTCTTCTTGAAGCCGGATGGCGGGTTATTGAGGAAACTGTCGATCGCGCCCAGTGCAATGTTCAGCCGCTTGTAAGCCGGAACCGTCAGGGTGACGGAGGCGTTCGCCAGCCAGTCGTTGGTGTGGTTCCAGGTCGGCGTGGCCGAAGACGTCTGCGCCAGCACCACGCCGTGCTTGAACTTGTGGGTGAAGGCTTCCGCGAAGTTGGACGCCGCCAGGCTCTTGTTCAGGCTGGACGTTCCATCGAAACTCTGGTTCAGGTACGTCAGGCTGGCCTTGGCGTCGACCACGTTGGCGGCGCTCTTCACCACCGTCCAGCCGATGCCGCCGCCCACTTGCGATCCCAGGTCCAGGCCCTGCGAGTAATTGTGATCGAAGGTCGCCTGGGCGAATCCGTACATCCTCCGGGTCGAAAAGTACTCGTCGCGCTCCAGGCCCCCGTGGATAATGTCGGTCTTGATCTCGGCCGCTCCCGCCTGTTTGACGACACCGTTCGAAAAATTGAAATCCACCAGTGTGCGATCGCGCGGGTCGAGCCACCCCTGCGCCGGAACCGCCCGCGCCAGGGCGAAGCCGCCATTGAAACTGCGGCTCTGCTGCGTCGCATCCACGAGCGCTGCCCCAGCGTGGATCGCGCCGGTCCAGTCCTCGGCCAACCCCGGGCTGTGCATCACCTGTTGCTCGAATTCCTTCGAGTCGATCACGTGCGTCGCGTCCGCCACCGCCACCGTCGCTGGCGTCTTCCCAGCCGCGCCGGTCACCGTGATCTGCTTGGCCGTGGCATCCACGCTGCCCTTGGGTAGCTTCGACGTGTCCGAGCCGCGGCCCAGCCTCACGTCCTTGCCAACCACCGTGTACGGCCCGGCCGCGTGCAGTTCCTTCACCTTGCTCCAGGGGATGACGACTTCGCCCAGCACGGTGCTCTTGAACCTCACGTCGCCGTGGTTGGAGCGGACGAAGTGCCCCACCAGCTTCTCATCGTCGTTCAGGATCAGCACGTCTGGCGCCGGCTTCGGCGGAGCCGTTTGCGCCAGCAGATTGGCGCACGGCACGGCCAGCCATGCCGCCAGGCTGAGACCGGCCATCGTCAGTTTTCGAGCGCGGTTCCGCATGAGTGCCTCTTCCTTATGTAAGCTAAGCGAATTCCGCTGCACGGCGGCTGCCAAATCCGAGCAGTAGCTCTCTCACATCTTTACAGATGCCAACCGAGGCCCGGCAGTGGCTGGAAACCACCAGCCCGGCTGCGTTCGAGCAGCCGCTACCAACCCGGAATACAAGGATGGGCTCGGCGAATCGCAACTGATCCCGCCCACGCCCACCTCAGGCGCCGGCCGGCGCGGCGCCGCGGAAGCCCAGGTAGACATCGTGCAGCCGCAGAATGCCGAGCGCGCGCCCTTGCGCGTCCACCACTGGCAGCGCGGAAATCTGCGAAGCGCGCCGCTCCATGCGCTCGAGCGCGGCGGCCAAGCTCGCGTCCGGCCCAATCGTTACCGGCGCGGCCGTCATGATGTCCGCCGCGCGCAGTCCGCGTATGTCGTCGTGGTGCGCCAGCGCCCGCCGCAGATCGCCATCGGTGATGAAGCCGGCCAGCAGTCCCTCGGCGGTGACCACGCACGCTCCGCCCAGCGGCAGCCGCGTCATGGCGATGATCAGGTCCTTGAAGGATGTCTCCGGCGGCACCATCACCGCTTCTCCAGCGCCATGCATGGCCTGCCGCACCGAGGTCCGCAGATTGCGCCCCAACTGGCCGCCCGGATGGTAGCGGCCGAATTGTTCGGCGGTGAAGCCTCGCGCGCGCATCAGGGCGATCGCCAGCGCGTCGCCCACCGCCTGCGCGGCCATCGCGCTGGCGGTCGGCGCCAGGTTGTGCGGATCCGCTTCGCGCTCCACCGAGGCGTCCAGCAGCACGTCCACCAGTGCCGCCAACGGCGACGACGTTGCGCCCAGAATGCCGATCAACGGCGAATGGAAATCGCGTAGCATCGGCAACAGCGACATCAACTCGGCCGAACTGCCGTTCTTCGATACCAGAACCGTCGGGTCGCCCGGCGTGTAGATGCCCATGTCCCCGTGCGCGGCCTCGGCCGGATGCAGAAAGACCGCCGGCGTGCCGGTGCTCGCCAGCGTGGCCACAAGCCTGCGCGCCACGTGCCCCGATTTCCCGATGCCCGTGACCACCGTCTTGCCGGGATGCGCCAGTATCAATTCCACCGCGCGCACCAGCGACCCATCCAGACGCGCCGCCGCCTCGCTCACCGCGCGCGCCTCGATCTCCATCGCCCGGCGCGCCGCCGCCAGCCACTCCCGCTTCTCTGCGTCGTCCGCCATTTGGAAATCACCATCATCGCACGCGGCGGAGCAGACCGAATGCGTGACCCGGTGAAGACGCGGGCGCGCCAGACGGCGGACGAGCCGAAGTAGATTAACTTTAGCGGAATGGCACTGCAAATGGTCTGAGTCTATACTGCAATGAGTCCAGGAGGCCGAAGGGAGAATCCTGGTCCAAACGATATGTCAGGCTACAACGAGCTGTTTCTCAAGGACCCCGATTCGTTTGCGCAGCTGAACGCGCTTTTCCCCTGGGCCGACATGATCGGGGGGCGCAACGGGCTGAAGGTCAAGACTTTCACCGATAAGACCGTGTTCTTCCAGATTCAGAATGAGGTTAAGGTTGCCTGGTGCAATGTTGCGCCGGCGAACGCGCTTCTCTATGTCGGGGGCGACACTGGCGATGACTACGCTAAGGACATCGGTCTGATGGTCATGCGGGTCCGCTACGATCGGGATGCCAACACTTTTCCCGTGTATTACCTTCCGTGGCAGCAGAATCGCCTGTTCCGCATGAAGCTGAAGCCCAGCCCGAAAAACCCGACCAAGCTTGAGAATGAGATCGTTGAGCCTGAGATATTCATAACGGCCGCGCTGCAAGGCTGCTCGATCATCGTCAGCGGAGACCCCGAGGAGCCCGTCGTGTACCACGTGAATGCGGTGAACACGACTGGCCCGAAGGGAGAGAATCTCAATTCGGAAACCGACCTGGGTTTCCTGAAGGCGGCGCAGGCCAAGCGCGATCACATGCTGAATCTTTACGACATGGCTCGCACGCAATATCCAAAGGAAGGGCGGAGAGTCGAAGGAAAGCGCCCCGAGCAGACATTTGTCAGCAAGGCGGTCCATCTGACGGACTACATGCTCGGCGACATGCACACTCCCAACGAGGCGCTTGTAGCAAGGTTCGTTGGCGACATTGGGGGAAGCGTGGATCAATTCGGTACTGTCTTCGGCGTCCGGTCCGACAGAAAGTGGAAATTCTACCGGCAGACCCGCACGCGCGTGAGTCGTACGGGAGAAATCCCGAAATGGCTCACCCCGGTTTGCCTCCCCTTCTGGCCCTAGCCCCCGGAGGTCGCCCCGCCGCCCTGTGCGCACGCAACCGGGATGATTCACCCCGCGGATTGTCTGTGCCGCGCCGTTTTGGCGTCTAATAGAGATATGCGCTCACTTCTGGCTCTGCTGGCTGCCCCGTGTCTCCTCGCAGCTTCCATTCTCCCCGATGCCATCGGCCCCGCCCTCCGCACCGGCGCTGGGCAGCCCTCGCTCGCCGACCGGGCGGTTTGGGACGAGTACGGGCTGAAGGCCTGGGAGGCGGCTACCTACAAATCGGGTAAGACCACTTTTACCGTCACCGTATGGCAGCTTGGCGATTCGACCGACGCGCTGGCGGCTTTCGACTGGCAGCGGCCCGAAACCGCCAAACCGTCCAAGCTTGCCCCGCTGGCGGCCACTACCCGTGGCGGCGGGGTTTTCGTCCTGGGCCAGTACCTGTTGGCCTTCGCCGGCCATCAGCCGACGGCTGCCGAGTTTGCCGCGGTAGGCAAATCGCTGAAGAATGTCGATATCACCGCCCTGCCGGTTCTGCCTTCCTACCTGCCCGCCGAGAACCTGGTGCCCAATAGCGAGCGCTACATCACCGGTCCCGCCAGCCTCGCCCGATTCCTGCCCGCCGTTCCACCCTCCGTCGCCGGCTTCCATTTCGACGCCGAGGCCCAGTTGGGAGTTTTCCACAGCCCGAAGGGTGACATGCCGCTCGCCATCTTCAACTACCCCTCGCCACAAATCGCCCGGCGGAAAGTGTCCGATTTCGAACAGTTGCCCGGCGCCATCGTGAAACGCAGTGGCCCACTCGTCGCGGTTTTGCTCGACCCAGCCGACCGCGACGCGGCCGAGCGCCTGCTCGCCCAGGTTCGCTGGCAGGCCGAGATCACCCGCAACGAACACGTTCTCACCCCCCTGGATAACCCCGGCATCATGCTGGTAAGTATATTTAAATTCATCGGGATACTGCTTCTGTTTGCAGCTCTGTCGGGCCTCCTGTTGGGCGCTTTCCGGGTGCTCATGCGCCTGATTCGTCATGGCGAAGAGCCCGAGGTTATGATAACCCTGCACCTCGAATAAGCCGTGGCGCAGTTTTGTAAGGTGCCTGATATGTTCATATTGGAGAGAAATCCTCAGGCTGTTTCGAGGCCTTTTCCGCTCTTTCGCTACTCCTGTAATACTTCGCCCGTTGCTGCAAGTTGGGGCATACGAGCAGCTTAGCGGCCCCAAAAATCGTCCTGGATTTCCGCTTGACTCAGAGGCCAGGAGGAAATAAGATCCAACTACCAAAGTTTTTGGCGGATTGCGATTCCGTCGAAACTGATTCTCCCATCGAACATCACCCCTGGTAGAACAGGGGGATAACAAAATGCTCACCCTTCGGGGTGAGCATTTTCGTCTTTGGGGCCTCTTGCTGGCCTAAAACCCGGCACCGGCCTCGAACTCTGCCGATGATCTCTGCTCCATCCTGGCCGCCCTGGTGGTATTCGGCCACCGCCCGGCCGTGTTGGGCATGTGCAACTACCTGAAAAACCATGGGATTATCTTTGGCATCCGCCGTGCTTCTCCTTTCGCCGGAATCGGAAAGAGATAGATCTTAATCCCGCCGCCGGTTGGCTTGACAACGGCTCGGGCCTCCGATACCATCGCAGAGTCGGAAACCGCCTGCGCGGCGCGCGGCAGTTGGATGGAGGACGCTGTCCCGATCCGCAGGCGAGGCTTCCTGTCCACCGAGTATCGGGAGGCGACGTCGGAGGACGTGTTCGGAGGCGAAATGCGCTCGATTGCGCAGGTTTGGTGCGTTAGTAGTGGAGACGAAGCAGGCCAGTGGTGCGCGCCTCATCGCCCGGCACCGTGCGGTGGTGGCCCGTATTCAACTCACTCGCGGAAGAGATCACAATGAACGTTGGGCTTATGAATATTCGACATATGAGCAGATCAATTTCGGCCCTGGCGGTCCTGCTGGCATTCGCCTGCGGCCTCCAGGCGCAGCAGAAGAAGCGCGTGGCGGTGATGAATTTCGATTACGCCACCGTGATGTCCAGCGTCCAAGCCGTGTTCGGGACCAATCAGGACATTGGCAAAGGCATCGCCGACATGCTAGTCGACCGCCTGGTCAACGACGGCGTCTATTCCGTCATCGAGCGCAAGCAGATCGACAAGATTCTGGCCGAGCAGAATTTCTCCAACAGCGATCGCGCCGATCCGGCGACCGCGGCCAAGATCGGCCATATCCTCGGACTGGACGCCATCATCATCGGCAGCATCACTCAATTCGGCCGCGACGATAAGAGCACCAATATCGGCGGCGGCGCCATCGGCAATGTGACCGGACGCTTCGGCGTGGGCGGCGTGCATAAGAGCCAGGCCACGGCGGTCGTGCAGGTGACCGGGCGCATGATCGACACGAATACGGCGGAGATCCTGGCCAGTTGCCCCGGCATGGGCCAGTCCTCCCGCTCCGGCACCGGCCTGCTCGGCGGTGGCGGCAGCGTCTACGGTCCCGAAGCTGGCGCTGGCATCAACATGACGTCCTCCAACTTCGGCGCGACCATTCTCGGCGAAGCCACCAACAAGGCCGTCACCCAACTGGCGCAAGGTCTGGAGGCCAAGGCCGCCTCGATGCCCACCGTCGTCGTCTCGATTTACGGGATGGTGGCCGATGCGTCGCCCGACGGCACTTTGATCGTTAATGTCGGATCTACCGCGGGTGTCAAGGTTGGCGATGTCCTCAACGTCAAGCGCCACGTGCGCGACGTTAAGGACCCGTCCACTGGCAAGGTGCTGCGCAGCGTGGACGATCCCATTGGCACGGTTACCATCACCGAGGTCGACGCGGACTCCTCTACCGGGACCTACTCCGGTAACGGCGCGCCGCACGTGAAGGACGTAGTGACCAGCAGGTAGCCCCTGGCCTCGCGCGTCAGCGTCGTCTCCGCGCGACATGCCATCGCTTCACTTACAGCGGTTTTGGGCTAGCCAATAACGACCGGGTCTGGGCCGAAAGACTTGGTGTGTCCAGGGATTTGAGAGCTGCCTTCGCCGGCGGAAACGGGGTGGAGGCACCGTCGCCCCTTTGGGGCCGGCTCGTTAGAGCCTGTTGAGGAGGTCTTCCATGAGAATGCGCGGAGTTCGTACGCTGTTTTCCGTCAGATTCCTGAGCGCACCATTGGCGCTGCTGCTTCTGGCGTACCCGGCGATTTGTGCCGATAAGTCCAAGACGGGCGGCGGCAGTGGCGGCGGTTCGCACAGCTCCGGCTCGGGAGGCGGGGCTGCGGCGCATAGTAGCGGCACTCCGTCCGGCGGCGGTTCGGGAGCCGCGAGCGGCAGTCATTCCGCCGCTCCGACCGGCGGCAGCGGGGGCACTTCCTCCGGCAGCCACTCCGCCGCTCCGACCGGTGGCAGTGGGGGGGGCACTTCCTACGGCAGCCACTCCGCCGCTCCGACCGGTGGCAGCGGGGGCACTTCCTACGGCAGTCATTCCGGCCCTCCGACGGGCGGCAGCCCTTCCTACGGCAGTCACTCCGGCCCTCCGACGGGCGGCGGCCCTTCCTATGGCAGTCACTCCGGCCCTCCGACGGGCGGCGGGCAGCACTTCGGGAACAACGGACCGGGCGCGGCTAGTCACGGCGCCACACTAGGGTACGGACACGGCATGGCGGCTCCACACGGTCACGTCATGGTCGAGACCAGGAATGGCGCCATGATGCGCCGGCCGGATGGAAGAATCGCCACCTTCCACGACAACCAACGCGGCATGGACGTTCACCACGGGCTCGGCGGAGCCCGCGTCGTGATTGTCGAGCACGGCGATCATTCCCGCGTTTTCGTCGGCCACGGGGGCTACGGCTACGTGCAACACCCCTATCGCTATAACGGCCACGAATACGCCCAACGCTCCTATTATTCCAACGGTCACTATTATCACGCCTTCTACGGACGCTATTACTTTCATGGCGTCTACGTGAATCCCTACTTCCCGCGCGCCTATTACCGGCCCGCTTTCTATGGATGGGCGTATAACCCATGGGCAAGGCCCGTGTCATATGGCTGGGGTTGGGGCGGCCGTCCGTGGTTCGGATACTATGGCTCCTATTTCACCCCCTATCCGGTTTACGCGAGCCCCTCGCTCTGGTTGACGGACTATCTCATCGCCAATTCGCTGCAATCGGCTTATGAGGCACGCGCCGACGCCCAAGCCGCGGCACTCTACAATCCCGCGCCGCTAACGCCCGACGTCAAGCAACTCATCGCCGATGAAGTCCGCGAGCAGATCTCGCTCGAAAACACCGAGGCCCAGGCCTCGTCCGGTTCGAATGCCGAGCCCGACGCCGCCTCCAGCAGCATTCAGCGCCTGCTCACCGATGGCCGGCCGCACGTCTTCGTCGCCGGCGCCGCTCTCGACGTCACCGACGCCGGCGGCAACGAGTGCGCGCTCAGCGAGGGCGACGCCCTCCAGCTACGCGGCCCGGTTGCCCCGGATGCGCAAGCCGCCAACCTCGCCGTGATGGCCAGCAAGGGCGGCCGCGAATGCCCGAAGGGCGATGTCGTCGCCGTGGCGCTCGGGGATCTGCAGGATATGCAGAATCACATGCGCGAAACCATCGATGCCGGCTTGCAGGAAATGCAGAGCAAGCAGGGACAGGGTGGATTGCCGCCAGCCCCGGCTGCCGCGGTCGCCCCTCCCACGCCAAGCCCGATGGCCGCGCTCGCCCCGCCTCCGCCGCCGGAGAGTGAGGTTGCCGCCGAAATCAACCGGCAATCGCAGGCAGCCGACCAGGCGGAGAAGGAAGCCGGTTCCGGCCCTGGGCCCAACGCCCCTGCTCCGGCCGGCGAGCCAATCAGCATCAGCGTAGGCCAGAGCATCGATCAGGTCACCGCGGCGCTCGGAACCCCGGTGAAGGTCGTCAACCTGGGCGCCAAGAAAATCTATGTCTATAAGGATATGAAGGTAACTTTCATCGACGGGCGAGTTACCGACGTCCAGTAACCTGCCAGTAAGTACAAAGTAACTCAAGATACGGCCGCGGCCCCATCTCGGTGGCGCCGCGGCCGTTTTTTCGTTTGACGACGCCCCGTCGCCCGCGCTCAATACCAGTAGGGCGTCTGCGCCGTCCAAGTGCTCTTCGGATACTTCGCGTGCAGCAACTGAAACGCCGCCTTCGACAAGCCCGATGCTCAATGGCACGTTGGCCGCCAATCCAGCGCGCAGCCGTTCCAGCAGGCCACGATACCACGCTCACTCCGATCATCGTGCGTCGAAATCGATTTACAAAGCTTGAATGCCGGGCCGCGCCGCGTCGCGCAGAATCGGCTCCGCCATCAGCGCCACGCCCGCCGGAACTTCGAGCGGTTGCACGCGCGGACGCGATTCCACTTCGCCGCCGCGCCAGGAGATGGTCCGTATCAGAAAGGCGACGCCGGCTGTGTGTGGATCGACAAACCGCAGCCGCTCCGGCCGCTCCCACGCCCACAACACCAGCCGCGGAAACCGCGGCAGCGGATCCGGCCGCGTCCCGCACGCGCACACCAACAGCACCAGGGGAGCCCATCGGTACGCGCGCATAGATCTATAGTCTATCCTTGGTTCGCTTCGTGACGGGGCGATGTTGGAGCATCAAGCCGACCAGCCGAACTCTCTGCGCTGGCGCGTCCTGGCACTCAGCGCCGCACGTTCGCGTTACACCTAGGCCTTCAATTCGGATGACGGCTCAGGCGGCATTTGCTCTTTGGCCCGCCTAGTCTGCTTCTCTTTAACAGGCGGGAGTAGTGCGAGGTGCTCAAGCATCTCCGGTAGGTGGCGCATGAACATGTACGATTCGTCGTCGTCTTCGAGTCCGCGCATGAACATTCGAGGGTGCCGCATCATGCGAAGAAGATCGCGGATATCCCTCTGTGCCGCCTCCACCTGCTGCATATCGCCCGCCCGGTATGCCCGATGGAGCTGGAGCGCTGCTTCCGACAACCAAGGGACCTCCTCGCGAAGGTAGGATGCTATCAGGAGCCACGCCGCTCCCAAGTTCTCTCCGCTCTCGGCCTGCGCCGTGTGAAAGATCTCCTCGATCATCATCGGGTGTAGGCGTCGGCGGCGCCGGGTCATGCCATGCTCGCGTAGATGGCCCTCGACGCGTGTGGGCAGGTCCCGGAACATGACCTTCACTTCCTCAAAAAGTTTGGCGGCGGCCGTTGCATCCATCTCTTCTGGTTCGGTCCCGGCCTGCGCTCGCTGTTTGAGCAGAGGGTCAATGTCAGCGAGAAACGCCTTCACCTGACGACGCACAGCTTCTTCCCTAGGCGTCGCATTCGGGTTTCGGTGGATTAGATCAAGCACCACCTTCGTGAGAGTTTCCTCCTTCGCTTCGCAGTTCTGAAACCGGGCGAAGGGACCGCTGGTAGCCTTGGCGAAAGGAACGCCAAGGGCTATGCCATAGACCTTTGTCCCCCGTTGGCCAACTGCAAATCCCGCCTCGAAGAGAATCCAGGGGCGACCGACACTGTTAGGCGTAAGTAGAGCAACGACGTCGCTCGCATCGGTAAGGACTCTCGTGATCTTTGAGAACCAGTCCTCGCCGTAGTCGATCCCGGCTCGTCCGGTCTGATCGGAGGATCTGAACGTGCGTATAACCCCGCCGCTGGCGTCGGTCAGGAGATGGTCGAAGGCTTCGGCCAGGTCGGCGTCGCGTGAATCGTGACTGATGAACACGAGCGGGTTAGCCCGCGGTGCGGGCGCGGTCGGATCGCCAAATGGCTTGGTCAGGAGATCATCTGCATGCGGAGGGGTGCGGGCACCGGACGCTCTGGCTTTGGCCATTTATGGACCTCTTTCCCCAAATCCGCCTAGAATGCTAGCACGGATTCGCTTGGCCGTGCGCATCCCGGCCCGGACACCCGGATACCGTAGTGGAGCCTGCTCCGCCCCTACTGCCCCGCCCCGGCCTCCGCCTCATCGACCGAAAAATACGCGCAGTCCGGGTGATGGAAAACCAGCGCGCTTACGCTCGCCTCCGGCTCCATCATCATGCCCTCGGTGAGTTGCACGCCGATGTCCTCCGGCCGCAGCAGCTTCCACAGGCTCTGCTGCTCGTCGAGATTCGGACACGCCGGATAGCCGAAGCTGTAGCGCTTGCCGCGATACTTCGAAGTGAAGCGGTCGTGCATGGTCGTCGTCGGCGGATCCGGGAAGCCCCAATCCTCGCGAATGCGCCGGTGCAGCCACTCCGCCGCGCCCTCCGCCGTTTCAATCGCCAGCGCCTGTATAGCGTGCGCTTTGAGATAGTCGCCCGCGTGCTTCCACGCTTCGCTCCGATTGCGCACTCCCTCGCCTGCCGTCACCACGAACATCGCCAGGTGGTCGCGCCGCCCTTCGTCGGCTTCGAGAATGTAGTCGCTCAGGCACAACCCGTCCGTCCGTCGCTGCCGGCCGAAGCGGAACGTGTGCAGCGGCTCCGCGCTTCCCGGCGTGAACAGGTAGATCGAGTTTCCCGCGCGCTCGGCCTCGAAGAACTGCCACACCGCGCGCACCTTCATGAAGCGCGTGGCCTCCTGCTTCAGCCCCTCGATCTGGTGGAACAGCTCGAGCGCCTTGGCCTCGCGCTCCGCGAGCGCCTGTTCGAAATTCCCCTTGTACCCCAGGTGCCTGCCATACAGCATGTACGGGTTGATGTAGCTCCACACCTCGGCCAGGTGCGGCACGTCGCGCACCTTGCGCTCCAGATACGGCACCGGCGGGATGGGAACGTTGGCCCGCACCTTCCCGCTGCGAATCTCCGTCGCCGCTGGCGCTGCTTCTTCCGCCGCCGCGGCCACCGGCGCCGCCATGCCGCGATGCGCCTCCAGCACGCCCGCGCGCGCCGCCGGATCCATCAGCCCGTTCATCAGCGCGAGCCCCGTCATCGCGTCCTTCGCGTAGCACACGCCCGAGCCATAGGCCGGCTGAATCCGCGTCCGCGTGAATTTGTCCGATAGCGCCGCGCCGCCCACCAGCAGCGGCACGTCAATCCCCGCCGTCTGCAAATCGCCCGCCGTAATCACCATCTGTTGCGTGCTCTTCACCAGCAACCCGGAAAGCCCGATCGCGTCCGGCTTGTGCGCGTGGAAGGCCTGCACCAATTGGTCCGGCGGCACCTTGATCCCGAGATTAATCACCTGGTACCCGTTGTTCTCGAGGATGATTTCCACCAGGTTCTTGCCGATGTCGNNATCAGCTCGTTGTTGTTGAACAGCCGGCCAACCTCGCTCATCCCCGCCATCAGCGGCCCGTTGACGATGTCGAGCGGCGCCGCTCCCTCGGCGCGCTTGCGCTCCAGGTCCTCGATCAGGCCGTCCTTGCTGCCTTCGACGATGTAATTCGCCAGGCGCGCATCGAGCGGCAGGTCTTCCGCCACCCGCTTCTCGCGCTTCTCCGTCTGCCGGAAATGCTCCGCGATTGCCGCGATGTGGAACTGGTTGATCGCGCCCCTCAGCGCCGCGCTCTGCTCCCGCCAATCCTCCGGCGCCGTGCGTAGCGCTTCGTCTTCCGCATCCACAGGCGGCGCATTGAAGAGCAGGTTCTCCGCCAACCGCCGCTCCTCTTCCGGAATTGAGGCGAACCGTTCCAGCTTCTCCGCGTTCACGATCGCCAGGTCCAGCCCGGCCTTGGTGCAGTGATACAGGAAAACCGAATTCACCACCTCGCGCGCCCCCGCGGGAAGACCGAACGACACGTTCGAAATGCCGAGAATCGTCTTCGCCCACAGCAGCCGGTCCTTCACCAGCCGTATGCCTTCGATGGTTTCGACCGCGCCGCCAATGTAGTTCGCGTCGCCCGTCGCGCACGGGAATACCAGCGGATCGATGATGATGTCCTCCGGCTCGACGCCGTACTTTTTCGTCAGCAGCTTGTAGGAGCGCTCCGCCACCTCGAGCTTGCGCTCGCGCGTGAACGCCTGTGCCTGCTCCTTGTCTTCGTCGATTGCGCCCACCACCAGCGCCGCGCCATAACGGCGTGCCAGCGGCACCACGCGCCTGAATTTGTCCTCGCCATCTTCCAGGTTGATCGAGTTGATAATGCTCTTGCCCTGGCAGTAGCTCAGCGCCAGTTCCACCGCTTCCGGATCCGTGGTGTCGATCATGATCGGCGCCTGGATCTTCTTCACGAGCTTCTCGAAGAACGGCGGAATATCCTGAAACTCGTCGCGGTCCGCGCTTTGCAGGCAGACGTCGACGATCTGCGCGCCGTTCTTCACCTGCCGCCGCGCAATCTCGCTCGCCTCTTCCCATTTCTCTTCCGCGATCAGCGTCTTGAACAGCCGCGAGCCGATCACGTTCGTCCGCTCGCCCACGATCAGCGGACGCGCGCTCTCCTCGGCTTCCACCAGGTCGACGCCCGAGTAATACGCGCGGTGCGTCGATTCCGGTATTCGCCGCGGCTGCTTCCCCGCCGTCATCGCGACGATGGCGCGGATGTGCTCCGGCGTCGTGCCGCAGCAGCCGCCCAGAATGTTCACCCATCCCAAATCGACAAACTTCTCGAGCTGCGCCGCGAGCGTTTCCGGCGTCTCCACGAAGTTCCCGTTCTCGTCCGGCAGACCTGCGTTCGGATAACACGAAACCGGAAACCGGCTGATCCCGGCCAGCGTCCGGATGTGATCCGTCATCAGGTCCGGCCCGGTGGCGCAGTTCATCCCCACTGCCAGCAGATCGTGATTGGCGACGGAAGAGTAGAACGCGTCGATCGCCTGGCCGGCCAGCATGGTGCCCGTGCGCTCGATCGTGGCCGAAGCAATCACGGGAATATCCACGCCCAGGTCGTGCCGCAGTTGATCGATGGCCAACAGCGCGGCCTTCATGCTTCCCGTATCGAAGGCCGTCTCCACCAGCAGAAGATCCACGCCCCCTTCCATCAGCGCCTTGGCCTGCTTGTAGTAAGCCGCCTGCATGACGGCAAAGGTGGCCGAGCCGGTAATGTTGATGTCTTTGTTGGTCGGCCCCATCGAGCCCGCCACAAAACGCGGCTTATCGTCCGAAAATTCGTCCGCCACTTCGCGCGCAATCTGCGCCGCGCGCAGGTTCAGTTCTTGCACGCGAGCTTGCAGGTTGTTATCGGCCAGCGCGATCCCTGTGCCGCCGAACGTGTTCGTCTCGATAACATCCGCGCCCGCATCCAGGTAATAGCGGTGCACGTTCTCGATGATGTCGGGCCGCGTGACGGTGAGAATCTCCGGGCAGTTCTCGTGCCCCTCGTAATCCCTGGCGACCGACAGCGGGACCCGATGAATCATGGTCCCCATGCCCCCATCGAGTACGAGGATGCGCTCGTCCAGTATCTGCCGGAGCGCACGCTGGCGCTCTTCCGGTGAACTCATTCCTATAAGTGTAGCGTAGGTGGGGCATGCTTTAGCTTGCCCGTCTTACTAAGAGTTGTATGTCCGCCTGACTCGCGTGGTCGAGTGGGGCAGGCGCTTCCGCCTGCCAACCGCCCGATCCAAGAGTCGTGTGTCAATTCAGTGCCAATCCGGCGCCGGCTCGCCAGAGCACCTTCCCCCTCCCGCCCGCATGTCCGGACGAATACTCTTCACCCTGCGTGCTGCCGCCCCGCCCCTCACCCGCGCAGGTTCCATCCCTGGCGGATGTTCGGCCGCAGATACTGATTTGCCTTCTCGTTGTTCGTGATGCGCATCGTCGCCGCGTCGTATTCGATCTTGCCGCCCACCCGCAGCGCAATCACGCCCAGCAGCATCCATTCGACGAATGGCACCGCCACGTCGAAGTTCGAACATGCCGGCACACCGCCTTTGCAGGCCCGAATCCAATCGTGGTAGTGCCCCGGCGACCGCGTCAGCAACTGCGGCGGAAACTTGTAATCGCGCATCTTTTCGACCGGAATCAGCCGCGTATCGTCGCCGTAGGTGCCGGTGGTGATGATCCCCTTATCGCCAACGAACACTGTGCCGTTCGGCTTATCGGGCACCACCTCCGGATCCGCCAGCCGCGCCTGCAGCATCTCCCAACTGAATACCGAGCCGGTGTGCTCATACCGCGGACCCGGCTGGTCGGGCGGTCGTTTATATGGCCGCGCCGGCAAATCGCCCAGCAACTCGCCCTTCGGTACGCCCGGAATCTCCGGCGTCTCCTTGCAGCCGTCGTGCCAGTACAGTTTCACCGGCGGCATGTTCCCGCGCGCCGGAAAATCGTACCGGATCACCGACCGCTTGGGGAACATGAAGTCGCTCACCCCGTCCCTCTCGATGCATTCGACCGACGTCGGAATCCCCAGCCGCAGCGCCATGTTCGGCGCGCCCAGAATATGGCACGCCATGTCGCCCAGTGCGCCGCAGCCGAAATCGTAAAAGCCGCGCCAGTTGAACGGTTGATAGAAGCTGCCGAAATCGTTGGGATATCCCGGGCCGCCGATCGTGTACGGGCGCGGGTTGGCAATGCCCAGCCACAGCTTCCAATCGAGCGTCGCCGGCACCGGGTCGGCCGCCGGAATCGCCGTCAGTCCCTGCGGCCAGATCGGCCGGTTCGTCCACGCGTGAACCTCGCTCACGTTGCCGATTTCTCCCGCCCAGATCATCTCCGCGCACTGCCGCGTGCCCTCGTTCGAATAGCCCTGGTTGCCCATTTGCGTCGCGACCTTGTACCTGTGGGCCGTTTCACGCATTTGCCGCGCTTCCCAAATCGTCCGCACCAGCGGCTTCTGCACATACACGTGCTTGCCGCGCTCCATTGCCCAGGTCGCCGCCGTCGCGTGCATGAAATCCGGAATCGTCACGATCACCGCATCGACGCTCTTTTCCGCATCCAGCATTTTGCGGAAATCTTTGTACTTGGTTGCCTTTTCGTATTGTTTGAACTTCTTCGCCGCCTGCTTTTCGTCCACGTCGCACAGCGCAACGATGTTCTCGTCGCTGCAGCCGTCAATGTCGTTGCCGGCCTTTCCGCCCGCGCCGATCGACGCGATATTCAGCTTCTCGTTGGGCGATTTATAGCCCAGCCTGCTCAACGAGGGTGTGCTGCCGAACCCTCCCCGTGGAATCGCGCCCGCCAACAGCGAACCGAAGAAAAAGTGCCGCCGCCCGAATTTGTATGCCACCCGTTCGCCTCCCGTCAGCCGCTATCCTACCGCGCGGCACCGCCTGGCGCAGCCCCCCTTGGTGGCGCAGGTCCCCGGCCTGCGAACCCTAACCTCCAACCCCCGGCCAGACCGGTCGGGGACCGGCTCCACCCGTCCCCGCGCTACCCTAAACGAATGGACTGGCAATTGGACGCGGCCGAAGCGCGCGTGTTGGGTGCGTTGCTCGAAAAGGAAATTGCAACGCCCGAGTATTACCCGCTCTCACTTAACGCGCTCGTCAATGCGTGCAATCAGAAATCCAATCGCGAACCTGTGGTCGACTTCGACGAGTCGACCGTCGAAGACGCGCTCGAAGCCCTCCGCGCCAAGGGCCTCGCCATGCGCGTCAGTGGCCGCGACATGCGCGTACCCAAGCACGCTCAGCGCTTCACCGAGCTGTTCAACCTCGGCCGCCGCGAAGCCGCGCTCTTATGCCTGCTCCTGTTGCGCGGTCCACAGACGGTCGGCGAGTTGCGCGGCCGTTCCGATCGCCTGTACCAATTCGACGACCTGCCGGCCGCCGAAACCACGCTCCACCATCTCGCCGACCTGGGCTTCGTGGTTCGCCTCACTCGCTACGCCGGATCGCGCGAACCGCGCTGGGCGCATCTGCTGGCGGGCGAGCCCGACGCGGCCGTCGAAGAGGTGCAGCCCGCATCCGCCGCCGCCCAACCGCCGCTCGCCGAACGCGTCGCCTCGCTCGAGCGCGATTTCGCCGCTCTCCGCCTCGAGTTTGACGACTTCCGCCACCGCTTCGAGTGAGCGCCGCCCCTCGCACCAATCATGCTGAACCCCGAAGTCGTCCGCCTTGTATCTGGGCACGACTTCAGCCGTGTTCGTTGCCCGCAGGGCGCGCAACGATGGGAATGAAAACAAGAGACCTTCCCAACGGGACAAGCACCGTTTTCGAGGGTGCCGCCTTGGAGGCCGAGCCTGTCGCCGCGAAAACCCGTGCGGCCCACACTCCACCTATCGACATAAT
>PMKM01000176.1 GCA_003157745.1 Bryobacterales bacterium | reverse complement strand
CGCACGGGCCACCGCGCCGGCCGCAGCGGCTACCGGGGAGGCTGCGGAGAGCCATTCCGTGCCGGGCTGACCCGGTGCGGGTGCGCGTGCGGGCGCGAGATCGCCGGTCGGCGGGCCTTAAGGAACGCTCAAGCCAACCCGCATGTTGCCACCACCGCAACTGTAGCGGCGGCGGTGAAGCCGGCCGTGCCTGCTGGAATGCCCGACTGAAGCCACGTGCAAGGTGAAGTTTTGGCCCACAGCCGATCCGCGGCGGCGAGAAGCACTCACCCGCGCTCCTGGCCGGCCTGCCGAAGACAGGATGCCGTCCGAACAGGCCCCGCTGCACCCAACCAGCGCCGACTGGCGAGCGCGGCCAACTCTCTCTCGAGAGACTTCCCTCCCGCATCCAGTCCTCGCCACGCAAGTTTCTGGCCCGAGGGAGCCCGGCGCGCCGGGCTGGGAGCCCTCTGGAAAGTGCCCACAATGTGCTGATTCGAAATAGGCGCCAGGCTGGCACTTTCACGCTTGCGAGTGTCGCGCGGCGCGATGTGGCCTCTCCAGGGATACCCACAAGCCACTGATTCTGTTGAGTCGACCAACGCACAGCTCTCCGGCGCCTGCGACGGTCGCACCGTCGAATGCTGAACTGCCCCGCGGATTCGGCTATCGCGACGGCGGATAGTCGCCCCTGGCGCGAACGGAACGTGGTTCGCTTCGGCCGACAGGACACGGCAGTCACGTGCATCGCAAGCGCCGCCCACCCCACCCCCGGGACGGAACGCGACCCGCTTGGGCTCGCCGGGTGGACGAACCCAAATCCCGCAGTCGGAGAGCTACCTCCCATGCGTTCAGCGGACCATGCGTGGGAAATCCACTTTCTGCGAGATTGGATCTACACCATGCGAACGACGCCAAAATGTGGATGATCGGCGTAACAACCCCGACGCCGGAATTCGAGATGGATGGCCGGCTACTGGACAGTCGCGATCTGTTGCATGACGCTCTTCACCCTGGCGGCATAGCCCGGATCGGGGTTATAGAGCGCGAGCAGCCGGTTGAGGCTCCTATGGCGGTACAGCCGGGATTGGCCAAGCTGGTGAGCCACGCCCCAGATGGCGGCGGTTGGGCTGGCGAACTTACTGTGTCCGTTGTCCCAGCCGAACATGTTGTTGTTTGGCGCAGACTTGCCTCCGGTGGATTCGACAAAAGAAAGACTGGGAAGCAGGCGCCAGTCCAGGCGGTAATCGTCGGCGGCATCGAGGAAAACTTGCGAATAGTCGCGGGCCGGGCAACCGGTTTTTTCAAAAAAACCGCGAACCGCTTCCAGGCGCGCGTCCTGGTGGGTCTCAGGAGGTTGCATAAAGAGCTGCGGAGAAACTGTAGCCGGGGCGCAAGCCACACCGGCAAACACTACCAAACCACTGGATAGCAGTTTAAACATCTTGGAACTCCTTGTACAGAAAAGGTTCGTGCCGGCAGCTCGTAATTGGGACGAGGGAAAGACCGGCGAGGGGTTCGGGATGGGGACTCGGCTGGGAGCCCGCCAGGGTTGGAATCAAGAGACTGACATAAGCTGCGATTATACCACTATCACATCGGGATTCCAGTACTATTACACGTAATATATGCAGAATGCCGTAACCTATTACAAAAGAGATAGATGCGTAGCAAGTCCCACCGCCCTATTGGTACTCTGGAATACGTGTTTCGGCACGCCAGCTCCACGGCGGATGACTACGCGGGTAGCGGGCGGCTACACTCGAAGGATAATGGGCGCAACGGATCGGTTGTTCGTCGAATGCTCCGCCGGCAGACTCAAGGAGATGCTGCCGCGCATCGAGACGTGCCTCGGCAAGCTCACGCCGGAGCAGGTGTGGGCGCGCGGCGGAGAGAATGAAAACGCCGTGGGCAATCTGGTGCTGCATCTGTGCGGCAACGTGCGCCAGTGGATAATTGCGGGCATGGGCGGGCAGACGGACACGCGCGACCGGGATGGGGAATTCGCGGCGCGCGGCGGCGCATCCATTCCCGAGCTCGGCGCGCGCCTGCGCGAAACGGTGGACGAGGCGGTCGCGGTGATCGCTGCGCAAACGCCGGAGCGGCTGGCCGCGCCGCTCGCGGTGCAGGGCTACGACGTAACGGTGCTGGAGGCCATCTACCACGTGGTGGAGCACTTCTCGATGCACACCGGACAGATTCTGTTTGCCACCAAGATACTGACGGGCGCGGACCTGGGTTTCTACCGCCATCTGAGCGGCAGCCAGGCGCGGCCAAGCGCGGCAACCGGCCGCACAGATTGACGGTTGGCGCAGGCGGTTTCGCGGTTCCGGTGAAGCCGGAGTCGGGGCCGCCAATCGGCGCCGGTCGCTGTGTCGCTGTAAGGCCGCCGCGACACCGTCGGAAACGCGTCCTACGTGCGTGGCGCAGCCTCTCATTGATTTTCGGCTTTCGGCTACTCCGCTGAGGCTTCCGTGGTGGACCCCGTGTAGGCTGAACTTCCATTCAAGCAAGATATTCGCGGGCAAAGCAGGTCACGGCAAATCACATCTACTACGAACACCTGTCATGTTTGCGGGATCCGTTCGCGCCCGAGGTGAAGGTTGCCGAGCCGGGCCGGAACGTGCTCGCACAAATGGGGTATCCGTTTGGAAAGTTCGTAACACTGTTGCAGTCGTTGCCGCGGGTTTTCGGGTTTTGGCGGGCGGATCGGAGAGGGGCCTGCACGTCGTCCATAGTTGAATATGTCAACAGTCCAACGCGGGAACCGGCCAATCCTGCGGCCATGTCGATCCAGTCAGTTTCACTGGAACGTACTGGACATATGAATGGTACAGTAAATGACTTACGATTCCGCTATTGCCTTGACAGTGAGTTCCAGAACCAGCCATAATCCTGCATTGACGCGTTTCGCAACATCTTGTGAATAATCGAAATGGGGTGTTTCGCAGCACTCTGAAACACTAGGCGAACCGTCACGGAGGGGGCAGTTCATGCGAGCGAGCGGTTTCATTCTGGCCGTCTTCCTGGCCATCCAGGCGGCGTCGGGCGGTACCATTTCCTACACGGGGACCCTGGCTTCGCCCGATGACGCCTCGACCGTCATCACGGTCACCTTGGCCAGCGGCGGCACGCTCGGTCTCGAGACCTATGGGTTCGGGGGCGGCACCAACGCCGCCTCGGAAGCGATTGCGGCGGGCGGCTTCGATCCTTTCGTCGGCGTCTTCGCCGGCACCGGGAACGGCGCGCTCTTCATCGACGGCACCTCGGATCTTTTGTCCAACTACAGCCCGGGCTGCCCGCCGGCGGGAATGGTGAATATCGGCGGCGCGGTCTGCGGCGATGTCGCCCTGTCGGAAACGCTGGCCGCGGGAACTTATACGGTTCTTCTCACCGATGGCGCGTACATTCCCAATGCGATTTACGAGACCAACGGCACGCTTGGCGACGGCTTCAACGACTTAACCGGGGGCGCTTTCCAGACCTGCAACACGACCGATTCCGGTACCAAGTGCATCACGCCCACCGCCAACTGGGCTCTCGATATCACGGCGCCTGGGACCACCGCCACTGCCGCCCCGGAGCCGGGCGGGCTCGGCGCCATCGGGTTTGCGGTGATCACGTGGAGCGTCGCCTGGCGGCGACGCTGGCGAAACAAGAGCGGAATAGACCAATAGTTCAATTCGGAGGATGTAATGAAACGAATCGGAAGAATATCTATCTTGACTTTGAGCATCGTGGGGCTCAGCCTGATTCTGGGTATCGCCACGTCCCACACCGTGCGGGCGGCCGTGAGCGCCCTGGTAACGGTGTCCAATACGTCCACCAATCCGGTGCCCGTCGAATCGGTAGATGCGAAGAACGCCTTTCAAACCGACTTCAATCTCGGGCTCTCGCCGCAGGCAATCGCCATCCCGTCGGGCCAGCGCCTGGTGGTCGACTACGTCAGCATCAGCGGCATCGCCGATTCCCTGTCGGGCGCGATTCAGCCGTCCATCGTTCTGCAATCGTCACTCAATGGAGGCGGCAGCGCGAGTTACTATCTACAGCCTGGCCCAACCTCCGTGAACATACCGGGCGCCAATCAGTTGTACTTCGCGCAGCCCGTCAAGGTCTATGCCGATTCGCTCACCGTGTCCCCCGCCTACGCCGGTTTTGCCCCGTTCACTTACACTTTTAACGTGGCACTCTCCGGCCACCTGGTTGCCGTGCCATAGCGGCCAGAGTGGGCCTAGGCTGCCGAACCGGGAGGACTTCAGGCTTTGCTTCCGTCGCGAATCGATGCCTGTGGCGAGACAAGAAGAGCCGGTGGAGTCGAGGGCGGGCGCGGTGCTGAGCCGCGGCCGGCAAGACCGGGGATCCGCCAATGACACATGGGCGGGGCAGGACTTCGGGGAAATCGGGGAAAGATCGTTCGACCGGGACGCCGGTCTTCGGTCTTCTCCAGGATCTGCAGGCTGCCTTAAAAGATCGCTGCCACCTCACGACTTGGGGTGTCGCCGGCACTTCTTCTTCCTGTCGCTATGCAGGATTAAGCGGCATCCGCCGATTTTGGCGATAGGTGGAGTATGCGCCGCGCGGCGTTTGAAGATGGCAGGTTCGGCTTCCGAGCCGGCAGCAAATGGCGCTGCCTGCCAGCCGACGCCAGGAACGCCGCTTGCCAGGACGCATCTGCAGCACAGCTCTCTCGAAGTCGCGAGTAATTCGGGCGGAGCCGCCGCGGCGCTGGACATACGCTCGGGAAGATCAGGCCATGTCGCCCGGCACAACAACCGCGAGCCTAAAAACGCCATCCCGCCGCATTTGTGGAGTCAGTAGCTTACGGGAATTTACAAGACAGATCCGAGTTCAGGGACGCCGGTCTTCGGTTTTCTCCACGACCTGCAGGCCACCTTAGAAAACCGCTGCCACCTCACGACTTGGGGTGTCATCGGCACTTCTTCCGCTTCTCGCTATGCAGGATTAAGCGGCATCCGCCGATTCTGGCGATAGGTGGAGTGTGCGGCGCGCAGCCCTTCGAGGCGGTGGGGTTCGGTCTCCGCTCCGAGGCGGCAGCGAACTGCCGGG
>PMKM01000057.1 GCA_003157745.1 Bryobacterales bacterium | reverse complement strand
GATGCGCAAGTGCCACCTGAACACGTGCCCGGTGGGCGTGGCCACGCAGGACCCGGTGCTGCGCGCCAAGTTCCGCGGCCAGCCCGAACACGTCATCAACTATTTCTTCTTCGTCGCCGAGCAGGTGCGCTCCTACATGGCGCA
This sequence comes from Bryobacterales bacterium, assembly GCA_003157745.1. Taxonomy (GTDB): domain Bacteria; phylum Acidobacteriota; class Terriglobia; order Bryobacterales; family Bryobacteraceae; genus Bog-375. The sequence goes on along the minus strand of PMKM01000057.1, from coordinate 47,241 downwards.
GATGGGCTTCCGCACGTTCGACGAGATGGTGGGCCGCGTGGACATGCTCGAGGCGCGCGCGGCGGTGGACCACTGGAAGGCCAAGGGGCTGGACCTTTCGATGCTGCTGCACAATCCGCAGGTGCCGGCGCGCATTGCGCGGCGGTGCGTGCAGGCGCAGGATCACGGGCTCAACCAGGCGCTCGATTATAAGCTGATCGATCACGCGCGCGATGCGATCGATGGCGGCGAGCCGATCGTCATCAAGCTGCCCATCCGCAATATTCATCGTACGGTGGGCGCCATGCTCTCCGGCGAGATCGCGCGCAAGCACGGTTCGGCGGGCCTGCCGGATGAAACGATCCACTTCCAGTTCAGCGGCTCGGCCGGACAGAGCTTTGGCGCGTTTCTCGCTCACGGCGTGACGCTCGAACTCGAAGGCGACGCCAACGATTACGTGGGCAAGGGTCTTTCCGGCGGCAAGCTGATCGTCTATCCGCCGCACGCCTCGACCTTCGTGCCGGAGGACAATATCGTCATCGGCAACGTGGCCCTCTATGGCGCCACCAGCGGGGAGGCATTTCTCAACGGGATGGCCGGCGAACGATTCGCCGTGCGCAACTCGGGCGCCACGGCGGTGGTCGAAGGCCTCGGCGATCACGGCTGCGAGTACATGACGAACGGCCTGGTGGTGGTGATCGGCAAGGTGGGGCGCAATTTCGCGGCGGGCATGAGCGGCGGCATCGCCTTCGTTCTCGACGAGAAGGGCGACTTCGCCGAGAAGCGCTGCAACACCACGGCCGTCGATCTGGAGCCGGTGGAGGAAGCCGACGCGGGCTTGCTGCATGGGCTGATCTACCGCCACGTCGAATACACGGGCAGCCCGCGCGGCAAGTGGATACTCGAGAACTGGGAGCAGATGTTGCCCCGCTTCGTCAAAGTCTTCCCGCACGAGTTCAAACGCGTGTTGGGCATCAGCCGTACCACCACCGCGGTAGCTTAGCGCCGGCGGATTCAAGAAAACGGAGTCGATATGGGAAAACCAACCGGGTTCATGGAGTATACACGCGAGGTGGCCGAACGCCGCCCGGCGGCGGAGCGCGTCAAAGACTGGTTTGAGATCTACCTTCCGTTCCCCGAGCCGAACCTGCGCAGCCAGGCCGCTCGCTGCATGGATTGCGGCGTTCCTTTCTGCCACAACGGCTGCCCGCTGACGAACCTGATTCCCGATTGGAACGACATGATCTACCATGGCCGCTGGCACGACGCGGTGCGGGAACTGCACGCCACCAATAACTTTCCCGAGTTCACCGGCCGCATTTGCCCGGCGCCATGCGAGACCGCCTGCGTGCTGGGCATCATCGAGCCTCCGGTCACCATCAAACAGATCGAACGCTCGATTGTGGATCGCGGTTTCGAGGAGGGTTTCATCCAACCGGAGCCCGCCGCCGTAAAGACGGGCAAGCGGGTGGCCGTGGTCGGATCCGGTCCGGCGGGATTGGCCGCCGCGCAACAACTGGCGCGCGCGGGGCACGCGGTCACCGTGTTCGAAAAGAGCGACCGCATCGGCGGCCTGCTGCGCTACGGCATTCCCAATTTCAAAATGGAAAAGCACCTGATCGACCGGCGCATGGAGCAGATGCGCGGCGAAGGCGTCGATTTTGAGACCAATGCCCACGTCGGCGGCAACGTTCCGGTGGCCGATTTGCGCAAGGAGTTCGATGCGATTCTCCTCGCCGGCGGCGCCGAACATCCGCGCAATCTCAACGTGCCCGGCCGCGATCTGAAAGGCATTCACTTCGCCATGGAGTTCCTGCCGCAGCAGAACCGGCGCTGCGAAGGCGACACAGTGCCCGAAGCCGAATCCATTCTGGCCACCGGCAAGCGCGTGATCATCATCGGCGGCGGCGACACAGGCGCGGATTGTCTGGGCACCAGCCATCGCCAGGGCGCGCGTTCCGTGACGCAATTCGAATTGCTGCCCAAGCCGCCCGACGAGCGCTCGCCTTCCACGCCCTGGCCGCTGTGGCCTTTGCAACTGCGTACCGAAACCTCGCACGAAGAAGGCGGCACGCGCGATTGGGGCGTCGCCACCACTTCTTTCGAAGGCGACGAACAGGGCCGCGTCAAGCGGCTGCACGCCGTGCGCGTTGGCGCGCCGCCGAAGTTCGAGGCAATTCCCGGCAGCGAGTTCTCGATCGATGCGGAACTGGTGCTGCTGGCCATGGGCTTCCTGGGCCCGGTGAAGAACGGCATGATCGAAGAACTCGGCGTCGCTCTTGACCCGCGCGGCAACGTCGCGGCCGATGCCAATTACATGTCGAACGTGCCGGGAGTGTTCGCCGCCGGAGACATGCGGCGCGGCCAGTCACTCGTGGTTTGGGCCATCGCCGAAGGCCGCAAGGCGGCGGAAGGCGTCAACCGGTTTCTCGCCGGGGCCGGCAAGTTGGCATAGACGGCGCAGGGCCGGCCCCTCCACAGGAACTGGTTACTTCACGCCGGGGCGGACGGTCACCAACACCACGCCGTGGCTCGGCACCTTGGCGGAGAAACTGCCCTGGTGCGCGCCGAGGTCCTGGTGCGCCCAAAGATCGCGCACGGCTGCGGAAAGCGAGTTGGGGTAGCCGATGTCGGTCCACGCCACGCCGATTTCGGCTTCCGCGTCGCCGCGATTGAGCAGGGCCACGGTGCGGCTGCCATCCGCCATCTGCTTCGACCAGACTTCGCTCTTCCCGTCGCGCTTGACGCGCCGGCCCTGATAGCCGAGCGGGTCCTGATCCACCGCAATCGCTTCCTTGTTGATAAGAATCGCGCGGATCTCGTCCGTCATGTGGCCCAGGTCGTTGCCCGCCATGAGCGGCGCGGCCATCAGGCACCATAGGCTGAAGTGCGAGCGGTACTCGGTCACCGTCATGCCGCCGTTGCCGACTTCGAGCATGTCCGGATCGTTCCAATGGCCAGGGCCGGCGGCCTGCTCGATGCCGTCCTGCAAGTCGAGGATCTCGACCACGCCGTTGCCGCCCCAATCGCGCTTCACGTCCCACTTATCCTGTATGTCGCCGGTGGTCCGCCACAGATTGCCCACTTTCCCCGCCCACAGCCACGGCTTGGTCGATCCCCAGTCGCAGATACTGAACACGATCGGCCGCCCGGACTTGGCCAGCGCGTCGTGCATGAGCGAATAGGACGCTTCGGAATTCTGCGTGGTCGCGTTGCACCAGTCGAACTTGAGATAATCGACGCCCCAGGCCGCGTACTGGCGCGCGTCCTGAAACTCGTAGCCGCGCGCGCCCGGACGACCCGCGCAGGTCTTCGTGCCGGCGTCGGAGTAAATGCCGAACTTCAGTCCCTTGGAGTGGACATAGTCCGCCAGCGCCTTCATACCGCCGGGGAATCGCGTGGCGTCGGGCACGATGTTGCCTTCGGCGTCGCGCGAGACCTGCCAGCAATCGTCGATCACCACATACTGATAGCCGGCGTCCTTCATTCCCGTACTGACGATCGAGTCTGCCGCTTCGCGAATCAGGCTCTCACTCACATTGCAGGCGAACTTATTCCAACTGTTCCAACCCATGGGCGGCGTCAGCGCCAGGCCGTTATCGAGCGCAAACAGACTACTCGCGCCGCACATCAGGATCGTACAGAAGAGTACTTTTTTCATCGCAATTGCCTCCCGGCGGAAAAATGGCGGGGAGCCAGCGTGGCAAACGTGGCCCTCCGGAATCGGATGATAGCACGGTGCATCGAACGGAGCCGGCGCGCTTGCGGCATAGCTCCAATTAGTCATGGTGCATCGCATTCTTATGGCGCAGACTGAATCCATAAGATTTGGATGAGGAGGTTGCCGCCATGCGTCTGCTCGGCGTTTCGCTCTCGATCCTGGCTATCGCGTGTTCCGCTTTTGGCCAGACCTACACGATTCATACAATCGCCGGTGGCGGCCTGCCGCTGGGTCTTTCCGCTGCATCCGCGAACCTGGGCACTACCAGCGGGGTCGCGGTCGATTCGGCCGGCAACGTTCTGATCGTGCTGGCCAACTACGACATGGTGGTGCGGATCGATGCCGCCACGGGCGACCTGTCGCCGGTGGCCGGCAACGGGACAGCCGGGTACAGCGGTGACGGAGGCCCCGCCACCAGCGCTCAACTGAACGACCCCGAGGGCATAGCCGTCGACCAAGCCGGGAATCTCTACATCGCGGACGTTGGCAACGCGGTGATTCGCAAAGTTTCGAACGGAACCATCACCACCATGGGCAGCGCCGGTGGCTTCGCGGGCAGAGGTGCGTCCATTGGCATCGCGGTGGATTCGGCCGGAAACGTGTACGTCCCCGACACAAATGCCAATCGCGTCATCAAGCTTCCGCCGGGTGGGCCTGCCACAACCTTTGCGGGAAACGGCTCATCCCGCTACTACAGCGGCGACAACGGTTCGGCCATCCAGGCTGAGTTGTTCTTGCCTCACGGCGTCGCGGTCGACGCCGCCGGGAACGTGTACATCGCGGATTCCTTACACAACGCGGTTCGCATGGTTTCGCCGGGAGGCATCATCACCACGGTGGCGGGGGGAAACGGTATTTCGGGTTACAACGGAGACGGCATCCGCGCCACCACCGCGCAACTGAATTCTCCCATGGAAGTCGCTGTGGACGCGGCCGGAAATTTGTACATTGCAGACACCGGGAACTCACGCATCCGCGAGGTTACGCGCGGTGTCATTAGCACCATCGCCCAGACGGACACGGACAACATAACGGTGGACGCCGCCGGCAATGTCTATGCCGCGGTATTAGCGGCAAACTGGCAGGTCATCGAGGTCTCGAATGGGACGGTAACCGTTATCGCGGGCGGGAGCCAGACCACCGGCGGCAACGGCCCCGCCACCAGCGCCCAGTTGGACGGTCCTCAGGGCGTAGCGGTTGACGGCTCCGGGAATGTTTTCGTTGCGGACACCTGCCTCCGCGAGGTCTCGAATGGAGCCATCGCCGATGTCGCAGGGCAGACGAGTCCCCGGGGCTTGGCCATGGACGCCGCCGGAAACGTGTACGTGGCTGACGGCAATCTGGTCAAGATGGTAACGCCGGCCGGGGTGGTCACTACCGTGGCGGGGACCGGCACGCCCGGGTACAACGGCGACAACATCCCCGCTACCAGCGCGCAGTTGTACGGGCCGGGAGCTGTCGCGGTGGATAGCGCCGGAAATGTGTACATCGCGGATACGTTGAACAATCGCGTCCGCAAGGTCTCCGGCGGCGTCATCACTACCGTGGCCGGGACTGCGGTGGGGGGTTACAACGGCGATGGCATGGCAGCCACCGCCGCCGAAGTGGGAATGCCCGAAGGTATCGCGGTGGACAGCGCCGGGAACCTATTCATCGCCGACTTCCTTAACTATCGGGTTCGGGAAGTGTCGAACGGATTCATCGCGACGGTGGCCGGAAACGGGACCGGCGTTGGCGATGGCCAGCCTGCGACTTCGGTCCAACTCGGCCTGCCAACGGCCGTTGCCCTGGACAGCGTCGGCGGCCTGTACGTGGCGGATATGACCGGCAGCCGCGTGCGCAGGATCTCGGGCGGGATCAGCAACACAATCGCAGGGGACGGCACTGCCGCATTCGGCGGCGACGGCGGGCCCTCCACCGGCGCGCAACTCTACTACCCGCGCAGCCTCGCCGTCGATTCCACCGGCGCCGTCTACATCGCCGACACCGGCAACAATCGGATTCGCCTTCTCTCGCCCTCCGGCGCTCCGTGCACGTTCGCCGTTACCCCAAGTTCATTTACGGCACTTCCGGTGGCCGGTGGCAGCCTGGTCGTCAACATCCAAGCGCCATCCGGTTGCGCGTGGGCGCTGACCGGCGTGCCGGCTTGGTGGATCACCGCCTCCAGTTCGACCGGTTCCGGCCCCGGCAGCGTAACTCTCACCGTGGCGGCGAACACCGGGGCGGCGCGGAACGCGCTGTTCCTCGTCGCAGGCGTCCCCGTTCTGGTGACTCAGGAGGGCGTTGGCGCCGCTCCCTCGATCCTTGCTGGCGGCGTGGTGAACGCAGCCAGCTTCATGGCTCCGTTGGCGCCCGGCAGTATTGCATCGGCATTCGGCGATTTCCTGGTGTCCGTGGTGGCGGGTTCCGCCGGGTCGCCGCTGCCCACCAGCTTTTTCGGGCTTTCCCTACAGATCAACTCCGGTACGACCGCACCGCTGTTCTTCATTTCCCGCGAACAGGTGAACTTCCAGGTCCCGTGGGAATTGAGCGGACAAACCCAGACCATTCTGGCTGGCGCTCTGAACGGCACGACCGGCGCGGCCCAGACCGTGAGTCTGGCGCAGTTCGCACCGGCCATCTTCTCGACCAACGGTCAGGGCACGGGCCAAGGCGCGATTCTCGACTCGTCCTATCGCCTCGTCGATTCGACCCATCCGGCCGCCGCCGGCAGTACGTTCATCTCGATCTACTGCACCGGCCTCGGCCCAGTTACTAACCAGGCCGTAACCGGGGCGCCCGCGCTGAGCGATCCGCTCTCCTGGACTACGACAGTTCCAACCGTGACGATCGGCGGAGCGCCGGCCAGCGTGTCGTTCTACGGCCTCGCGCCCGGCTATGCAGGCCTATACCAGGTGAACGTTCAGGTGCCGGCCGGGTCGGCGAAGGGCAATATGGTCCCCGTTTCGATCCTGATCGGCGGCGCGGCCTCGAACACCGTCACACTTGCCGTGCAATAACTCTACTTAGCCGGCAGCAGTTTGTAGAGACCCGAAGAGTGCGGCGCCACGTGGAAGGTGTAGCCGCCGGAAACCGTGCCCATGTCCGCGCGCTGCCAGAGGTCGCGCAGCGTGCACTGGGGCGGCATGCCGATGGCGGCCCAGTTGACCCGGATGTCGGCTGCCTCGCGGCCACCCACGTTAAAGACGGCGAAAAACTTCGCGCCGCCGGGAGCGTCGGCCGTCCAGATGATGTGGTCGCCCTCTTCCGCAAACGCCCCGCCATGCGCGCCGGTCTGGTCTACCGCCAGCACCTCGTCGTTGGTAATCAGCGATTCGGCGAATTCGTCGTTGGAGGGCAGATCGCCACCGAAGATGAGCGGCGCTTGCGCGATCGACCAGAGACTCAGCAATGTGCGCTGTTCTTCGCGCGTGAACTTGGACTGGCGCGATTCGCCGGTTGCGGCACTAATCCCGATACGGCCGAGCGGCAGCATGTCGGCATCGGGCCAGGCGCCAGGGCGGCCGTAAGAACTCCAGATCGACAATAGAATGAAGTTCTGCCGCAGCAGCCGCCAGTCGTCCCAGAAGTCGTCCGATACCCGCCACATGTTGGCGTTCTGGCGTAGAAAGTCGGCGTCTTTCACCATCGCCGGTCCAGGCGAGAGACTAAGTGCGATGGGCCGCCCCGTCTTCAGAATGGCGCTATGCAGCGCGGCGAGTTCATCGCGATGAGTAGGACGGGCGATGTCATCGGTCTTGATGAAATCCACGCCCCACTCGGCGTATAGCTTCAGCAACGAATCATAGTAAGCCTGCGCGCCAGGCTTACTCATGTCGACGCCGAACATGTCGCCGTTCCATGGGCAGGTGGAATTGACATCGGCGATATCGGCGGCGTGGGCCGTCGAGCCGAGGATGGGAAGATTCGCCTTCACCGCCTGACGTGGAATGCCGCGCATGATGTGGATGCCGAAGCTAAGACCGAGGCCGTGAACATAGTCGGCCAGGGGGCGAAAGCCGCGCCCGCCGGCGGCGGATGGGAAGCGCGTGGTGGCTGGAATGAGTCTGCCGAATTCATCCATATCGAGCGCGGCCTCGGGCCGGTAGCCGCTCGAAAGTGGGTGCGCTTCCGACCATTGGATATCGACCACGACGTAATGCCAGCCGTGCCGCTTCAAGCGCTGCGCCATATAGTCTGCGTTAGCCTTTACCTGGGCTTCGGTCACGGCGTTGCCATAGCAGTCCCAACTATTCCAACCCATGGGCGGCGTGGCAGCGACGCCTTCGGCGGCAGCGCACAGCGCGGGCGCAGCCAGAATCACGATAAGTGCGGGCCTAATGAATCGCGCCATGCATCGCCTGCTTAGCGAACTCTCCGGACGGGGTTAGCGTGTAGTTCCAATCGCGGATCAGTGTCGGGCCCCACTCGGGATCGAAACACCAGACCATCCAATTGATGCCGTGACCTTCCAGATACTTGATAATCGATGGCCCATACTCAGCCGGTCTATCGAGTCCGCCGAACTCGGTAGCCACTACGGGATAACGCGCGGCGGCGAAACCGAAGTCCTCTTCCCATCTGAACTCCCACGGTTGCGACCGTTTCTGGGCGTACGGATGCACCGTATAGCCGATACCTTCAACGGCAAGCGGGCTGAGATGCAACGGTGTCAGATCGTAAGCCCAATCGAAACCGGCTACCAGCGGTATTGCCTGGTTGTTGTGTGCACGAATCATGGCGATCAGGTTCTCGTTGATCTTCTTCCAATCGTCCCAGGAGGCCGGGCCAAGTTGGTTGTTGAAAGTGGTCGGCTCGTTGAAGAGTTCGAAGAATGCCACCGTGTTATTGCCGGCGAAGTGACTGGCAGCGACACGCCAAAAGCTATAAGTCTCCGGCAGTGACGTGTCATACATAGGATCTTGAAAAAGTCCGGTCGAGAGATTCCCGATAGAATGCCAGTCGAGATCGACATACATTCCCAATTCCGTGCACCACCCGACGGCTTGATCGAGTAGCTTAAGGTACTCGGCCGGCGTCCGCTCACGCCAGGCGATTGGGTGAACAGGAATCCGTACCACACGCGCGCCAATCTCCTGCACTTTGACGAAGTATTCCCGGTTCCAATGACCCTGCATCTGGAGCTTGTCGGGATCGGCAATGGAAACGCCGCGGAACAGAACCGTGGCGCCTTGCGGGTCGACGAACTTATTACCCTTGACGGAGATCAGCGGCAGCGTCTTGGCGCCATCTGTGTAGGGGCGGAGGCCCGGGCTAACATCGTGCCACCAGTCGTGGGCACGTGCCGCGGAAGCCGCGGGTGCCTGCGCGGCAGCGGTGGTAGCCAGCAGCGCGGCTCCGAAAAAAGCCGGGACGATAGTGTGTTTCCCTGAGAATCGCATACGAATTAGAATCCTATTCACTCTCACTACCACAGTCGAGTGCCCGAACGCGGCGATCAATCGGTCACTCGAACGATCTGCCGCTCGCCGCTATACGAAATCACCTTGTCCGGCGTGGCTGCGACTTCGACACCGGTGCCACGACCCTTCCTCACCACGACAACATGGAAAGTCCGCATCGTCGGCATGCCGGGAAAAGTCCCCTTCCTCGCATGGATCGTAAGTTGGCGCTGCGCATCGTCCCAGTTGAAATCAATCGTGGAATAGACGCCCTTCTCATAGTCGTAATTGTCGTTCTCGTCCTCATACAGCGTGAAGCTGCCGTCCGCTCCTGGATAAATACGCAGCTCAATAGGGGCGTCCGGCTTTTCCGTGGCATATTGAACGAACGGACCCATGGGTACGATGGATCCCGCGCGAACCATCAGCGGGATCTTATCGATCGGCGCATCCGCGATCACGTTGGCACCGCCTGTAAGCACATCTCCGGTCCAGAAATCGATCCATCGATTTCCGGCCGGCAGATAGACGCTTCTTGTCTTCTCTCTCGGCCCGGTCGGCGCCGCTTCACGGGCGAGAATCTCGGGAGTCTTCCAATACACCTGGGCGCGAAAAGCGCCGAGCGTCTCATTCGAGGTCTCAAACTTGAAGTCGTACTCCTTGCCAGCCACTAAGTCGACCGGCACGGTGTGCGACTCCATCGAGTCGTAGTTGTGCGCCACTTCTTTACCGTCCAGATAGAGCCGCCTCGGTCCGAAGCTCTTGAGATTGAACCGGTACTTTCCGGTTACGGCCGGAACCAGCTTGCCTTCCCAGCGTATCGAAAACTTCGGGTCGGTAATGAAACCCGGCCAGCCCGTGTACCAATATAGGTTGACTCCCGGTTCGACGGCTTCGTGACACAAGTTCTTGAAGTTGTCGTCGCAATAGTATCTGGCCGTCAGGCCGGGCTTCCCGTCCTTGGTCCGAAAAACTTCGGGTGTAATCGGAATCGTCTGCTCGGGCGGGCGGTGGTACATATACTCCGTCACCGGCGAGACCATGATCGCGGGACCGAACATATACTGGTCGTCGATCGAATACGTCTTCTTGTCTTGCGCGAAATCCATCGGTAGGCCGCGCATGATCGAATACCCGTTGTGAGTAACTTGCCAGCCCAGCGAATAGATGTACGGCAATAGCCGGTATCGCAAGTTGTCGAACTTAATCAACGTAGGAGTGTAGTCGCCAAATTCCCAGATCTCGCGCGGAGTCTCCGAGCCGTGCGCCCGGAAGATCGGAGTGAACGCGCCTAACTGAAACATCCGTGTGTAGAACTCCTGATATGCCGGGTCCTTGCCGCCGTTCGAGAACACTCCACCCTGACAGCCAAGCGAGAACGCGCCAATGTCGAAGGTCCAGTAAGGAATCCCGGCCATGCTGTGATTGATTCCGGCGGATATCTGCTTCCGGTATACGTCCCAACTGGCCCCGATGTCCCCCGACCAGGTTCCCGCCGCCGCTCGCTGCTGCCCGGCGAAGGTCGACCGCGTCAGGATGAAGGCCCGCTTCCTGTCCGTCTCCTTCCGTTGATGCTGGTAGACGCCTTCCGTGATCGCGAGCGAGTAAGGGTTAAGGTACCTGGCGAATGAGCCGAGATGATTATTCTCGACCCGCTTCATCTCATACTCTTCCGACTCCTTGGTAAGTGCGTTCACGATATCGGGCTCGGTCGAGTCCATCCACCACGCGTCGATTCCCTTGGAGAAAAGCCCATCGTTCGCGTATTTCCAGTAGAGATCGTTGGCCGCGGGATTGTACGCGTCAAAGTACCGAAAGCCGGCCCAGCCGACCGGTGAATACAGGTACCCTCTGCGCTCCATGTCTTTATAGATAGGCGAGGCGGGTCCCAGCCCGCCCCAGATGGAAATCATGAGATGAAACTTCTGCTGGTGTAACAGGTCGATCATCTCCGCCGGCCGCGGGTAAGTGGTTTGGTCGAAGAACATACCGCCCCACATGTTTTTGCCACCCCAGTAGTCCCAGTCCTGTACGAGGTTATCGATGGGAATCTGGCGCTTGCGGTATTCCGCGGCGACAGCCAGCAGTTCGTCGCGGCTGGCGTAATGCTCCTTACTCTGCCAGTAGCCGTAGGCCCACTTGCCGAACATCGGCGCCTGCCCCGTGAGCTGCCGGTATCCGGCAATTACCTGGTCGATGGACGGACCGAACATGAAGTAGTAATCGATGTTGTCCGCCACTTCCGACCAGAAGGACGCGGCGCTGGGATTGTCGTCGAAGATCGTCTTCGAATAGTTGTCCCAGAGTATTCCGTATCCCGCGGTCGATACCAGAACTGGCGTGACTGCATCCGTATTGGACTGCACCAGCTTCACAGTCCGTCCGCGATAGTTCATGTAGCCGGACTGGTGTTGTCCCAGCCCATACAGGCCTTCGTCCGGAGTAAGTGCGAAGTTCTGCCGAACGCTGAATGCGGCCTTCTCCTTTTCGATCTGGCACGGCGTAAAGACTGCCCGCCCCTGCTCTTTCAGGATTGTGTGGTCGTCGTTGGCAAGATACTGAATGGTCCCGTCGGTCTTGCTTAGTTGAACCTTAACCTGCCCCGAGGTCAGCGTGACAGTACCGGCGCTCTCTTCCAGCCGCACGTTCAGATTCGGCACGTCCTTCTGAATCACCGAAAGGCTGGCCTTCTCGGACGTGCCTCCGGACGCCCATTTCACGACTCGAACCGCGGACGGGGAATAGAACTGAACTCTGACATTCAGATCGCCCGTCGTCAGTTGGACACCATTGGCGACGCGCGCGATTGCCGGCGGCGCCTGGCCTGCCTGTGCCTCGTTCGACGTGGAAGAAGCTCCCTGGCAAAGAGCCGGCAAAGCGCTCAGGCAGAGAACGAGGCTCACCGCCATCGCTCGTGGAGCGGAGTCAGGAGAAGTCATAAGTCTGGTTCCTTTCCGGGCGTCCTTGGTCGAGCATCCCTCGGCGCCGTTACTTGGCCGCTTCCGCCCGCTTGGCTGCCCAGCGCTTCTTGGCGGCGGCGATGGCCTTCCTGCCTGCGGCGGAGAGCTTCCGTTTCGGTTTCGCCGCCTCTGGCGCGGCTTGCGGTTTCCGGCTCGCCGCCCACCGCTTGCGTTGCGCCTCGGCAATACGGGCGCGGGCAACAGCGCTCATCTTGCGCCGTGCCCCTTTGTGGGGAACGGGCGCGACAGCCGCCACAGCGGTACGGCTGGAGACGATCCGCCGAAGCTCGGCGATCTGAGCGTCTATCTGGGCCTTCTGAGACTCGAGGCCCGCAATGGCGGCGAGGATAATGTCGCTGGCGATTTTCTTGGTTGGCATGTTAGTTGAACGTATACGATAGCTCATTGCCGCGGTGGGAAGCTAGCGCGGTGGTGCGGAATGCGCGCCGGCAATTCGGATACAATCAATTGCTATGAAACATCTGGCTGTGTTCCTATCGCTCGCGGCCGGCGTCGGGTTGGCCGCCGCTCCGGAGGAATTCTCCACCTCCGCCGGCGTGCTCCGGCTCACGCCCATCCAGCACGCCAGCCTGCTCATTCAAGCTGGCGGAAAAGTGTTGTACATCGATCCCGCCATGGGCTCCTACGATGGTTTGCCTGCGGCCGACTACATACTGATCTCCCACGTTCACTTCGACCACATGGCGCCGGCCATCGTGGACAAGTTGCGCAAGCCGGGCACCGTGATTCTCGGGCCGAAGACCGTCGCCCCGAGCGTCACCGGCTGCACTGCGATCGGGAACGGCGAGACGAAAACCCTCGGACCATTCGTGGTCGAGGCCATCCCGGCTTATAACTTGAAACGCGGCCCGTCCACTGGTGAGTTGTTTCATCCTAAGGGCCGCGACAACGGCTACGTGGTCACTTACGGCGGCAAGCGTTTCTACTTCAGCGCCGACACGGAGGGCGTTCCCGAGATGCGCGCTCTCAAGAACATCGACGTTGCCTTCATCTGCATGAACCTTCCTTACACCATGCCGCCTGACGAAGCGGCCGATGCCGTGCGCGCCTTCCATCCTGCGATTGTCTACCCCTATCACTACCGCGGCAGCGACCTCGCCTTGTTCACCAAAGCGCTCGCCGGCACCGGGATCGAGGTACGCGTGCGCGATTGGTACGCGAAATAGGTTGCCCTATCCGGCCGCGATCAGGTGTACCGACGTCGTCTTGACGATAGCCGCCAGCGATTCGCCGGGGAGCAGATTCAGATCCGTGGCGGATTGCGCGGTGACCAGCGCGACCAGCGGAAAGCCGCAATCCATTTCCACGCGCGCCAACGGGCCTTCGATCGAAATCGCGCGCACCATGCCCTGCAGCCGGTTGCGCTGGGTGGAGGCGTGCGCGGCATCGCGGCTGAGTGCCACGTCCTCGGCGCGGATGGAAGCCAGTACCGAGCCACTCTCGCCTCCATCCAGACACTCGAGCGCCGTGCCCCCTACGCGCAAATGCAGCAGGCCGGCCGCACGCGATACGATCTCCGCCGGCAGAACATTTTCGACTCCCACGGCTTCGGCCACCCGCGCCGTCGCCGGACGGGCGAAGACCTCGCGCACGGGGCCCGTTTGCAGGATGCGGCCTTCCACCATCACCGCCATCCAATCGGCCAGCGCCACGGCCTCGATGCGATCGTGAGTGACCACGATGCTGGGCACGCCGGCGCGGACGAGCAACCCGCGCAGTTCGCGGCGCGTGCGGACGCGCGCCGCCGCATCGAGCGCGCTCAGCGGTTCGTCGAGCAACAGCAGATCCGGTTCGGCGGCCAACGCGCGGGCCAGCGCCACGCGTTGTTGCTCGCCGCCCGAAATGGCGCGCGGCAACCGCTGGCCGAAAGCGGTGAGATCGAAGCGCTCCATCATGCGGGCAGCGGCTTGCCCGCTCGAGGCGAAAGCCACGTTGCGCTCGACGGTCAAGTGCGGGAACAGCGCGTAGTGTTGAAACACGAAACCGGCGCGGCGCTGCTGCGGGTCGAGCCAGACTCCACGCGCGGTGTCGCACCAGACGCGGTCGCGAAAAAGGATCAACCCCGCATCCGGGCGTTCGAGACCGGCCAGCAGGCGCAGCAGCGTGGTTTTGCCAGCGCCCGAAGGACCGAACAGCACCGTCACTGGCGCACGATCGAGCGGCAACGCCAGCGCGGCATCCAACTGGAAAGCTCCCGGCAGTGCCATGCGGCACTCGGCGGTTAGTGTGTCTGCCATAGCATCCACGCGCGGCGCTGCCAGGAGTAGGTCAGCGCCAGCACCACGAAAGAGAACCCTACCAACAGCAGCGACGTATGCCAGGCACCGGCGTAATCGAGCGACTGCGTCTGATCGTAAATCGAAATCGAGACGGTGCGGGTGACGCCGGCGATGTTGCCGCCCACCATGAGCACGACGCCGAACTCGCCCACCGTGTGCGCGAAGCTAAGGATGGCGGCGGTGGCGATGCCCTGCCCCGCCAGCGGCACGACCACCCGGCGAAACGTGGCGCCACGCGAAACGCCCAGGCACCAGGAGGCTTCGATCAGCTTCCGGTCCACGCCGCCGAATGCCGCCACCATCGGCTGCACGGTGAACGGCATACTATACAGCACCGACGCCACCAGCAGACCGGCGAACGAAAATGGCAGCAGGCCGCCGGTGATCCGTGCGTAAACAGCACCCACAGGGCTATGCGGGCCGATCGCGATCAGGACGTAGAACCCGAGCACGGTCGGCGGCAGCACCAATGGCAGCGCCACCACGGCCTCCACGAGGAACTTCCAGCGCCGGCGCGAAAACGCAATCCACCAAGCCAGCGGCATTCCCACCACCTGGAGCACCAGCGTGGTCGCCAGCGCCAGGCGCAGGCTCAAACCGATGGCTTGCCAATCCACTGTTGTCCCTTGTCTCCTTTGCCGCAGTTATGCAATCACAATTCCCGGCAGTTCCACCAGCGTGGCGATCTGCGCGTCCGGCGTTTCCGGAATTCGCTCGGGCGCCTGGCCGAAGCGATTGCACCACAGCACGCGGAAGCCGAACGCCTTGGCGGAGTATGCATCCCAGCCATTGGACGACAGAAAGCAAATGCGAGACGCATCCAACTGGAGGCGCTCGCACGCCAGCTCGTAGACCGAAGGATGCGGCTTGTAGACCTTCACTTCCTCGACCGAAAGCGTGGCATCGAGCAGATCGGCGATACCCGCGTTAGTTGCCGCAGCGGCGAGCATCGCCGGCGTTCCGTTGGAGAGGAGGGCGAGCTTCATGCCTGCCGCCTTCAATCGCCGCAACGTGTCGGGGACCTCCGGGTAGGCGCTCAACACCATATACAGGTTCATGAGCCGGGCGCGTAGTGCCGCGTCTTCCAGTTGCAACGTCGACAAGGCGAAATCCAGGGCATCGCCCGTCACCTGCCAAAAATCCGCGTGGTGCCCCGCGAGCCCGCGCAGCCAGGTGTACTGCAATTGCTTGGTGCGCCACAGTTCGGCAAGCGGCTGCCAGTTCTCTCCGAGCGCGTCCTGGGCAGTGCGCGCAGCACTGTTGACGTCGAACAGCGTGCCGTAGGCGTCGAACACGCAGGCCTGAATGCCGGGAAGCTTCGTCGTGATCATCGGGAATCTCCGTATCGCTGCGGGGCCGCGAAGCCATATTGTTTCAGCATGCGCCGCCCTTCGGCGGAAAGCAGGAAGGCGCGGAATTCCGCGGCGGGGCCGGCCGGCGCGCGAGAGAGGATCACGCCGCCCTGCTCAATTTTCGGATAGGCATCGACGGGCACCTCCCAATAGCGGCCGTGACCGCGCGCGGCAGGGGCCAGCGCCAGCGAGAGGGCCACGATTCCGGCCTCCGCCGCGCCGCTTTCGACGAACTCGAATGCCTGCGCAACGTTCTCGCCCAGCACCAGCTTCGGCGACACGCGGTCGTACACGCCGAGCGAACGCAGCGCCGCTTCCGCCGCGCGGCCGTACGGAGCGTGCTGGGGATTGGCGATGGCGACGTGGCGCACCGAAGCCGCATCCAGCACGCGGATGCCAAGCGCCGCCGGATCGAGCGGCGAGTTCGCCGGCACCCAGACCACGATGCGGCCGACGCCGTAGAGGAACAGCGAGTCCTTGCTCGCCAGCCCGGCGGCGATGAGGCGGCGCGGGTAGTCGGCATCGGCCGAGAGAAACACATCGAACGGCGCACCGTTTTGAATCTGGGCGAAAAAGTTACCCGAGGAACCGTACGTGATCGCCAGCTCCACCGAGGGATGCGCGGCGCGAAACTGGGTGGCCAGTTCGTCGAGCGCAAACCGCAAGTCCGCCGCCGCGGCGATGGTGAGTTTCTGGGCGTTGGCAGTGGGCGCGGACACCGCGCAAACGGCGAAGGCGGTCAGCCATAGCGCCAGCCGCCGCGATATGCGATGTAGAGTGTTCATAAGTGTCGGCAAAGGACCATGATACG
Source organism: Bryobacterales bacterium (assembly GCA_003157745.1). Lineage (GTDB taxonomy): Bacteria > Acidobacteriota > Terriglobia > Bryobacterales > Bryobacteraceae > Bog-375. Next base: position 30,737 of record PMKM01000057.1, on the reverse strand, counting down.
AAACGTACCGTGGCGCACGCATTCTTGCGTGCAGCGTCGAAATTCTTCTCGACGTTTCCTGGTGCTCCGGTCGAGGAAAGATCGGCACGAATGCCGACCCTGCACGCAAGAATGCGTGCGCCACAGCCCGGTCTTCACTGCGCGGCGCCCTTTTCAACCTCCGGAGTTTTGTTGCGAATGAAGGTCTGGCCCAATGGAGAAAAAGATGCGGGCAGACTGCCGTCGTCCACGTCCACCAGGACGTGAATGTACTCGTTGGTGTTTTCCAAGAGCTGCACTTCTACGTTGTACCGCTTGGAATCGAAGTCAACCTGGTACGCTTCCACCTCGCGCAACTCCAGAAGCAGTTCTTCGATGGACTTGGCGGTCCAGCGCTCCAGCTCGGAATCGAGGACCTTCTTCCACTCTTCCCGTCGATGCGCGTTCATCTTGTCGTAGGGTAGCGCGCCATCTCAACCGCCGCCAGTTTCGAGGTCGGCCCGGCCACTGTGGTATAACAGTCATACCATTTTTTGTACCATCGTCTATATGAAGAAAACTCGTAAACCCGGCAAGCCGGTTTCTGCCGATGCGATTGCGCGCATGGCCGATAGAGGAGAGGACGTTTCCCGCTTCTTCAAAGGTCAAGGCCGGATGGTTCAGCCGATTCAGCGCGTGAACGTGGACCTGACCGCAACGATGCTGGAGGAGCTGGACAACACCGCTCGCGACCTGAATGTGAGCCGCCAGGCCGTCATCAAGACACTGGTCCGGCAGGCGCTGGATCGGCATTATCTCGCGCAACGTGCCCGGCAATCTCAAGCGCGGTCCTGACACGACGCAATCGCGCCATCCCTACAACTGCTTGCTCAACTGCTGCGCGGCGATGAGCACGGGGTCCCAAACGGTGGAAAAGGGCGGCGAATAGGCCAGGTCCACCGCCGCGAAATCTTCCACCTTCATGCGGGCGTGCAAGGCCGCGGCGATCACGTTGATGCGGCCGGCGGCGCCATCTTCGCCAATCACCGAACCGCCAATCAGACGGCCCGTCGCGCCGTCCGCCACCAGTTCGACCGTCGTATTGACGCCGTCGTAATAGCGCGGCCGTGAGAGGGAGTCGATCCGCGCGCTCACGGGCGAGATTCCTTCGGCGCGCGCCTGGGCCACCGAAAGGCCGGTGGTCGCGAACGCGGTTCCGAAGATGCCGACAATCGAGGTCCCAACCACTCCGGCGAATCGCTCGCGCCCGCCGGCGGCGTTGGCGCCCGCCACGCGGCCGGTCTTGTTGGCGGTGGTGCCGAGCGGGATCCAGGCGGGACGGCCGCTCACCAGGTGCATGGTCTCGGCGCAATCGCCGGCGGTGAAGATGCCGTGTACGTTGGTCTCCATGTGATCGTCGGCGGCAATCGCACCGGTGCGGCCGATCGCCACGCCGGCGCTCGTCGCGAGATCGACATTCGGTTTGAAACCGGCCGCGACGACCACCAGGTCGCAGGGCGCGCCGGCCACGCGATCCGGTTCGATCGACTCCACGTCGACACCGCAACGCAACTCGACGCCGTGCGTTTCGAGCGTGCGGCGGACAGCGTCGGAAAACGGACCATCGTCGCGCAGCAGAACGTCGGCGCCGCGTTCGAGAATCGTTACGCGCAGACCGTTGCGGCTGAGCGCATCGGCCACCTCGACGCCGATATAGCCCGCCCCAATCACCACCGCGCGCCGCGGCCGCCGGTCGCGCAGGAAGGCGCGCAGCCGCTCGGCATCCTCGAGCGTATGCAACGCGAAGACGTGTGGCTGATCGGCGCCGGCGATGGCGGAAGTATCGCAACGGGCGCCGGTCGCAAGAATGAGGCGGTCGTACCGGATGCGCTCGCCCGATTCGAGCTCCACCTCGCGGCGCGGATGAGACACGGCCGCTACCCGCGCTCCGGTGCGCACTTCGATGTTGCGTTCCTGGCGAAAGTATTCGGGAGTGTGGACGATCAAGTCGGCGGCCTCGCGCACGCGGCCTTCGATCAGGTACGGCAGCCCACAGGCCCCGTAGGAAACCACCGGGCCTTTTTCGAGAACGACGATGGGCAGCCGCGCGTCCAGCCTCCGCGCACGCGCGGCGGCGCTCAAACCGGCAGCCACGCCTCCGACGACAACCAACGCCATCGGCGGCTACTCCTCCTTCTTCATGCCTTCGACGAAGCTGAGCACGTCGAACGCCTTGATCTTACGGTCGGGGAAGAAACTGTTCACCGCGTCCTGCTCCTCGGCGAAAATCTCGAACACGGTGGCGAGCTTGGTCATCACCAGCAGTTCGCACGTGCGCCGGTTGAGGCTGAGCAGCTTCACGTTGCCCTGAGTCTTGCGCAAGGTGGTGGCGCACATCACCAACGCTCCGAGGCCGGTGCTATCGATGAAATCGACTTGCGCCAACTCGAGTACCAGGTTATGGCTGCCGGCGTCGTTCAACTCCCGGACCTTGTCCCGCAGCGCGCTCGATTCGGCGCCCAGCGTGATGCGGCCCTTGAGTTCGAGGATAACGATGCCTTCGTGTTCCCGCTGTTGAATGTCGAGCCCCATGATGTCCGCCTCTGCTTTGGGTTGGCAGGCGGAAGCGCCTGCGCCACCTTACGATTCGAGCGTCGCCTCGATCGTAATCTTGGTGTTGTAGAGCTTCGACACCGGGCAGCCGGACTTGGCTTTGGCGACGGCCTGGTCGAATGCCGCCCGATTGGCGCCGGGCACTTTGGCCTTCAGCTCCAGGTGGCTTTCGGTGATCGCGAATCCCTCCGCAACTTTCTCGAGCGTGATGGTGCAGGTGGTTTCCAGGCTCAACGCCATCATGTTCGCCCGTTCCAGTTGGCCGGAGAGCGCCATCGTAAAGCAGCCGGCGTGAGCCGCCGCCAGAAGCTCTTCGGGATTGGTCCCCTTGCCGCTTTCAAAACGCGTGCTGAAGGAGTACTGCGAATTCTCCAGCACACCGCTAGCCGTGGACAGGGTGCCCTTCCCGGACTTCAAATCGCCGTGCCACTGCGCGCTTGCTGTTCGTTTCATCTTGTCGTCCTACCTTCCTGTTTCCGGATGGGGCCGCGGCGAAAAGGATGCAAGAAACTCGTCCGCCTGGCCCTCGTTCGGCGAAAAACATTACGCCGCGGTATTGATCGGCGATGGGTGCGATGCTTCGTAGGCGCCGATTGCGCCCTCCTGCTTCAGGATGTAGCCCAGCTCATCGACGCCTTCGAGCAGGCAGCGTTTCGAGAATGCGTCGATGGAGAACGGAACCACGCGCCCGGCCGGCGTAGTAAGCGTCTGCGCCGCCAGGTCGACTGCAATCGTCGCGTCGGGGTCCGGGGCGACGGCGGCGAACAACTCGGCATGCACGTCTATCGGAACGCGGATCGGCAGCAGCGAGTTCTTCAGCGCGTTGCCGGTGAAGATATCGGCGAACGAAGTGCTCACGATGGCGCGGAAACCGAACTGGGTGAGCGCCCACGGGGCGTGTTCGCGCGAACTGCCGCAGCCGAAATTGTCGCCGGCCAGCAGCACCTGCGCTCCCGCCACCCGGGACTGGTTGAGAATGAAGTCCGGCTTGGCGTTACCCTGCGCATCGTACCGCCAGTCGCAGAACAACTGGCGGTCCAGGCCTTCCTTCGAGGTCGTCTTCAGGAAGCGCGCCGGAATGATCTGGTCGGTATCGATGTTGTTGATCGCGAGCGGCACCAGGCGGCTGCGAAAATTGGTGAACGGCTTCATCTAGAGTGTCCTCACGTCGGTGACCACGCCGGTGATGGCGCTGGCCGCGGCGGTCAGCGGGCTGGCCAGAAACGTCCTTCCGCCCTTGCCCTGGCGGCCTTCGAAATTGCGATTGCTGGTCGACACGCAGTATTCGCCCGGCGCCAGTTGGTCGCCGTTCATGGCGATGCACATCGAGCAGCCCGGCTCGCGCCACTCGCAACCGGCCGCGCGGAACAACTCCGGCAGCCCTTCGGCGATGGCTTGGCGCTTCACCTCCTGCGAGCCCGGCACCACCAGCACGCGCAACTTCGGATTCACTTTGCGGCCGATCAGCACCGCCGCGGCCGCCCGCAGATCGGAGATGCGCGAATTCGTGCAGCTTCCGATGAAGACCACGTCGACCGGATGGCCCACCAGCGGCTTGCCGCCTTCCAGACCCATGTAGGCGAGCGCCTTCTCGATCGAATCGCGCTCCATCGGATCGGCAACGCTCGCCGGATCGGGCAGCGGCGCGTTGATCGCCACGCCCATGCCCGGGTTGGTGCCGTACGTGATCATCGGTTCGAGCGTATCGGCGTCGATCGAGACCTCGCGGTCATAGACCGCGCCCGCATCGGTCGGCAGTCGCTTCCAGCGCTCGATCGCCGCGTCCCACTTGGCGCCCTTCGGCGCATGCGGCCGGCCGGCGAGATATTCGAACGTCGTTTCATCCGGTGCGATCAGGCCGGCGCGCGCGCCGCCTTCAATCGACATATTGCACACCGTCATCCGCTGTTCCATGCTCAGCGCGCGAATGGCGTTGCCGGTGAATTCGAATACGCATCCGGTGCCGCCGCCCACGCCGATCTTCGCGATCAACGCCAGGATAATGTCCTTGGCGGTGACGCCGCGGCCGAGCGTCCCTTCGACCTTCACCTCAAACGTTTTCGACTTGCGCTGTAACAAACATTGCGAGGCCAGTACGTTTTCGACTTCGCTGGTGCCAATGCCGAAGGCCAGCGCGCCGAATGCGCCGTGGGTGGCCGTGTGGCTGTCGCCGCAGACCACCGTCATGCCCGGCTGCGTCAGTCCCAACTCGGGCCCGATTACGTGGACCACGCCCTGCCGGTCGCTGTGGACGCCCAGGCAGCGAATGCCGAACTCGGCGCAGTTGGCTTCGAGTTGGGCAAGCTGCTTGGCCGCGATCTGATCCACGATCGGCAGCGAGCGGTCGGTCGTCGGTATGCTGTGATCGGCGGTGGCGATGGTCAAATCGGGACGCCGCACCTTCAGACCGCGCTCGCGCAAACCTTGAAACGCCTGCGGCGACGTGACTTCATGCACCAGGTGAAGATCGATGTACAGAAGCGCCGGCGCGCCGGCCTGCTCCTCGACCAGGTGCGAATTCCATAGTTTTTCGATGATAGTTTGAGGCATAGAAACGCGTGTCCGTAGCGTAAAGGCATGCCATACTGTACGGATCTTCTTCTCCTATTATGACTTAGGCGAGGCCGAAAATGGTCTGCCCAAAACGCCGACCACCCCGCCCGTGAGGGAGCGGTTTGTCGCGCCCCTAAAACGCGAGTCCCAAATGTGGCTGAGGGCGGAGCTGGTAAGCTCGCGCCCTCAGCCGATCGCGGCGCAAATAGCCTGACCCACCTGTTCGGTGGTCGAGGGCGCGCCGGAAGGTCGCAAATCCGCGGTAACCTTGCCGCTCTCGAGGACCGCCTCGATCGCCGAATTCACGGCGGCGGCTTCTTCCCTTAAGCCGAAACTGTATTCGAGCATCGCCGCCACCGAACCGATGGCGCCCAGCGGGTTGGCTTTGTTCTGCCCCGCGATATCGGGCGCCGAACCGTGTACCGGCTCGTACAACCCCACCCAGATGCCGTTCGGTTTGCGCGCGCCGATCGAGGCCGAGGGCAACATGCCGATCGAACCGGCCAGCACCGCGCCTTCGTCGCTGAGGATGTCGCCGAACAGATTCTCGGTCAGCACGATGTCGAAGCGCCGCGGGTTCAGCACCAGTTGCATGGCGCAGTTATCGACCAGCAGATGATCGAGCGCGACGTCGGGATAGTCCTTCGCCACTTCCACCACCACGCGCCGCCAGAGCTGCGAGTTTTCGAGCACGTTCGACTTGTCGACCGACGTGACTTTCTTGCGCCGCCCCTGCGCCAGGTGGAAGGCCATGCGGGCGACGCGTTCGATTTCCGTTCGCGTGTAGGCCATGGTGTTGACCGCGCGCGTTTCCCCGCCGTCTTCGAAAATGCCGCGCGGCGTCCCGTAGTAGAGCCCGCCCGTCAGTTCGCGCACGATGATCATGTCCGTGCCTTCGACCAGGTGATTCTTGAGCGGCGACGAATCGAGCAGCGACGGATACGCGCGCACCGGCCGCAGATTGGCATACACGCCCAGCGCCTTGCGAATTCCCAGCAGTCCTTTCTCCGGCCGTTTCTCGGGCGGAGCATTGTCGAATTCGGGCAGCCCAACCGCGCCCATCAGTGTGGCATCGGCCTCCGCCGCCAGGCGCGCCGTCTCCTCAGGAAAGGGCGAGCCGGTGACGTGAATCGCCTCGCCGCCCAGCAAGCCTTCCGTCAGTTTCAGGTTGTGACGCCATCTCCCGGCCACACGGCCGAGTACCCGTACGGCTTCGCGCGTGACTTCCTCGCCGATGCCGTCCCCGGGCAAAACCAGAACGTTCAGATCCATGTCGTATTAGTCCGCCGCCGCCGTTTTGGCGAGCTGGCACTCCCGTATGAGCGAATCGATTTCCTTATCCATAAGGCCCTTCTTGCGCTGGTCCGCCACCGCCGTGAAGCGATGGTACAGCGCATCGAGCTGCTCGCGGTCAAGCTGGTAACCCAAATCGCGGGCGCGCTGTTGCAACGCGTGCCGCCCGCTGTGTTTGCCTAATACCAGCTTACCTTCCGGGATGCCCACTGTGCGCGGGTCGATGATTTCGTACGTGGTCTTTTCTTTCAGGTAACCGTCCTGGTGAATGCCTGCTTCGTGCGCGAACGCGTTTGCGCCCACGATGGCCTTGTTCGGCTGCGGACCAAAGGTGATGATCGAGCTGAGCAACTGGCTCGCCGAGTACAGGTGCTCGGTGTGGATGCCGGTGTAATACGGGTAGCTGTCGGAGCGCGTCTGGAGAATCATGACGACTTCTTCGAGCGAACAATTGCCCGCTCGTTCGCCGATGCCGTTGATGGTGCATTCCACCTGCCGCGCGCCGGCTTCGATGGCGGTTAGCGAATTCGCGACGGCCAAGCCAAGGTCGTCGTGACAATGCACACTGACGATGGCGCTGGTCCCGAGCGCGCGCGCCACCTTGCCGATCAGTTCGCCATATTCCTTCGGCGTCGAATAGCCGACGGTATCGGGGATGTTGACCGTGCCCGCGCCGGCGGCCACCACCGCGCGCGAAATCTCGATCAGAAAATCGACCTCGGTGCGCGCGCCATCCTCGGCCGAAAACTCGACGTCGTCCACAAAACGCTTCGCCAGTTCCACCGCGGCCACGGCTTCTTCGAGCACTTGCGCGCGGGTTTTGCGCAGTTTGTATTTCAGGTGAATATCGCTGGTGGCGATGAAGGTGTGTATGCGCGGCTGGCGCGCGGCGGCGAGCGCCTTGGCGGCACGTTCCACATCGAGCGCGCAGCAGCGCGCCAGACCGGCCACGCGCGCCTCGGGAAACTCGCGGCTCACCGCCTGCACGGCTTCGAAATCGCCTTCGGAGGCGATTGGAAAGCCGGCCTCCAGAATATCCGCGCCCAGTTCCACCAGCTTCCGCGCCATGCGTACCTTCTCGGGTACCGTCATGCTGCAGCCCGGAGACTGTTCGCCGTCGCGCAGCGTTGTATCGAAAATAGATACGCGATCGCTCATATGTTCACCGATACTCTGCATTATGCGCAGCCGGCGGCAGATTTCGCAAATTTATAATCTTACAGGTGTCCATTAGCCGATGTTATACTGGAACCTGCCATGGAANNGAACTGGGCGAAAAGCTGATCGACCGCTCCGGCAAGGAGCTGCTGTTGACCGACGCCGGCCGCAGCGCGCTCGATTTCGCCCGCCGCTTCGAAAGCCTGGAGCGCGAACTCGAGAATTCGCTGGCCGAACTGCGCGACAACTCCGCCGGAAGGTTGACGGTCGGCGCCAACGAGTCGACCACCCTATATCTGCTGCGGCACATCGAGCGCTACCGCGCGCTGCATCCGAAGATCAAAGTCACCGTGAAGCGCAGCCTGGCGAGCAAGATCCCCAACGAGTTACTCGACGGCAACCTGGAATTAGGCGTGATCAGCTACGATCCCGCAGACGAACGCATACGCTCCAAGGTAATCTACACGGACGCCATCGCGCTCGTCGTTTCGCCCCACCACCGCCTGGCGCGGCACAAGAGCATCTCCATCTTCGATCTCGCGGAAGAGAATTTCATCGCCCACAACGTCCTCTCGCCCTACCGCGACGTGGTCATCCATGAGTTTCAGTCGCGCAAGATACCGCTCCACATGGATGTGGACATGCCAACCATCGAGAGCATCCGCAAGATGGTGCAGGACAATCAGGGCATCGCGTTCCTCCCGCGCATGTGCGTCGAGCAGGAAATCGAGCAGAAGCTCTTGCGCGAAGTCCGCGTGAAAGAAATGAATATCGAACGCAAGATCCGCTTAGTCTATCCCACCCGCCGCGCCCTAAGTCACGCAGCAAAGGCCTTTCTCGAAATCGTGGGGTAAGTCCGCCGTGGCGCAGGCTGTCAAGCCTGCAGGGTCGAGAGTCATCTCGACCTTTCTTTCCGCGTACCACCCTGCGCCGGCGTTGCACGCGGGAATGCGCGCCCCGCAGTCACTTCTACCCCCGCTGCCGCACCCCATACAGCCCCCGCTCCACGATGTACTCGATCACACTCGCTGGCACGTCGGCCGTGAGTTCGCCCCGCCCCAACTGCTGGCGAACAGAAGATGACGAGATATCCAGATGCGGCGAATCCAGGCGTTCGGCGTGCGCCTCGGGAGGTATCAAATAGGTAGCGCCCGGCCGGCCGACCACCAGAAACACCACCTGCCGGGCCACATCGCGCCAGCGATACCAGGTTTGAATATCGGCGAAAGCGTCGGCCCCGATCAGAAAGAACAGTTCGTCTCCAACTGCGAGCGATGCCCGCACCTTCTCGATTGTGTCAATCGAATAACTGCACCGCGTGCCTTCCTCAATACGCGAAACCGCGAAGCGCGGTTCATCCGCGCACGCGAGCTCGACCATGCGAGCGCGATCGTCGAAGCCGGCCGTGGTCGCGCCGTCCTTGTGCGGCGGATGCGCGGCCGGAACGAAGAGCACGCGGTCCAATCGAAAGTGCGCGAGCGCCGCGCGCGCTACGCCCAAATGTGCGTTGTGAACGGGATCGAAGGTGCCGCCGAAGATCGCCAGTCGCATGGAACCGGCCGACCGCGCCGCTACGCCCTTTCGATCTTGATGGAGTTGATCTTCACGTCTTTCGAAGGACGGTCCTGTGAGCCGCGCGGCGTCTTCGAAATCTTCTCCACCACCGGGTAGCCTTCGCTCACTTCCCCGAACACCGTGTGCTTATTGTCCAGCCACGGCGTGGCGGCCACGGTGACGAAGAACTGGCTGCCGTTCGTGTTCGGCCCGGAATTGGCCATCGAGAGCACGCCCGGCTTGGTGTGCTTCAGCTCGGCATGAAATTCGTCGGCGAATTTGTAGCCGGGGCCGCCGCGGCCGGTGCCCTCCGGATCGCCGCCCTGGATCATGAAGTCCGGGATCACGCGATGAAAAATGGTGCCGTCGTAAAACGGCTTGCCCGTCTTGGTTCCCTCGACCAGGGAGACGAAGTTCTCCACGGTCTTAGGAGCCTGGGCGGCAAACAGACGGATCTTGAACTTGCCTTCGGTGGTATCGAAAAGGGCGTAAATTTCGTTGGCCATCAAAGCGATTGTAGCAGGCCCGCGAGAGAAACGAGCCGAAACGGACGATATGCTAAACTGTGAGCCGGCGAGATATCGTGCGCGCAATGCCAATTCCGCCGGCCCTCGGTACCCTTTGATGCGACCCGAACGACCGCAGCCACTCACTCGCGAGGAACACATCGAGCTCGGCCGCGAGCTGAAGCATGCCCGCACCAGACTGCGCGAACTGGCCGCCCTGGTGGTGGACGTTTACGGGCCGCAGAACCACGCCGCGTTTACGTTTCAGAAGATCATCGAGTCGCTCGACACGCTGACCGAGGACATGCAGGTGCAGGCGGCCGAGGACTTGCGCGGTCATTCGGTCGACGGGCTCTACGACTGAGCGGAAGCACGCCTGTCAGTCGCCTGACACGATCGCGGTCAGGTGCCGATCCAAATCCGCGGCCAGTTCGAGCGCGGCGGAACGCACTTCCGGGCTCAACCCGAAGCGCAGCTCACCCGGCGGCAGAATCGTAGTGCCCCAGATTTCCCACTCCGGAAACGGCTGTACCAGATCGAGCGCCTGCAGCGTTTTCATCACTGCGCCGATATCGGACTGGTGAAACGACGACGCAAAGCCGCGCGGGCAATCGCGCAGAATCACGTTTTGACCCCGCGTCTCGCCAGCCACCGCGTCCACAAAGAGGAAGCGCGCCGCCATGGGCAGCCACTCGGCCACCATGAAGAGGTCGCCTTCGAGAAGTTCCAGGGCAACGGCCGGGTGGGCCGACCACTTCTCGCGCAGCCAGCCCACGATTTCGATGCCTACGCCATCGTCGCCGGCCAGCGTATTTCCAATGCCGACCACGGCCACTTTCTTCATCGCCCGAGCGCTCACGACGGATGGATCTGCGCCGTGTAGGTGCAGGCGTCGCACCCGCGCTCGGTCGCGGTGTGGCGAAGCCTCACCTTGCCCATGCGGCTCAGGTATCCGGCCAGGTAGTGGTAGAACAGCGTGCAGAGATCGCCGCCGGTTTCGCTGTTGTGCTTCTGCGCCAGCCTGCGCAGAAAGCAATCCTTCACCGTGATCGTCAACGTGTCGCCGGAAACCTTCGGCTCCAGTTGCCATGCCGGCGCGAATTCCTCGATAGCCAGGGCGAGCGCCTCTTCGAAATTCTTGGGCACGCGATACCGTGGCAACTGGTTGGCCAGCGTGCGCCCCGCGAAAGTTCCCACCGCCGGCAAGCCGGAACGCAAGGTGGCGCTCAATACCGCGCCTAACGACAGCAGACGTGCGCCCAGATCGTCCAGTCCCCGCTTCACATCCGCGCTGGCTATCGCCGGCACCGCGTCGGCCGCGTCTCCCGTCATCTTCGACAGCATATCGAGCGAGTGCAAATCGTAATAGAAATTCATCGAATGCGGAACGCCCGTGTGGTCAATCGCATTGGCCGGGCAGGCGGCCGAGCAAGCCAGGCATCCGAAGCACTCCTTCGCGTTCACCACTTCCGGCAGCCCTGTCGCGTCGTTGAAAGCGAACACGCGCGTCTCACACGCATCCACGCACAGCGTGCAACTCACGCAGGCCTTTTCGTCCACTTGAATCGTAATCATCGCTCCGCCCTCCTGCCGATCGTGCGAATCGTCCGGCCGCCGCTCGAGAGGACCACCTCCATCGGCATTCGCCCCACCGCGTGAGTGGCGCAGGAGAGACACGGGTCGAAGCAGCGCAGCGCAAATTCCAGGCCGTTCATCAGCAGGCTGTCGTTCTTCTGCGGCAGGTAGTACTCGCCGGCCGCTTTCAGTGCGTGGTCGATCGCAATGTAGTTATTCTGCGTGGCCACGATCAGGTTCACCGCGGTGACAATGCCGTGCGCGTCGGCCGTGTAATCGTGAATCAGCACGCCGCGCGGAGCCTCCACCGCGCCGACGTACCGGCCGCCTTTGATCTCGCAGGGGACCAGAATCGGCCCGCCCGTAAGCTCCTCGCCCGCGATCGAGGAAATCCGCTCGGCGCTGAGCATCATTTCGATCACGCGCGCCTCGACGAAGTCGAGCGCGGCGTCCGGCCGCTGCCTTCCCGCGCGGAACGCGTCCAGCATCTCCTGCGACTGCGGCGCGCCGGTACGATAATTGACGTTGAGCCGCGCCAGCGGGCCGACGAAGAACGTCTGGCTTTCGTCGCCGCGCAATCGGACCGCCTTCATGTACGAGCCCGGCATCACGTGCTCGACAAGCTGCGCCGCGTAATCGGACACCGGGAAAGTCCGCGTGATCGCGCCAACCTGATCCTGCAATACCAGGTCGCCTTCCAGAAAGGACGCCGAACCGCCGTGCGACAGCGCCAGCGATTGGAACGGCAGTTGTACCGCGTCCCGGAAGTCGCGCAGCTTATCCAGCCGCTCGCGCAGAACGCCGGCCATCTCTTCCACGATCTCGACGGCTTCCTGGCCCCATTTCACCATCGTGGCCAGTTGTTCCGCGCTGGGGCGCGACGCCATTCCACCCGGGACCGCCGTCACCGGATGAACTCCTCTGCCGCCCACGATTTCGACCACCTTCTGGCCGATGCTGCGCAGCCGGAGCACCTTCTTCGCCAGCCCCGGGTTCACTTTCAGCAGGTTGAACACGTTGCGTTCCGCCGCCGGCGCCTCGACTCCCAACAGCAGGTCGGGCCCCGAAAGGACGAATACGCTGAGCGCGTGCGAATGCAGAATGTGCCCCATGTAGAGCAATTCGCGCAGAAGCTTGGCCTCGGCGGGTACCTCGATCCCGGCACCGGCTTCGATTGCGTTGATCGCCGCCAGAAGCTGCGCCGCCGGGCAGACGCCGCAGATGCGCGCCGTGATCAGCGGCATCTTGCGCAGTTCCATGCCGGTGAGGAGCTTCTCGAAACCGCGCATCTCGAGAACCTGCAAGTGGCTGGAAACGACCTTGCCGCCATCGTCCAGATCGAGAGTGATCTTGGCGTGGCCTTCGATTCTGGTAACCGGGTTGACTGTGATGGTGCGTGACATGTAGGCTCCTCGGGCTAATCGTGACGGTGGCCGTCTCCGGCCCACTCGCGCAGCTCCACGGTCGGTTTCTTATAGATCGCCGGCGAGGCCAGCGAATACGCGTAGAATGTCTTGGCCTCGGCTTCGATGTAGGCCTTCACGTCGGCCTCGCTGATCCCGGTCAGAAAGGACATCGTGCCGGCCAGCACGCCCCGGTAATCCACTTGCGGTTCCCGGATGATGTTGAGCGACGGCCCGTTGCAGCCCGTGCAAGCCACGCCCTTCTGCGGACAGGGCGAGAAGCATCGGTCGAGTGTCACCGATCCCATGCACACCACGCCTTGGCTCAGCAAACAAAGCCGCTCGTCGGCGGCTGTGACCGCGCCCTTCCGCAGCGCCGTGCCAGGCCGCCGGCTCATCTTCCGCGTGCATCCCGAGCAGACCGTGCGCTTGCTCAGCTTGGGACCGCTGCCATCGAGTAGCAGCCGCAACGCCGCCGCAATGAAGTAGGGCGATGGCGGGCAGCCGGGGAGCAGGAAGTCCACCTCCACCACTTCGTCGATCGGCACCACGCTCTCTTCCAGGCGCGGCGCCCCGGCGTCCGGCCGCTCGTGCCCGGCGTTGGTCGGGCCGCCGTCGTAAACCTGCGCGAACACGCTCTCGCTGTCGTGCAGCCAGCCAATCCCCGACGGGCCGCCATAAACCGCGCAGGTGCCGAAGGCCACCAGCGTGCGCACGCTGTCCCGCATGTGCTCGACCGCTTCCCGGTCGTGCACGCTGCGGATGGCGCCTTCGACAATGCCGATATCCGCCTCCGGATAGCCCTTCTCGTCCATCAGCACCGGCACGCGAACGAATTCCACTTCGTCCGCCAGGTTCAGCAGCTTCTCGTGCAAATCCACTATGGCAACGTGGCAACCCGAACATCCGGATAACCATTCCGTCGAGATCTTGGCTTTCATTCCTTCTCCCGCCATACCAGTTCTTTCAGACACGCGTTCGGGCACGCGCGAAGAATCTCCAGACTCATTGTGGTGCCCGGCATGACCTTCTCCATGGCTCCCGCAAACACGCCGTGCGCCATGTGGCACAGCGACTGCTTCTGCTCGTGCGCGTAACGGAACAGCGCGTTGCGTACCATGCAGGTGCGAAAGACCAGCCGCATTTTCTTCTCGGCGCCCTCCTGGCGAACGGCTTCCGTGCCGCCGCCAAGAAACGGTTCCACTTCCCAGACGATGCCTATCTTTTCGAGCGATTCGAGTAGAATCTCCAGACCCCGCAGCGGATCGTCGGTCGTCTCGCTGTGCTCGACCGCCTCTTTGCCGAATTTCTTGCCGGCAAGCGTGCAGAGCGAGTTAGTGCCCTTCCCCAAGTTGTTCTCCGCGCCGTGAGCCAACGCGGCGAAGAAGTAAGCTACCTTGTGGAATTCTTCGATCTCTCGATTCATTCGCGTCTTCCTTTCGCTCAAACACGTCCTGTTTGGGACGCGAGGCCGCACCGCTGACTACGTGTTCACTATTGGCTATTTGGACTTGAGTTGCAAGATGCCTCTCGATAGTAATGGCTTGTTGACAGTAAGCTTTAGTCGTAGTACAAGTGGTACGGCCTCCAGGTTGTTCTTAAGGCAAAAGGGCCGTATAGTAGAATTCTATCGAGCAGTCCGGCTCGCCTCCGTAGTGAAGAGACGATGAGAGTATGGGTCTGGCCCGCACCATCATGACCGTATTGAACCTCAGGGAAGAGCCTGAGCCAAAGACTGCACCGCGGGAAATCCGGCCACGGGAAGCGTCCCCCACCGCGACTTACGAGAGAATTAACGACGAACTTTCCAAGCTCGCATCCACCGCTCAATTCATCCGGCATTTGTATCTGGCGGATTCGGGCGGACGGTTGTTGGGCGCAGCAAGTGCCAGCAGGGCGGTGGACGATCCGCCGGTCGATCTGCGTCCAGCTCTGCAGAGTCTCTCGAACCTGGCCATCCATGGCGAGTTGAAGCGGGTTTTTCTTGAAAGTGACAACGGCATCGCGGCTCTGCTGCGCGTTGCGGAGGACCGCTGGCTGATTGCATTGTGCGAAAAAGGGGCATCCCTGGGAACCGTCTCGATCGGCGTGGCGAAGTTCTTTGCGCGCATCCCGCAGCCTCGAACCAACGGCCAACCGGCCGCATCCCAGAGCCTGGAACGATCCAATGAGGCGCCTCCCGCCGGGGCTGTGGCGAACGGCTAAGTGAACTGTGACAGAGATCCAACAGGAGAATGACCAATGGGCATCCTAGCGACAGTGACGAACTTAAAAGAGCTTCTGGTTGACCTTTCCAAGGTCGAGGGAATCACGGCGGCGGTGGTCGTCAGCCGCGACGGTTTCGTGATCGAGGGCGTGAACCAAAGCGACGTCATGGACTTGGATGGCGTTGGCGCGGTCATATCGGCCGGAATGGGCGCCTCCGAAGTCATGGGCGCCGAACTCCATGTCGGCAACATCGCCCAGAGCATGATCGAGTTCGAGCGCGGCATTGCCGTCGTCACCGTTCTCGGCGAGGCCGGAACCTTGGCGATCGTCGCCGATCTCAAAGCGAACCTGGGCAATGTTCGCTACCAGATCAAGAAGCGCCTGCCGGCCATCCAGGCAGCTCTCTAAACTCCTCTCGATACTGGTTTCGCAAGCCAGTTATCGCAAAGTGAGTGCCCGCTCGGTACGTGAGTAGAGTCTCGCCCGCCAGCACAACTGATAGGCGGCGGCGCGTGCAATTCGTCCCGTCGTCACCACAAACCGGGTCGTCAGTTGCACGCTTTTCCTCGCGGTCTTGGACCGAATGTCGCAGGACTCCGCAGAAGTAAGTGTAATCGGCTATCCTGATTTCCATGGACATCCGAAGGAGCGCGCTGATTGCCTGCGTGGCCAGTGTCTTGGGTCTCGCGATGCCACTGTGGAATGGCGCTGCGAGTATGGCCGAGATGCAATCGGCACGGCCTCAGTGGTGGGCGATCCCAGCCGCTGTCGTCGTTTTTCTTTTCACGGCTACGCTGCCGGTGTTTTACTTCGCGCTTTACCATGACGACGGAGGCCTCCGGTTCTCGACACCCTTACGCCGGTTGGCGCTGTTAGCGGCACTCGCCCTGGCTGTCGAGACGGCGTTGGAGTTGTGACAGTGGTTCGCGGGCTGGGGCGACGCTGGAAGCGTCCTGGTTTCGGATCGAGTGCCGTGGAAGATCAGCGATATCGGCTGGTTCTTCGGTGTGCTGTCGGGCGTTTCTGCTGTTCTCCTGATGATCGCGGTCTACCGGCACATAGATGACCAGTCGGAGACAACAGCTTGCGTACCGAAGCTCCTTAGGGTTGCGACCAAGGCAGCGTTACTCGCATGGGGGATCTTTGCGGCGTTCTGCGTCTTCCGGCTGGCTGCCGTTCCGTTCACCTATCCCGAGCTTCGGCGCCTCGCATTGCAGTATGGGCGGTCGCTCCCTTCGCTTCTTTCCATTATTGCGGAGCCTGCCCGCATGCTACTGTCGGCGGCAGCCCTGTTTGTCGGCCCCTACATCGTCTGGCGAGCCATTCCGTCGGCGGCGGGCGGAATCAGCCCCCTTGGAGAGGTCCCCGATTCGGCGCTCGGTCCGGCTTCCGGGCGGCGGCCCATCGAAGAATAGCCGGAATCCGCAGCCTCATTCGCCAATCTCGCGCCGGATGGAATCCGCGATTGCCGCCGTGAATGTGTCGACGTGAGACTGGTCGGCCGCTTCCACCATCACGCGCGCCAGGAGCTCAGTACCCGAGTAACGGACTAACACGCGGCCCTTCCCCGCCATGGTCTCTTCGGCTCGTTGGATTTCGCGGCTCACCGCGGGTACACCGGCTAAGTCGACTTTCTCGCGCACCCGGATGTTGACTAACTTCTGCGGATAGACCAGTAAGTCGGCGATAAGTTCATCCAGACCCACGCCCGCGCGGCGCGCAATCTCCAGCACGCGCAGCGCAGTGAGCAAGCCATCGCCGGTGGTTGCGTATTGGCGGAAGATCACGTGGCCGGACTGCTCGCCGCCCAGCGCGGCGTCGAGGCGCACCATTTCCTCCAGTACGTATTTATCGCCCACCGGCGTACGCAACATGCGAATGCCATCGCGCGCCAGGGCTTTTTCCAGGCCGAGATTCGACATCACGGTCGAAACCACGGTATCGCCCGGCAGATGCCCGGCGGCTTTCATGGCGCGCGCCGCCATCAGCAGCACCGCATCGCCATCGATAACCCTGCCCGATTCCGCAACGAAGATGGCGCGGTCCGCATCGCCATCGAAGGCCACGCCAAAGGCGGATTTCGTTTTGACCACCGTCCGGCTCAGCGCGTCCACGTGCAGCGCGCCGCAATTCAAATTGATGTTGCGGCCATTCGGATCGCAGCCGATCACGACCAACTCGGCGCCCAGGCCGCGGAACAGATCGGGCGCCAGTTGCCAAGCCGCCCCGTTGCCGCAATCGATCGCCAGCTTGACTCCGTCCAGGCGCACCGAAATCGTGGACCGCAGGAACTCCAGGTACTCGCCGTCCAGACCTTCCTCGGCAACCAGCGCCTCTTGCCGCGCCTCGACCGCGCCTTCGCGCAGCGCCAGAATCTCCTGCTCGATCAGGTGCTCTTCGGCGTCCGGCAGTTTGAATCCGCTGTGGCTGAAAACTTTGATGCCGTTATCCCGATACGGATTGTGCGATGCCGAAATCATCACCCCGGCGGCGAACGGGCCCATGCGCGTGAGGTATGCCACACCCGGCGTGGTGATCACTCCCGCATGGCGCACGCGCACGCCGCGGCTAGCCAGGCCGGCGGCCACGGTGGCGGCGATCCACCCGCCCGATTCGCGCGTGTCGGCGCCGATCAGCACCTCCGGGTTCTCGTGCGTCCGCGTCGCGTCGTCGCCGAGCGCCACGCCAAACGCGTACACCGTCGCCGCGTCGAGCGGGTAGCTGCCGGCCACACCGCGAATTCCATCGGTTCCAAAAAGCTGTTTCGCCACCGGAATTTGCCGTCTCCTATTCTTTCACTTTCGTCACGGTCACCGTGACGGTGACGGCGGACGTCGAGCGGAAGCGCACGAACGGATCGCCGGCAAACGCGTTCACCTGGAAGCTGCCGATGGTGGTGAGCGAGGAAATGTCCACCGGATCGGTGAGTACGGAATTCACCCGCGCCACGTGGCTCTGCGGTCCCAGAATCGCCAGCTGCGCCGGATCGGCCGCGGCGCTCGCCACGCGGTAGCCCCCGCGCGCATCGCCGCGAAACCGCACCACCACCGGAACGCTGCGCTCCAGCCGCCGTTCGAAGGCGATGCGGACCTGCGAGGGAATCGAGCGCACCAGATGGACACCGCGCGACAGGCGCACATTGGCGACGCCGATCGGAAACGTGCGCTCTCCAGGAGCCGCGTTGCTCATGTCGAGAATCGCGCCCGGGTGCTGGCCGCCGTCGCCCAGCCCGCGCAACTCGCCCGCGGGGCCGCGCAGTTCAAGCACGATCTGCGTCACCGCTTCCGAACTCAGTTCCAGGTCCTCCGGCAGGTTCTTGTATTCCAGGCGCGCCGTGACGAAGGTGGAAAGCTCCGGCTCGCTCGCCACCAGCGCCCAAATCAGCGTGGCTATGGCCAGCGCCAGTATCTTCCACCAGAAATTGTGACTGACCAGGCGCGCCACCCGCTGCAGTATCTTCACGGCCGGCCCGCGCTTTCCGGCGCCGTGCCGCCCGGCTGCGGCGCTTCATGCCGGAACGCCAGGGCTGCGTCCGCCGCGGATTCGTCGCCCTGCTGGGCGGGCCGGTCGACGCCGAAATGCCGGTGCAGCCGTTCCATCACCTCAGCCACCGAAAGACCCTGCGTCAATTCGCCGAACGCCGCCACCGAAATGCGGCCGGTCTCTTCGGAAACCACCAGCGACAGGCAGTCGGTCTCCTCGGTAATGCCGATCGCGGCGCGGTGCCGCGTGCCCAACATGCGCGACAAGGCCGGATTCGTCGTCAGCGGCAGGAAACAGGCCGCCGCGGCGATGCGATCCCCCTGCACGATCGCCGCACCGTCGTGCAGCGGCAGCCCTGGCTGGAAGATGCTCAACAGCAAGTCGCGCGAAATATACGCCTCCAGCCGCACCCCGCTTTCGATGAACGTGCGCAGGCCGATGTCGCGCTCGAGCACGATCAGCGCGCCGATCTTCTGTTGCGCCAGTTGCTCCACCGCCATCAGAATTTCGCTTGCCATTTCCGGCGCGTGAAACCCTTCGGCCAGGCCGAACAGCCGCCGCCGCCCCAGCCGCGCCAGCGTGCGCCGGATCTCCGATTGGAAAAGCACAAGCACACCCAGGCCGATATACGGGACGATCAGCGACAGCACCGAGTGCAGCGCCTCCAGGCCGGCCCAAACCGCGACCAGATAGAGGCAGACGATGACGACGATCCCCAGCAGGATCGGCGCCGCGCGCGTGCCGCGCACTACCATCAGACACTGGTAAACCACGAACGCCACGACGATAATGTCGATGGCGCCGGTCGCACCCAGCTCTGGCAGCGCCGGCAACTGTTGAAAGAAATGCGCCATGGAAAAACGGTTCGGGCCCGCTAATTCCCGAACCTTCATCTTAGCTTAGGCGCCGTCGCGGAATTGCGGCGTCCGCGCCGGCCTCCGCGCCTCATCCCGCTACAATGAATCATGCCCTTTGCTTCGATCCCGGATGCGGTTGACGATGTGCGTGCCGGACGCATGGTGGTGGTGGTCGACGACGAAGACCGCGAAAACGAGGGCGACCTGACCGTAGCCGCGGAGAAGATCACTCCCGACATCGTCAACTTCATGGTCACTCACTGCCGCGGCCTGATTTGCCTGGCGCTCACCGGCGATCGCTGCGACCAACTGCGGCTGCCGCTGATGAGCCGGATCAACACCTCCAATTTCGGCACCGCGTTTTGCGAATCGATCGACGCGCGCGATGGAGTCACCACCGGCATCTCCGCCGCCGACCGCAGTAACACCGTTCTGAAGACCATCGACCCGGCGTGCCGGGCGGAAGACCTGGCGCGCCCGGGCCATATCTTTCCGCTGCGCGCGCGCGATGGCGGCGTCCTCGTGCGCGCCGGCCAGACCGAGGCCGCCGTCGATCTCTCCCGCATGGCCGGCCTCGCGCCCGCCGGCGTGATCTGCGAAATCATGAACCCGGACGGCACCATGGCGCGCGTCCCACAGCTCAAGGAATTCTGCGCCACGCGCGGCATCAGGATGATCTCGGTGGCCGGGCTGATCCGCCACCGTATGCGCACCGAGCGCCTGCTGCGCCGCGTGGCCGAGGGCGGGATCGAAACCGAATTCGGCGCCTTTCGCTCTCTCGCCTATGCGAGCGACTTCAGTCCCGAATACCACGTGGCGCTGGTGCGCGGCGACGTCGCCGGCCGCGAGGACGTGCTGGTGCGCATGCATGCCCGCTGCGTTTATGGCGAAGTCTTCGGTTCCACCACTTGCGATTGCGCGCGGCTGGTGCGCAATTCGCTCGATGCGATCGCCCGCGAAGGCCGCGGCGTGCTGGTCTATCTGCACGAAACCGGCCCCGGCTTCCGCACCGAGGAAGCCCCAGGCGGCCCGGCGCTCATGATTGCGCACAGCCGCGAGTTTTCCCACTACGAGGGCGAAGCCGGCCAGCGCCAGTTGCAATACGAACACGGAATCGGCGCGCAGATTCTCTCCGACCTCGGGCTCCACAGCATTCGCCTGCTGACCAATCACCCGCGCAAGATTGTCGCCCTCGAAGGTTTCGGCATCGAGATCGCCGCCCAGGTGCCGATCGGGCGTTGACGCACCGGCCCGCTCGCCGCCATACTGGACAAATGACCGCCGCGCCGGAGTTCGCCCTGCAAGTTCGCAATCTGCGCAAGGCCTATAAGGACGTGCTCGCGGTTGATGGCCTCGACCTTGCAATCCGCGCCGGCGAATGCTTCGGCTTGCTCGGACCGAACGGCGCCGGCAAGACCACCACCATGGAGATTTGCGAAGGCCTCACCGACGCCGATTCGGGCTCGCTCGAAATGCTCGGTATGAGTTGGGATTCCGACGCCGCCAACCTCCGCCAGCGGCTCGGCATCCAGTTGCAGGATACGCAACTCGCCGACAAGCTCACCGTCCTCGAAACCGTCCGCCTTTTTCGCAGCTTCTTTCGCGCCGGCCCCACCCCGGCCGAAGTCATCGCGCTCGTGCAGCTCGAAGAGAAAGGGAATGCGCGCATCGGCAATCTCTCCGGCGGGCAGAAGCAGCGGCTGGCGATGGCGTGCGCCCTGGTCGGCGATCCCGATTTTCTTTTCCTCGACGAACCCACCACCGGGCTCGATCCGCAGGCGCGCCGCCAGTTGTGGGATTTGATCGAACGGTTCAAGGCTTCCGGCCGCACCATTCTGCTCACCACCCATTACATGGACGAAGCCGAACGCCTCTGCGACCGCATCGCCATCATGGACCACGGCAAAGTCATCGCCCTCGGCACGCCGCGCGAACTGATCGCTTCGATCGGCGTCGAACACGTGGTCGAATTCTCCGCAGGCAGTTCCACCGCGCCGCTCGACATCGAACCCTTGCACCGCCTCGATGGCGTCCGCGACGTCCGCCGCGAGAACGGCAGCGTCGAGATGCTCGTCACCGAACTCCATCGCGCCGTGCCCGCATTGCTCGACGAGCTCAGCCGGCAGGGCGCTCCGCTCACCGAGCTGCGCACCCATTCGGCTTCGCTGGAGGACGTCTTCGTCACTTTGACGGGGCGCCATTTGCGCGATGAGTGAGGTAACCATGCTCGATCCCGGCGCCACCCGCGCTTCCCGCCAATCGCCGTCCGCCGCCTGGACCAGCCATCCGCTGGCGCAGTTGACCCTGGTGCGCTTCCTCGGATTTCTGCGCGAGCCCGAGGCCATGTTCTGGGTGTTCGTCTTCCCCATCCTGCTTGCCGCCGGCCTCGGCATCGCCTTCCGCAATCGCCCGGCCGACGTGCTCCGGATCACCGCCGTCTCGCCGCAACTGGCCCAGGCGCTTCGCCAGGAGAAGCTTCTCGATGTCGCCGAGATGCCGGCCGCCGCTGCCGAGGAGGCCTTGCGCAACGGCAAGGTCGCGCTGCTCGCCGTGCCCGCGCCGGGCGGCGGCGTCGTCTATCGATATGACGACACCAATCCCGAGGGCCGCGCCGCCCGCATGTTGGCGGACCGCGCCATCCAACGCGGCGCCGGACGCATCGATCCGGTCTCCGTGACCGACCGTTTCCTCCGCGAGCCCGGTTCCCGCTACATCGATTTTTTGATCCCCGGCCTGCTCGGCATGAACCTGATGGGCAGCGCCATTTGGGGCATGGGTTTCGCCATCGTCGATTCGCGCCGCAAGAACTTGATGAAACGCCTGGTGGCCACGCCCATGCCGCGGCATTATTACCTGCTGTCGTTTTTGCTCTCGCGTCTGCTCATGCTGGTGGTCGAAGTGGGCGTCCTGTTGACGTTTGGCGCACTGGCGTTCGGCGTGCCACTGCGCGGATCGTTGGCGGACCTCGCGCTGCTCAGTGTTCTCGGCTCGCTCTCTTTCAGCGCGCTCGGATTGCTGATCGCCTCTCGCGCCCGCACCATCGAGGCCGCTTCCGGTTTGATGAACGCGGTCATGATGCCCATGTGGATCCTCTCCGGCGTTTTCTTTTCCTCGCAGCGTTTCCCGGCCTTCGCCCAACCTATCATCAAGGCGCTTCCGCTCACCGCCGCCATTGACGCCCTGCGCATGAACATGCTGCAGGGCGCCGGCATGGCGCAACTGATGCCGCAGATCGGCGTGCTCGCGGCATGGCTAATCGTCTGCTTCTCGCTGGCCCTGAAACTCTTTCGCTGGCGCTGAGCTGGCGGATCGGTTCCCGCCTCAACCATAAGAAGCTTGCGAAACGATAAGACTCCTATTGTACTGTCAGTATCACAACATCCGCCTACTTACTAGCGCTGGCCAGCAGTGTGTCGATTCGCGCAATGTACTTTTTGGCCCGGTCGGATTCGGGCATGTCCGGATTAATGGCGATAGTCTCGGAGAAGTGTTTGCGCGCCGGGATCAGGGGCTCGATGGTGCCGGAGGCCTGCGCCTTGCTGGTGTATGCGAGAGCGAGACCAAAGTGGGCGAAAGGATCCGAGACATCGTAACTGAGCGATTTCTGACAATACGCGATGGCGCTATCGAATTGGTTCCTCATGCGCTCGGCGTCGCAGAGACCGAAGTATGCCAGGCTGCGCAGGTCCCGCCACACATCGCGCTGCGCGGCGCGCTTCTTCTTACCGAAGCCGATAAGATAGCCGAGCACATAGTAGTTCATCTTACCGGCCAGGTGGCTATCGAAATCGCTAAGCTGGAGATACTGGCGATAGGAATCGGTGGCCTCGGCGTACTTACCGCTCAGCCGCAGGCTTTCCGCCAACCAGAAGTGCGCCTCGGCGTTGTTCGGCGTGAGGCGGATGGCATTGTGCGCGGCCTCGATTGCATCCGGGTAGAGTTCCTTCATGCGCAGGGCCTGGGCGAGTAGATACCAGGCGAACGCATCCTTCTGGTCGCGCTCGACGACGGTGTTCAACTGGCGAACAGATTCGTCGAGCGCGCCGCGATCGAGCAACATTCCGCCCAGCGTGGAGCGCGCTTCGAGGTAATCCGGATCGATCTCGATCGCGCGGCGCAGAGACTTCTCAGCCTCGTCCTCCTGAAAGAGATCGCGATAGACTCGACCCAGGTAGAGCGCCGCCTGGCTGTAGTTAGCATCCGCGGCGAGCGCCGCCTGAAAGCACTCGATGGCCTTGCGATAATTCTCGGGAGTCCCTTTGTTGTATAATTCCAGTCCCTTATCGAACTGTTCGACGGCCGCGCGCGGGCGGCGTCGCGCAATCAGTATCTTCAACGTGACGGTCGATTCCTGTCCCGGGTAAACAGTCTCTTCCCGCGGCCCGTCGGGTTCATATCCCAAATGCACACCTTTGACCGTGTGAGCGCCGGGCAAAAGACCGGGCAGGCGCAGCGGCGTGCCCTTGTTGACGACTCCGGCGGACTTACCATCCACGAAGACTTCGACACCGTCCATGTTGGTCTCGAAGACGAGCGTGCCGTCCTTGGGCCGCGGAGGCGCGGCTGGCGCGGCACCGGAAGGAAGATAGGCGAGCAACATGTTGGGGTCGAAGCTCCCTCGCTCGGAAGTGGGGTTCTGCTGCCCGTTTGTGACCTCGCGCACGTTGCGGCGGACATACTCGGCAAGTTCGTCGGCGGTGACGATGCCGTCGTGCGACTCGTCGGCCGCGCCCTCCAGACCCTTGACGACGTAGTAAGTGAAGATGCCATGGCCGCCGCCCCAGTCCGCACTCTCGAAAGAACGTTCGCGGTCGCGGCTCGCCGTGAGCGAAAACAGCGACGAACTAAGATCGAGCAGGCTACGGCTTACCGCGGCGCGGTCGGCTTCGGGCGCGATGGCGCCGCTGTGACAGGCATCGGTGATCAACACTTTCCACTTAGCCTTGATCCGCGAGCCGATCACCGATCCTAGCGTGTCCATCGGGTACCCGGTCGCGGCAATCTTAGTGGGGTCGAGATCGTATGGCGCGAGATACGCGCGGCCGTCGAAGACGAAGCCGTGGCCGGCGAAGTAAATCAACACGCGATCGTCGCTGTGTGCCGTAGCCGGCAGCCATTCCTCCAGTTCGTGGCGCACGTTGGCTAGCGTGGCGCGCGCTCCGGTCAGCTTGTGCACGTTCTCGGCGTGGAAGTTTCCGCCCTCCGGGCTGATGAGAATCGAGTAAATCGACTCGGCATCGCGCTCGGAGAATTGTAACTGATCCTTGGCTGCCAGGAGCTTGTAATTGGCAATACCAATCACCAATGCGTACGACCGCGGAATCGAGACCGCGGCCGCCGCCGGCTGGGCTGGCGGCGCGCCGCTTTCGTATTTCAAGTCGCGCTGTTGCTTCTCTGGCGGCGTGGTCTGCGCGGCCGCCACCGTTGCCACAACGGCCAGAATGGCAAAAAGACAGGAGAGTCTCATAGCTTCACTGATGCGCCAACCGAAACTCATAGATCACCGGTGCGGTGAGCGGCTCGGGCGATGCCACTACCGAAACGTCTTTGTCCCGAATGAACATAAGCTGGCGCGAACTTGCCGATGGCACGCCACTCAAGTTATCCGGCAGCTTCTCGGCCGGCCGCACTCCTTTGGCTCCGGCCGACCCATCGACGCATTCGCCTCGCGCCTTGAAGATAGTGTCGTCGCAGCGCGGAATCAGGTTCGGCGGCACGGTGCCGGGCTGGGGCGGCGGAGGCAGCGGACGGTACTTCGGCCGCGCGCCGAGCGCAAGCGGCGTCACCATCCAGTACAAGACGTCCTGTCCAGGCGGCCCGCTGACGCGAAACCAGCCCTGAACCGCGGGCACCACGTATTCCTTGGCCGCCTCGATGCGGTTCTGCTCCCCTGTATCTTCGCGTGGGAACAGAATTTCGTACTTACCCGAAGTCGACTGGTTCATCACATAGAGATAGCCGTCGAAGTTAGTGTGAAACCGGAACCGGACGCGGTCGCCTTGCGCGAAGACCAAGCCTGGGTCCACGGCCCGCCACGCGCCGGATTCCTGCCGGTCGAGAGTAAGTTCCATCCGGCGCGGCCCCTGGTCGAGGCGCTTGCTCTGAGCGTTGGCGGGATAAGTCACGGCGCATATCGCCGCCAGCATCGGAAACAGTGAAGTTCGCAGTTGCATAGGCGCTCCCCGGTTCGCTTGGGCAATTAGATCACTGATGCTTCAACACAACGTCGGCCACCAGGCGCGAATCCGGACTGCCTGTGCGATTGAGCACATACACGGCGTTCTCTTTCTTGTCGCCCGGCGTCGCATCGTCCACCTTCTCGAAGACCAGGTCCCGTGCGTAAACCTCGCTATGCAGGCGGTCGACCAGTGGATCGCCGAAACTGGCCGACGCGTAGAGTGTCTTGGCCGGCTCGCTCGGCGCTGCCGGCGCGCTTGTGGGCGAGACGCTCGTGCTGCCAAGCGAGTAGATCAACTTCTCCAGGCTGGGCTCGGGCTGTCGCGAAAGGACGATGAAGATCCGCTCCTCGCCGGGTTGCTGGTCGAACGCGAACCGGCCCGGCGCCGAAGGAATAGTGAATTGCCGGCCATTTTCGACGCGATTGTTCCCGCCGTCGATATCCGCGGTCGGGAAGAGAACCCGCCACGTGCCGCTGGCGCCCTTCATGGCAATGTACAGATAGCCGGGATCGTTGACCTCGACGGCGACGCGAATCCGGTCGCCGGAGTGGAACACGGTGTCCGGTGCGACCTCGCGGTAGTCGCCTTCGGCGCCGTTGCGCAAAATGCTATAGCGAAGCCCCAACGGTTTCGTCGAGTAACTCGCGCGGATAACTTGCGCACTACCAGGAGAGACAGGCGAAGAGACGGCGCGGTCCACCGGCGAAGATCCGGGGAGCGGCTCGACGGCCGGATGCGGCGCCGTCGCGGCGATCTTAGCCGCAGCCTGCTTCGCAGCCGGGGCCGCCGCCTTTCGCGCCGCGGGCGCCGCCGGGGCGTAGAACAGATCGCGCGCCGAGAGTTGCCCGGTTGCTTCCGGCGAAGCGCCTTGAGCGAACAGAGCCGTCGCTCCCAGCAAGGAAATCCATAACGTCTTACCGACCCGCATATTACACCTCCGTGACATGCCCACAGATTATTATGCTTCCAATTCTGCCACGAATAGTACTATCATTTCCAGGATGAGGCCACAAGTTAGAATCGGAGCCGTGGCGCGCGCCCTCTGCGTACCACTCGCGGCGGTTGTGCTATTTCAGACATGGCCTGTCCCCGCCAGGGCACAGGACCAGGAACCCACGAAATTGAACATATCGATTCTCGAGGGAGAAGGGTCGATCAATAATATCCGCCAGCGCGTGGCGCGCGAGGCCATGGTCCAGGTGGATGACGAGAACCACAAGCCGGTGGCCGGAGTGGCGGTGACGTTCTTTCTGCCGGAACACGGAGCTGGTGGGTTGTTCTCGAACGGCAGCCACAGTCTCACGGTGGTGACAGACGACACCGGGCGCGCGGTGGCGCAAGGCATCGTTCCCAACAAGGTCCCCGGCGACATGCAGATCCGGGTGGTGGTCAGATACAAGAACCTGGACGCCGATACCGTCATTCACCAGCAGAATGCCGCGGCGGCCGCGGCGGCCGGTGGCGCGATCTCCGGGAAAGTGCTGGCGATCATTTTGATTACGGCGGCGGCGGGCGTGGCGGGCGGCGTGGTAGCTGCGACGCGCGGCGGCAACGGCGGGAGGCAACCGTCCTCCATTGTGACGATCACCGTCGGGACGCCCGTTGTGGGCGCACCGCACTAACCGGAAAGGGTGAACGATATGACATCAGTCTTGCTGGTGCGGACATTGACGGCAGTTCTCTCGGCTGGCTTGGCGTTTGGTGGCGCGAGTGCGCCCTCGCTGAGCGGCCCCCAACTGGGTTTGGTTTTCGATCCTGCGGCTGAGTGCTTGCGCCCGATCGCCGGCATCCCTGGCGCCGCCATTACGGGCGCGCCACTGCCACTGGGCGTGGCGATCTCGCGGGCGGAGATCTCGCCGGCACAGAATGCCGCTCTGGTGGTCGGCGCGCGCCGCTCCGCCGTCTCGCTCGTTCGCGCGACCGGCGGCGATTGGGTGTTGACCGCGCTCGAAGGAGTGCAGGCCGCTCCAGCGCGAATGATCTTTAGCGCGAGTGGCAGTGCCGCGGCCCTCTATTATGCCGGCGGGCGCGTGCAGATCCTCTCGGGCCTGGCCGGCACGCCCGGCGTCGCGGCGGAGGTCGACGTGTCCAGCCTGCCCACGCCGGTTACGGCTTTGGCGGTCGATGATGCCGCCGCCTACGTGCTGCTGGCCGCGGGGCCGCCCGAAGCGGTGTCGCTCTATCGCGTCGCGGCGAACTCGGAGGCGAACCTGCTCGGCTCGTTTCGCAGCGTCTCGGCTGTGCGACTTTTTAACGCCGGTGGGCAAGCGCTGGTGACCGATACGCTCGCCGGAGCCGTGTACCGGATTACCGACCCGGCCGGCACGGCGGCGCTGCAACTGGTCGCTGGGGCGGGCGCCGGGATTGCGGGACTGGTGGCCGCGGAAACCGACGCTGCCGGCCAGCGCGTCTTCGCCGTCTCCAGCAACGGAACCGTGTTCGTGTCCGATTTCAATGGCGACCCAGTCACGACACTCGATTGCGGCTGCGTGCCAACCGGGTTACACCGGCTGGCGGGCCCGGCGACTTTCCGGCTGACAGAGTCCGGCAGCGGACCGATCCAGTTGCTGGACGCGGGTAACACGCCGCGGATCGTGGCTGTGCCGCCACCGGTACAGGAATCGAAACGTGCGGAGGTGCGCCGATGAGACGCCAGTTCCTTTTTGCCATCTGCCTGTTGTTGTGCGGACTCCCGGCATGGGGTTTGCCGCCAGTGACGATTTCGCCAGGCAGTCTCCCCATCGGGAGTCAAGGCGTTGCGTATTCTCAGACGCTCACGGCCTCTGGCGGCTATGGAGGGGGTACCGATGCCACATACATGTTTGCACTCTATTCCGGGACCCTGCCAACCGGCGTTGCCTTGACCTCCGACGGACTTCTGTCGGGCGCGCCGACCGCGGCCGGGGTGTTCAGCTTCACCGTGGAGGCCGTTAGCATCTACACCGCCGAAGTCGGTTATCCACTTATCACCGGAACGCAGGCGTACTCGGTTCGGATCATCGCCACTCCCTCGATCACTCCGGCAAGCTTGAGCTCCGGGTTAGTCGGTACACCCTATTCGGCGACACTTACCGGCGCGGGAGGATACGGAGCGGGCACCTACACGTTCTCGGTGATTTCCGGCACGCTGCCGCCTGGCATCAACCTGTCTGCCGCGGGAGGTTTGTCCGGCACGCCAACGGCGGCCGGGACATCCACGTTCACCGTGCAGATCTCTAGCATTTATTCGAACCCGAACGCCAGTCTCCCGCCACTTACCGGGACCCAGTCGTTCACATTGGCGATCTATCCCGCGCTCGCGATCACGACCACGGCCGCCAGTTCGGGCTCCGTAGGCACTTCTTACTTCCAAGCATTCTCCGCCAGCGGAGGCGCGGGCATTTCAACTTATACATGGTCGCTCGTGCAGAACACGACGCCGCCACCGGGACTGACGTTCTCCACCTCGGGCGTGCTCAGCGGAACTCCGACAACGGCGGGCACCTTCTCGTTTACCGTTCAGGTGTCGAGTACGCTCCCGGGCAATGGGACAATCGCGGCCACCCAGTCCTTCAGTGTTGTGATCAGCGGGTCTTCGGCCCTTGCCATTACCGGCAGCCTGGGCAACGGCACGGTGGGCACACCCTATTCGGCGACACTCAGCGCCACCGGAGGATACGGAGCTGGCACTTATACGTTCTCAGTGACCGCCGGCACGCTGCCGTCGGGCATCAAGCTGTCCACCGCCGGAGTTTTGTCGGGCACGCCAACGGCGGCGGGGACGTTCGCCTTATCCGTGCAGGTCTCCAGCACCTCTGCGAACCCGAGCGCTAGTCTCCCGCCGCTTACCGCAACCCAGCCGTTCACGTTGGTGATCTATCCGGTTCTCGCGATTACAACGGCGGCCGTAAGTCCTGGGAGCGTGGGAATAGCCTACTCGCAGACGTTCTCCGCCAGCGGGGGCGCGGGTATTGCGAGTTATGCATGGTCGCTCGTGCAGAACACCACGCCGCCGCCGGGACTGACGTTTTCCACCTCGGGCGTGCTCAGTGGAACTCCGACAACGGCAGGCACGTTCCCGTTCACCGTTCAGGTGTCGAGTACGCTTCCCGCTAACGGCGTAATCACGGCCAGCCAATCGTTCAGCGTGGTGATCAGTGCGTTTCCGGCCTTGGCCATCACCGGCAGCCTGAGCGCCGGCACGGTGGGCGCGACCTATTCGGCGGCACTCGGCGCCACCGGCGGATTTGGCGCGGGCACCTATACATTCTCGCTTTCCTCCGGAAGTCTGCCGCCCGGCACTCAGCTATCCGCGGGCGGAGTTCTCTCGGGAACGCCAACGGCGGCTGGCACATTTCCTATCGTCGTGAAGGTCACCAGCACCCAACCTGGCTTGGAGGTCACCCTCCCGCCAGTCACCGCGACACAGTCCTTCAGCGTGGTGATCTATCCGGTGCTTGCCGTCACTCCGCAAACGCTGGCGCCGGGGATGGTGGGCGCGGCCTATTCGGCAACTATCGCCGCCACGGGCGGGTATGGCGCGGGCACTTACACATTCTCACTTGCCTCCGGGGCTCTCCCGCCCGGCATTACGCTTTCCGCCAGCGGGGCGTTGTCGGGAACGCCGACCGCATCCGGCACAACCACCTTCACCGTGCTGGCCGCCAGCACCACTACCGGCCTTCCGGCAGTTAGGGCGACTCAGTCCTTCACCATCGTGATCTATCCGGCGCTCTCTGTCACTCCGCAAGTCCTAAGTCCTGGGATAGTTGCGGAGCCTTACGCCGTGGGATTCCAGCCCATAGGTGGATACGGGGTCGGCACTTACTCTTACTCGGTGACCGCTGGGACTTTGCCGCCCGGCGTTGCCATGGTCAACGGAATCCTGTCGGGCACACCAACCGCGGCTGGGACATTTACATTCACCGTGCAGATATCCAACGGCCCGGTCGCCGGCGCCGCCGGTCTACCGACGTTAACCGCGAACCAATCGTTCACGTTAGTGATCTATCCGGCGCTCAGCCTCACGCCGCAGACCTTGAGTCCGGGCACTGTGGGAACGCCCTATGCCGTCGGTTTCCAACCCACGGGCGGATACGGAGAAGGCACTTACTCTTACTCGGTGACCACTGGAACGTTGCCGCCGGGCATTACCATGGTTAATGGAATTCTCTCGGGCACGCCAACCTCGGCGGGTACGTTCACCTTCACCGTGCAGGTCGCCAACGGACCGGTCGTCACCACCACCGGTCTCCCGACCTTCACCGCAACTCAGTCGTTCACGCTCACCGTTGGTCTTCCGGCGGCGCCGGCGGTAGCGATTTCGGGGCTGCCGGCTTCGCCTGCGCCCGCTACGCAGCCCGTGCTGGGCCTGACCGTGGGCGGTGCCTATCCGCTAGCCATACAGGGCACCATCAC
>PMKM01000125.1 GCA_003157745.1 Bryobacterales bacterium | reverse complement strand
TGTCGCGCAGGTCGACCCCCATTAAGCCGAATCGAACCCTTACAATATTTGCGGCACCCGCTCGTCTACAGGAGTGTAAGGACGAGTAGTTGATGGTCGCCGCGATGATCGAGCAAGATCGACGAATTTCCGAAATCGTAGAGGAAGAACGCTCGCGGCTGCGCAACTTCATCCGCCGGCGCGTAGGCGATCCTTCCGACGTCGAAGACATCGTGCAGGAGGTCTTCTGCGAACTGGTGGAAGCCAATCGTCTGCTGATGCCGATCGATCACGTGACTGGCTGGCTTTTTCGCGTGGCGCGTAACCGCATCATCGATCTTTTCCGCAAGAAGAAGCCGGAGACCTTTAGCGATTGGGCGGCCGAGGATGCGGACGGAGAACTCCCGCGAATCGAAGATCTGTTGCCATCGCCCGATGCCGGGCCGGAAGCGGTCTACGTGCGCGGTGTACTTCTGGATGAGCTGGAATCCGCGCTCGACGAACTGCCCGAAGAACAGCGCGAAGTATTCGTCGCTCACGAACTCGAGGGGCGAAGCTTCAAAGAGCTGTCGGCGGAGAGCGGCGTCAGCGTCAACACGCTGCTTTCGCGCAAGCGCTACGCAGTGCTTCATCTACGCGAACGTTTGCGGACTATTTACGACGAGTCTACGAGGAAGTGAGGAACCCAACATGAAAAAGAAGAAATGGATTTTCTTTGTGGCACCGCCGGCGATCGTGCTTTTGATCTTCATTGGCGGCGAAGTGGTTGAGCAACTGTGGAACTGGCTGGCGCCGGCGCTGTTCGGATGGCGGCAAGTCGGCTTCTGGCAGGCGCTGGGACTGCTGGCTTTGTGCCGGATTCTGTTCGGAGGCTTTGGCGGTCATGGTTCCCGACCCTCCGGGTTTCAGGGGCGGATGGCGGAGCGCTGGGAGAAGATGACGCCCGAAGAGCGTGAGAAGTTCCGCCAGGGCATT
The DNA here is from genome assembly GCA_003157745.1 of Bryobacterales bacterium. Classification (GTDB taxonomy): domain Bacteria; phylum Acidobacteriota; class Terriglobia; order Bryobacterales; family Bryobacteraceae; genus Bog-375. The sequence continues at coordinate 73,782 of PMKM01000125.1, read as the reverse complement.
CGCTCCCGCTGCGGCGGCTTTGGCGCGCCACCGAGCGAAACCAAGGAACCTGCCTGATGCCGCGCGGGCCGCTTCAATCCGCGATCCGCCACTTGCGCCGGACCCACGGCGATGCGGCCTCGAAAGCCGCATCGCCGCGTGCTTCGACGATCTCGGCGAAGCGGGCGAGCAGATGGGCGGGCGGGGGAGTGAGCCGATCGACGTGGACCAGGAGGACGGCGCCGGCGGTGTCATCGCCGGTTGCGGAGTCGAAACCGCGCGCGGTAATCAGGGCAGGCGGTTTCCGGGGAGTGGCGCGGCCGGGGAAACAGGCGACCGAACCATCGGTCAATGCGAGCAAGGATTCTTCGGCGATCGCTGGCGGGCTGGTTTGCGATTCGTTACCGCCCGAGAGCGCCAGCCGCGCTGCGGCGCGCAAGGCTGCGCGCGCGGCGGGATCGGTGGCGGCGCGCAAGCGCAAACGGCCGAGCGCCTGGCGCCAGAGGCGGCGGAAAACGCGCGGGCTGGCCACCGCGCGCGCCAGAAACTTCAGATGGTTGATCTCGAGGACGATGGCGAGTTGCTCTTCGGTGTAATAGCGCGACGTGGTGGCGCGGTGCCTATGCTCGACCACCGCACCGGCGACGTACACACTCGGCCAACCGCGCAGCCATGCGCGATAGCCAAGATCGAGATCCTCGACGTAGGCCGGCGCGTAGGCTTCGTCCACGCCGCCGAGCGCGCGCAGTTTGGCGGCATCGTAAGCCGAGCAGCCGCCGCTGCCATAGAGCACCCAGGTGCCATCTTCGCCGGGGACGGGCTCGTCGCAGCGGATGGGAAAATCCTCGGGCGCGGCCTGCGCCATCACGGCCTTGCCGGTTTCCTCGCGGCGGACGCCGGCGGGGAAACGAATCTGCGCGGTCGCACAGAACAAGTCCGGCACCTTGGCAAACGCGTCGAGCAAGGCGGCGAAGAAGCCGGGCTCGATTTGCATGTCGTTATTGAGCAGGCAGACGCGCGAGAAACGCGCGAGGCGGATGCCGCGATTGACGGCGGCGGCGAAAGAAAGCGGATCGGAGGAGATCTCGATGGCGACTTGCGGCCAAGTCTCGTGCAGCCATTCCGCAGTGCCGTCGTTCGAGCCGTTATCGACGACAACGATCTCGGCTTGCATGCTCACCAGATCGGCCGCGATGCCGGTGAGTTGGGTTTCGAGGAGGGACCTTCCATTGCGCGATGGGATAACAACCGAGATTCCGGGGGCGGCGGAGTTGGGTAGTACTGGAATCTGCGCCGCGTGCCGCGCAGGGCGCGCCCAGCCTGCCAGGCGTGCGGCGGCATAGGCGGCGGTGGTCATCGGCGCCCGACTCCAGGGGGCTGAAGAAGAAAAGCCGAGATGACTCTCGGCTCAGCAGGCTGGACAGCCTGCGCCACGGGGGTGAAGGCGTGCGTCATCAGATCAGCGGCCGGCCGGGGTCTTTGGCTCCGGCGGGACGCTCCCAAAGGTCCAAGGCTTCGATGGCGAAGGCGGTCGGAACGGCACTCACGTGAGGCAGCCACGCGCCATCCTTGCGGCCGAACCAGAAGCCGCCATCGATGCGCGGATCGGCGGAAACGGCTTGGAATTCTGCGAGCGAGCGCGCTTCGTCGTCGGCGGTTTCGCGGTCGAGCGGCTCGGCTCCGGCGGCATCGGCCAGAATGCGGATGCGGAGCAACTGCGCGTAGACGTCGGCGCGCGCGAACTCGGGTGCGATGTCATGGAGCAGGCGCGACACTTGGCGGATGCCGGTCGACACGGCGAACGTGCAGCCAACGTCCGCCACCACGGGCATGAGACCCTCGAGGAAATACAGGTAGGCGTGGAGGCGGTCCATGGTTTTCAAGCGGCCGGCGGGGTCGGGCAGAAAACCGGCGTGGTTGGCCAGCGCCCGTTCGAGCGACTCGCCGTAGAGCCGGCTGAATTCCCTCTCGCCGGTGGCTTGGAACAGATCCCACCACGCCATGGCGGATTTCAACTGGTAGCAACCGGGGCTGCGCGACCAGCTTGCGGCGTCGCGGTGGGCGGGCGTTTTGGCGGGGAGAGTAAGGACGGGGTGCCAGCCATCGGCGGCGCGAAAGTCGCGCGCCATGGAGCGGCCCACGGCCACGGCGGCAGCGAGAAACTCCTCGGTGCGGGTGGCGCGCCAGGCGGCGAGGAGGCCGCGGACGATGATGCCGCAATCGAAGAAATAGGACGGCGCGGCGGGATCGATCTCGAAGGGCATTGCGTCGAGGTCCGCCCGCCAGCCATCGCGTAGCAGGAAGCGCGCGGCGGCCAGCGCGCGATCGCGGTATCGGCTATCGCCGGTCAGCGACTCAAGGTAAACCAGGGCGCCGATCGCATATCCGGTAATCTCGGTCGAAACGGCGCGATTCGTCCCCGAGTCCGCGCGGTAATAGCGGGCCACGCCGCCGCCTGAGTCTTGGATGCCGGAGGAGAGAAGCCACCGCCCGGCGCGTTCGAATAGGTTGGACAACCCGCTAGTGTAGCATCCGCGCCGGCCGGCTTCGCTTGTGCGGCGGCCGAGATGCCGCTTTCGTTTTGCGCGCATCCGTTCTATGATTTGTAACGAAGGCCAGCAACCACGTGACTACTAATCGACAAAGCGAGATCGTCCACCGGGCGCTCGACCGGTTCCAAATCGAGCTGCCCAGTTGGGGATTTGCCAACACCGGAACGCGTTTCGGCAAGTTCCAGCAAGCGGCCGCGGCGAGCACCGTAGCGGAAAAGTTCAGCGACGCGGGCGAGGTGCATCGCTGGACCGGCGTGTGCCCGTCGGTGGCGCTGCATGTGCTGTGGGATTTGCCGCACGGGGTGGGCGACGTGGAGGAAGTCCGCGCGCTGGCGAGCGCGCACGGGCTGCGGGCGGGCGCGATCAACCCGAATGTGTTTCAGGACCAGATATACAAATACGGATCGCTGGGAAACCCGGAAGCGACGACGCGGCAGGCGGCGCTCGATCACCTGCTCGATAGCGTGGAGATCGGCAAGAAGCTGAACAGCCGCGACCTTTCGCTGTGGTTCGCGGACGGGAGCAACTATCCGGGCACGCAGAACATGCGGCAGCGCAAGCACTGGTTCGAAGAAGGGCTGAAGGCGACGCACGCGCGGATGGACGGAAGCCAGCGCATGTTGGTCGAATACAAACCGTTCGAGCCGGCCTTCTATCACACGGATATCGGGGACTGGGGAATGGCGCTCGAATTCGCGCGGTCGGCGGGGCCGCGGGCGAAGGTGCTGGTGGATACGGGGCATCATTACCAGGCGCAGAATATCGAACAGATCGTGGCGTGGCTGCTGGATCTGGGCATGTTGGGCGGATTTCACTTCAACGACAGGCGCTACGCGGACGACGATCTGACGATGGGCTCGATCGACCCGTATCAGGCTTTTCGCATTTTCCACGAGATTCTGTTCTACGAATGGGAGACCGGCGCGCGTGCGGATATCGCGTACATGATCGACCAGAGCCACAACCTGAAGGGCAAGATCGAAGCCATGATCCAAACCGTGCAGACGGCGATGGAACTGTATGCGAAGGCCGCGCTGGTGGATCACGAAAAACTCGCGGCGGGGCAGAAGAGCTGCTCGCTGGTGGACGCGGAGAATTGCCTGAAGGACGCGTTCTCGACCGACGTGCGGCCGGCGATTCAGGAGTGGGCGAAGGCGCGCGGGTTGCCCGCCGATCCGATGGACGCCTTCCGCCAGAGCGGCTACCTGGAGCGGGTGACTGCGGAACGCAGCGACCGCAACAAGGCCGCCCAATCGAGCTACGCATAATATGCCACGCTACGCGTATCAACTGCGCATCAAGCCGGACGCGATCGAAGAATACGAGCGCGAACACCGGCGGGTTTGGCCGGAGCTGCTGGCCAAGCTGAAGGAAGTCGGCGTCTCCGACTACTCGATATTCCGGCGCGGCCAGGAACTGGTCCTCAGCCTGACCGTCGACGATTTGGACAAGGCTTTTGCGGAGCTGGATCGCGACCCGGTGAACCAGCGATGGCAGGAGTTCATGAGCCGCCTGTTCGAGCCGGTGCCGGACCTCGAGCCGGGAGAGCGCTTCGCCATGATGAAGGAAGTTTTCCGGCTGGATTGAAAGGCGTGGCCTGACACTTCTTGCGCCGCGGCGGCGGGGTGTAGAGTCGCAGCCGGGCGCGAAGATTTTCGAGAATCCCGGGCGAGTGGGACCACTTTTCATACAACGCTAGAGCTGTCGTTTCTCCGAGACAGGTCGATCCTGTGGCCGAATTCGAGGCGGAGCGAACGGGCAAGAAAGAGCCGCCGCTCCGCCCCCGGCCACGAAGATCGAACTCGCTCGCGGGGAGGCGGCGAATACTGCCGGCGCCACGGCCGGCATTGCCATGCGAGACCCCCTTTTAGGACCGGTGGCCGCGATTGCGGCCGGAATATTGGTGGTGCGGTTCGCGCCATTCCAAGTGCACGAGTTGCTGCTGGCGATTGGTGCGTTTCTGGTGCTGGGGATGGTGGCTATCGTGCGGCGGGCGCGCGTGCTGGCGGGCATTTGCTGTCTGCTGGGGCTAGTGGCGGCGGGGGCGTTGACGGCGATCGAGCACCGGCCGGGGCCGGCGCCAGAGTTGGATGCGACCGGGCGCGAAGTGGTCATCTTGAGCGGGTGCGTGGTCGAGCCGCCGGCGCTCTCGGGCGAGCGGGAACGATTCCTGCTGGAACTGGAGCCGCACGCGCGGGTGCAGGTGACGCTATACACCAAGCCGGGCGAGGCGCTGCCGGCGCTGGCCTACGGCGAAAAGATCGAGCTGGATGCGCGCGTGCGGGTGCCGCGCAACTACGAGAACCCGGGCGCGTTCGACTATCGAAATTACCTGGCGCGGCACGACATTTATTGGACGGCATCGAGCGCGGCGCGGACGGTGCGCGTGCTGCCGGGGCATTGCGGGTCGCGGTTCGAAAAGGCCGTGATGGACTTGCGCGCGGGGGCGATGGCGCGCATCAACGCGTTGTATGGGCGGGACCCATACCAGGCCGCCATGATGCAGGCGGTGCTGCTGGGACAGCAATTCCAGATGCAAAAAGTGTGGACGGAGGATTACCGGTCGACGGGGACGTTTCACACGCTGGTGATTTCGGGAACGCATGTGGCGATCGTGGCGGCGTTCGTGTTCTTCGTGCTGCGGCTGTGCTTCGTTCCGGCCGGCCTGGCGGGGGCGGCGACGGCGGCAGTGGCGTGGTTGTATGCGCTGATCACGGGGTTCAACGCGCCGTGCGTGCGTTCGGCGGCGGCGTTGACGCTGGTGATCGCGGCCGGATACTTCTTCCGGCAGAAGCGGCCGTTGAACTTGCTGGCGGCTGTGGCGCTGGGGTTTCTGCTCGTCGATCCGGATCAATTGTTCGACGCCAGTTTCCAGTTGAGCTTTCTGGCTGTGGCATTCCTGGGCGCGTTTGCGACACCGCTGATCCGGGCGACGTCGGGTCCGCTGAAGCGCGGGCTGGCGGGCCTGGAAAATCGCGACCGTGACATCAACCTGGAACCGCGCGTGGCGCAATTCAGAATTGAAATGCGTCTGCTGGTGGCGACCATGCACGGGGCGTTCAAAGTCCCAATGGGCGCGGCGCGGCGATCGGTGGTCGCGACGGCGTGGGTGCTCTTCTTTCTTTTCCAGATCACGGCGATTTCGGCGGTGATTCAGGCGGGGTTGGCGCTGCCGATGATCGTATACTTTCACCGCGTGGGTTTGTCGGGGCTGACGGCGAACGCGCTGGTGGTGCCGGCGATGGGGGTGGCGATTCCGGTCGGGTTCGTAGCGGTGTTCACGGGGTGGGCGTGGGTGGCAAGCCTGGGTGGCGTGTTGCTGACGGTATCGCGCGCGATCGTGCACTGGCACGCTGCGCTCGATCCGGATTGGCGAATTCCGACGCCACCGCTGTGGTTGGGCGTGGCAGTTTCGCTGGCGCTGGTCGGCGCGGCGGTGGCGCGGGGGCGATGGTGGCGGGCGGCGAGCGGCGCGGCGGTGGCAGCGCTGTTGACGCTATTGCTGTGGGATCCGTTCCCGGCGGATGTACACAAGGGCGAACTGGAACTGGTCGTGATTGACGTGGGACAAGGCGACGGGCTGTTGCTGATTTTCCCGGACGGCAAGCGAATGATCCTCGATGGGGGAGGGATTCCAACGTTCGCGGGGCGGCCGAAGGGGCAGATGGATGTGGGCGAGGACGTGGTGGCGCCATACCTGTGGGATCGCAACATAAGACGCGTGGACGTGGTGGCGCTATCGCACGCGCATGACGACCACATTGGCGGGCTGCCGGCGCTGGTGGCCGATTTCCGGCCGCGCGAATTGTGGACGGGGGCGACGCCGGCGAGCGCGGCTTGGGACGGGCTCCGCGACCGGGCTGTGCGGCAGGGAGTCAAGATTGTGCCGCTGACTGCGCCGCGACGGTTCAAATGGGGAGGCGCGGAGATCGAGATTCTGGCGCCGTTCGCCGATTACGTCCCGAGGGGAGAGCCCAGCAACGACGATTCGCTGGTGATGCGCGTGCGGTACGGAAAGCACTCGTATCTGCTGTGCGGAGACGCGGAACGGCCGGTCGAGAGCAGGATGCTGTCGGAAAACGAATTGCAGCCGGACGATGTCGTGAAGATGGGCCACCACGGCAGCCACACCTCGAGCACGCAGGCGTTTCTCGATGCCGAGCGGCCGGTGTTCGCGATCATCTCAGTGGGGCAGGATAACAGCTACGGGCATCCGCACGCGGACGTGGTCGACCGGATTCTCGACCACAATGCGGTGCTCTATCGCACGGATCTGGACGGGCTGGTGAGCGTACGGACGGATGGGCGGAGGTTTCGGATTCAGAGTTGGACGGATTTGAAGCCGAGGATGGAGTTGATGCCGGGGTATGGGGAGTAAAGGCCGCAGCCCGCCGTCTCAAGCCGAATTCGCAACCGTTCGCCCCCGCGCCGCATCCGTTAGATGGGCAATCTTGACTATAAAGTACAGATTGGGTAAGCTGGTTACAGGTCAACGGATTAGGAGTCCACGCCGGTGAGCGAATCGGGAAATACCATCGAAGCTATTGCGAATCAGGAGTATAAGTGGGGGTTCGTCAGCGACATCGAGGCGGACTCGATTCCGCGCGGGCTGAGCGAAGACGTGGTGCGGCTGATTTCGGCCAAGAAGCGGGAGCCGGAATGGCTGCTGGAATGGCGGCTGAAGGCGTACAGGCACTGGCTGACGATGACCGAGCCGACGTGGGCGAATGTGCACTACCCGGCGATCGATTACCAGAACATCATCTATTACGCGGCGCCGAAGAGCAAGACGAATGCGCCGCAGAGCCTGGACGAGGTGGACCCGGAGCTGCTGCGGACGTACGAAAAGCTGGGGATTCCGCTGCAGGAACGGGCGATTCTGGCAGGGGTGGCGGTGGACGCGGTTTTCGATAGCGTGTCGGTGGCGACGACGTTCAAGGACAGGCTGAAGAGGATGGGCGTGATCTTCGGCTCGTTTTCGGAGGCGGTACAGGAGTATCCGGAACTGGTGCGGCAGTACCTGGGCTCGGTGGTGCCGTCGTCGGATAACTTCTTCGCGGCGCTGAATTCGGCGGTGTTCAGCGACGGGTCGTTCTGCTACGTGCCGAAGGGCGTGCATTGCCCGATGGAGTTATCGACCTACTTCCGCATTAATGCCAAAGACACGGGGCAATTCGAACGCACGCTGATTGTGGCGGACGAAGGGGCGCAAGTGAGTTACCTCGAAGGTTGCACGGCGCCAATGAGGGATACGAACCAGTTACATGCGGCCGTGGTCGAGTTAGTGGCGCTCGATCATGCCAAGATCAAATACTCGACGGTGCAGNNGATTTCCTGGACGCAGGTGGAGACGGGATCGGCGATCACGTGGAAATATCCGGGCTGTTTGTTGATTGGCGATCACTCGGTGGGCGAGTTCTATTCGGTGGCGCTGACGAACAACTACCAGCAGGCCGATACGGGCACTAAGATGATCCACATCGGCAAGAACACTACATCGACGATTGTGTCGAAGGGGATTTCGGCCGGGCACGGGCAGAACACGTATCGCGGCGGAGTCAAGATACTGAAGAACGCGACGGGCGCGCGGAATTATTCGCAGTGCGATTCCCTGCTGCTGGGCGACCAGTGCGGGGCGCACACGTTTCCGTACCTGGAAGTGAAGAACACGTCGTCGCAGGTGGAGCACGAGGCTTCGACATCGAAGATCGGCGAAGACCAGATATTCTATTGCCGGCAACGCGGGATTTCGAGCGAAGACGCGGTATCGATGATCGTACACGGGTTCTGCAAGGAAGTGTTCCGCGAGTTACCGATGGAGTTTGCCGTGGAGGCACAGAAGCTGCTGGGAGTGAGTCTAGAAGGCAGCGTAGGGTGAGGAGCGAATGGCACTGTTAGAGATTAGAGACCTGCACGCGAAGGTGGGCGAGCGGGAGATACTGAAAGGCATCGACCTGACGGTTGCGGCCGGCGAAGTCCACGCCATCATGGGGCCGAACGGCTCCGGCAAGAGCACGCTGGCGCAGGTGCTGAGCGGGCGCGAGTTATACCAGGTGACGGGCGGGCAGGTGACTTACGACGGCAAGGACTTACTGGCTCTGCCTCCGGAGGACCGCGCGCGCGAGGGTGTTTTTCTGGCGTTTCAATACCCGGTGGAGATACCGGGCGTGAGTAACATGTACTTCCTGAAAGCCGCGCTGAATACGATTCGCAAACATCGCAACCTGCCGGAACTGGACGCGATGGACTTTCTCGGTCTGATCCGTCAGAGGATGACGGCGATGAACATGGACGAGACGCTGCTGAACCGGCCGGTGAACGCGGGCTTTTCGGGCGGCGAGAAGAAGCGGAACGAGATTTTCCAGATGGCCGTGCTGGAGCCGCGCCTGGCGATATTGGACGAAACGGACTCGGGGCTCGACATAGACGCGCTGAAGCTGGTAGCGGCGGGAGTGAACGCGATGCGGAGCGCGGAGCGGGCGATGATTGTGGTGACACATTACCAGCGGCTGCTGAGCGAGATCGTACCGGATTACGTGCATGTGCTGGCGGATGGACGGATCGTGAAATCGGGGGGGAAGGAACTGGCGTTGGAGTTGGAAGAGGGCGGATACGCGGTGCTGGGAATACAGGAAGAAGCCGAGGCGGTGGGCCAGAGATGACGGCGGCGGCGGAACAGATCGGCAACTGGCTGGAGCTGTTCACGGGCCACGCCGCACGGCACGAGGGTGCCGAGCCGTGGCTTGAAAAGCTGCGGGAGAACGCGTTCGCGCGGTTCGCCGAGCAGGGCTTTCCGACAACGCGCGATGAGGAGTGGCGATTTACTAACGTGGCGCCGATTGCGCGGACCGGGTTCCGCCACTGGCACGCGGACAGACTCATTGTGACGCCATTCGCGGTCGAGGAATTGAGCGAAGAAGAGTGCGAACGGCACCTGGGACGGTACGCGGCGATCGAGCAGAACGCCTTCGCCGCGCTCAACGCAGCCTTCCTATGCACGACGACGGCGATCAAGGTTCCGCGCGGCGTGTTTACGGAACCGATCGAAATCACTTACGAGGCCGGGGCCGATGTGACGGGCGATCCGAACGAGACGGCGCCGGTGGCGATGCATCCGCGAACGTTGATCGTGGTGGCGCCGGGGGCGCAATGCACGATTGTGGAGACTTACAAGGGCGCCGGCAAATACTTCGCCAACGCGGTGACGGAGATTGTGGCGGGCGACGGCGCGGTGATCGATCATTACAAGGTGCAGCTTGAATCGCGCGAGGCGTTTCACGTGGCCACGATGCAGGTCGCGGTCGGGCGCAGCGCGAGCTTCACTACGCATAACTTCTCGCTGGGTGGGGCGCTGGTGCGCAATGACATTGGGGTGACGCTGGCGGAGGGTTCCGACGCGACGGTGAACGGATTGTACCTGGTGAACGGGACTGAGCACGTGGACAATCATACGGTGATCGACCACGCCAAGCCACATGGGACGAGTCACGAACTCTATAAGGGTATTCTGGATGGCCACTCGATCGCGGTGTTCAATGGGCGGATTCTAGTTCGCAAAGACGCGCAGAAAACCGATTCGAAGCAGACCAATAAGAACCTGGTGTTATCCGACGATGCGGTGATTGACACCAAGCCCGAGTTACAGATCTTTGCCGACGATGTGCGGTGCACGCACGGTGCGACGATCGGCCAACTGGATGCGGAATCGCTGTTCTATATGCAATCGCGCGGGATCGGCAAGGCGCAGGCGCGCAGTTTGCTGACGCAGGCGTTCGCGCAGGACATCGTGGATCGAATCAAGGTTCCCGAGTTGCGGGTTCGCCTGGAAGAGGTTTTGTCCGAGAGACTACATGAGCACGCTAACTACTGACATCGCGACCGGTTTCGACGTGGAACGAATACGGGAGGATTTCCCGGTTCTCAAGCAGACCATACACGGCAAGCCGCTGGTGTACCTTGACAACGCAGCCACGGCGCAGAAGCCGCAGGCGGTGATCGATGCGATCCGCAAATTCCTTGAAGTGGATTGCGCCAACATACATCGCGGCGTGCACGAACTGAGCCAACGCTCGACGGCGGCGTACGAAGAGACGCGCGCCAAGATGAAGCGTTTCCTCAACGCCCGCAGCAGGAAGGAACTGATCTTCGTGCGTGGTACCACGGAAGGCATCAACCTGGTGGCGTCAAGTTGGGGGCACAAGAACGTACGGGAAGGCGACGAGATCGTCGTTTCGGCGATGGAGCATCACTCGAACATAGTGCCGTGGCAGATGCTGTGCGAGGCCACGGGCGCGAAGCTGCGCGTGATTCCGATCGACGACCGGGGCGAACTGATCCTCGAAGAATACGCGCGCCTGCTGAACCCGCGGACGAGGATGGTGGCGGTGGCGCACGTTTCGAACGCGCTCGGCACCATCAACCCGGTGAAGGAAATCGTCGCCATGGCGCACCGCGCGGGAGCGCTGGCGCTGGTGGACGGAGCGCAGGCGGCGCCGCACTTACGGGTGGACGTGCAGGCACTGGACGCGGATTTCTACGCGCTATCGGGCCATAAGATGGTAGGACCGACGGGCATTGGAATCCTCTATGGCAAGACTAAGTTGTTGAACGCCATGCCGCCGTACCAGGGCGGTGGCGACATGATCAAGTCGGTGACTTTCGAGAAGACCACTTACAACGATCTGCCATATAGGTTTGAAGCTGGAACGCCGAACATCGCGGGTGGGATAGGGCTGGGCGCGGCCGTGGATTACTTGAGTCAGATCGGCCTGGACCGGATCGCCGCTTATGAACACGAGTTACTGCTGTACGGCACGCGTGCGCTCGCGGAGATTCCCGGACTGCGGATTATCGGCACGGCGCGGGAGAAGGCGGCGGTGCTATCGTTCGTAATCGAGGGAATTCACCCGCATGATATTGGCACGGTGCTGGACCGGCTGGGAATCGCCGTGCGCACGGGGCACCATTGTGCGCAGCCGGTGATGGAGCGGTTTGGCGTGCCGGCGACTACACGCGCTTCGCTGGCGTTTTACAACACCAGGGGCGAAATCGACGCTCTGGTGGCCGGCCTTCGCAAAGTCAAGGAGGTTTTCGCGTGATGGTCCACGATCTGTATCAAGAGACGATACTCGACCACAGCAAGCATCCGCGGAACTGTCATGAACTCTGTGGCGCCAATCACCAGGCGGAGGGTTTCAACCCGCTGTGCGGCGATAAGTTGAAACTGTATCTGAAGCTGAAGGACGATGTCGTCGAAGACGCCAGTTTCGTGGGTAGCGGGTGCGCGATTTCGACCGCTTCGGCATCGTTGATGACGGAGAGCCTGAAGGGACTGAAGCGGGAGGAAGCGCTGCGGTTGCTGGAGCGATTCCACGACCTGCTGACGACGGATTCGCCGGTGACGCAGGAGTTGGGCAAGCTGGTGGTGTTTTGCGGCGTGCGCGACTATCCGGCGCGCGTAAAGTGCGCGACACTGGCGTGGCACACGCTGAAATCGGCGCTCGAAAACCAGGAAGAACCGGTCACTACGGAATGAGCTTGCAGGACTCGATCGTGGCCGCGTTGCGCGGGGTCTACGACCCGGAGATGCCGGTGAACATCTACGAGTTGGGACTGATCTATGGCGTGGACGTAGACGAGCGAGGCAGCGCGCGCATACGCATGACGCTGACAGCGCCGAATTGCCCGGTGGCGGGGACGCTGCCAGCGGAAGTGGAGCGAGTGGCCCGCGCGGTGGCAGGTGTGACCGATGTCAAGATCGACCTGACATTCGATCCGCCGTGGTCGAAGGAACGCATGTCGGAGGCGGCTAAGTTGGCGTTGGGGATTGACGATCTGATTCCGATTGCGAGGCTGCGCGGATGAAGCTGAGCGCCAACGAAGAATACGGGGTGCGCTGCCTGGTGCGGTTGGCTTATGCGACGGAAGCGGGCGGCGCGCTGACGATTCCCGAAATCAGCCAGGCGGAGGGAGTCTCGCCGGCATACGCTGCCAAGATCCTGCGCGTGCTGCGCAAGGGCGGTTTCATCAAGGCCGCGCGCGGCAAGGAGGGCGGCTATAAACTGGCAAGGCCGGCGGGGACGATCGTGATTGGGCACGTGCTGGACGCGTTGGGCGGACGGCTGTTCGAGAGCGATTTTTGCGACAGCCACACCGGGCAAGCGACGATCTGCACGCGTTCGGTGGATTGCTCGGTACGTTCCTTGTGGCGGGCGGTGCAGGTGGCTGTGGACCAAGTGCTCAGCAAAGCCACGCTGCGCGATCTGCTGCAAAACGAACGGGAGATGAACTCCTGGGTGCGTACCATTCCGGGGCCAAGCGCGCTACGGGTGATGTAGCGAGGCGCAGTCGCCCGGTTGACCCGTTCCGCAAACGATGGAACGGCGTCAAAACGATTCGGACCGGCGAGCCGAAGTGACTATCCCATACGGAGCCGGCGGGCATGCGGAGACCAAGTGTTCCGGTCGCCGCTTCATGAAGCCGGGATGGCGGCCGTGGCCGGAGCAGAATACCCACTCGCAGTGTTCTGGGTGTCTACAGCCGCGATCACATAATAGTAAGTCGTGCTACTCGAGACGGCGCCATCGGTGTAGGTCAGAGGGCTTGTCACGAGGGTAGGGTTGATCTGCACGTAATTGCCGGTGGTGGTCGAACGATACACGTTGTAGCCAGCGACGGGATACGTTCCCGGCGTGCTGGCGGACCAGGTCAGCGAAACGCTGTGGGTGCCGACGACGCACGGCTGACCCAATGCGGCGTTGACAACGCGCTGGACGACGACGACGTTGCACACGTTGGCGCCCATGATGTTGGCGGTGCATGGCGTCGCCCCAATGGCCATACTGATTGCCGCAGTCACATCACTCTGGGTAGGCGTCCCGCTGGTCGTGACCAGATTACAGGCGGTCTGGGCCCACGCCGAAATCGAGAACAGGAACAGGCCAGCGCTCAGAACCGCTAGAGACTCTCTGCGCATCGATAGCATCCTCCTCAAGTTTGCTTCCCGCCCTCGGATTGTCTCATCCCGAACGAATCTGAAGGGATACGGAGGCAATGCAAGTCCCGGGTTTCCATTATAAGCACGACGATGAAACACCGCGCGAATCCGGCTGGGTCCTCCATTAGCGACTGCTCAAACCTTCGCTCAAGCAATCCGGAAAGCGAAGGATCCACGAGTAATTCCAACTCATTATACGCTGGAGATGCGGTGACAAGACAAGGCGTCCGATGGTTAAGTTCGCTTGGCTAACAATTGGAAGTTGTTACATCTGCGTCGCCATCGCCCGGGGTCAAGGTGGGTAGCCCGGCAAGCAACGAATCGGACGGATATGGCCGCCGGTTGCCTCACGCCGGCGCATAACTCCGTAGGAGTATTGAAACAAAAGGCGTCTCACTAATTTGGAGCAAGTCCGAATCGTCGGTACAGAGTGACCGGGGGCGGTGAGGGGCGAAACGGCGATTCGCCGCTAAGTATCGGAAAACAAACCAGCAACTTTTGGCAGGCACTGTGGCACTCGGAATGCCTTTTCGCTGGTGGGAATACCGGTTAGGCCCGGTGTGGGAGGGGGCGGAAACGCAAACCGAAGCCCGCACGCTGGGACTGAAAAAGCGGTAGCGTGCCCAGAAAGTCGCTGGAAAGGCGCTATGAGCATCGAAAAGACCGGTGAGTCGATTTCCGAGCAGTGGTACGCTCTTCACGTGCAATCGCGCCACGAGAGAGTAGTCTCCACGATTGCACGCGGTAAGGGGTATGAAGAATACCTGCCGGTCTACCAGTCTCGCCGGCGATGGTCAGACCGCTTTAAGTCCGTGGAGTGCGCACTCTTCCCGGGGTACGTGTTCTGCCGGTTGGACCCCCGGTATCGGCTGCCGTTGTTGACGATTCCGGGTGTGCTGCGCTTTGTGGGCGTCGGCAACGTTCTGGCGCCGATCGACGATGAAGAAATCTCCGCGATTCGAACCGCAATGTCTTCCGGCCTGTCGGCGGAACCATGGCCGTTTCTGGAGGCCGGGCAGCGCGTGCGGCTGCAGGAAGGGCCGCTGGCGGGAATGGAAGGATTGCTAGTCGAAGTTCGCAAGCGATACCGGGTGGTTGTCTCTGTGACCCTGCTGCAACGGTCGGTCGCAGTGGAGATCGAGCGCGAGTGGGTCGCGCCGTTGAGCGCCTCCGGGCGCCCGATGCCGGTACAGGTCATGCGCTCACCGGCCGCGGGGCTTCAACAGATATAGACGGCCTCGCTCGCGCGAGAGCACGAGACTTTGCAACTTATCCGGCGCCGTTCGTACGGGGACGGCGAGAAACCACTAACACTTCGATGGTGTTGCCGAGGGTAAACCTGTGCTGAACAACCTGCCGCGTCCTAGAGCAACCTCCCTGATAGCGTCACATCCCAGGGTCGACACAAGTGAACGCCAAGACTTCGGCATGCTCGCCGAGGAACTATTCCTGCGTATGCTCAGGCTGGAGCGGAAGAGGACCGAGCGCTCCCATAGGCGTTTCGTGCTGATGATCCTCGACTCGGGCGAGTTACTAAGATCGGGCAATCGAGAGGAGACGCTCGATAAGGTGCTGTGCGGGTTGACGCGAGCGACGCGCGACACGGACATCAAAGGCTGGTACAAACGGGGGCGTGCGATCGGCGTGATATTCACGGAAATCCCAGCCACCGAAGAGAAGCCGGTGGTGCGACTGCTCTCGACAAAAGTGACCGATGCGCTATACGACATGTTGAGTATTGCGCAGATCAACCAGATCAGACTGTCTTTCCACGTATTCCCCGAGGACTGGGACAACGACGGACCGGACGGGCCGGCTAACTCAACCCTGCACCTGGATCTCGCGTGCGGCGAAAAGGGCAGACCGATCGACACCGTCCTGAAGAGACTGATCGACATTGTGGGCAGTCTGGCCGCCCTTGCGCTCTGTCTCCCATTTCTGCTGGCGATTGCCATTGCGATCAGACTGACTTCGAAAGGTCCCGTTCTCTTCCGTCAGGTACGGCTGGGACAATACGGGAAGAAGTTCACATTTCTGAAGTTCAGATCGATGTATGTAGGCAACGACCAGACAATCCACGAACAGTACGTGCGGCGATTCATTGCAGGCGGACACGGGCCAGAACAGGTCGGAGGCGGCCAGCACAAACAGTACAAACTGACCTCCGATCCGAGAATCACCCGAGTGGGACAACTCCTGCGAAAGACCAGCCTGGACGAACTGCCACAGCTATTCAACGTTCTGAGTGGAGATATGTCCCTGGTCGGGCCGCGACCGCCGGTGATGTACGAATTCCAATGCTACGAGTTGTGGCACAAAGAGCGACTGATGGCGGTGAAGCCGGGCATCACGGGCCTATGGCAAGTAAAAGGGCGGAGCAAGGTTAAGTTCGATGAAATGGTCCGTCTGGATATCCGGTACGCAAGGCGATGGTCGCTGTGGCTTGACATTAAGATTCTGATCGAGACGCCACTCGCGGTAATATCCGGGGACGGCGCTTGCTGAAGGTGGAGAGGCGATGATTCGAGTCGGCATTATTGGCTACGGCTATTGGGGACCGCACATCGTGCGCAATTTCCATGCCGCCGACGATTGCGAGGTCGCAGCAGTATGCGACAAGAGTCCGGCCGCTCAAAAGCGGATACAGCGGGCCTATCCCGATGCGCGTGTAACTGGCGACGCGTCAGAGGTGCTGTGTTCGCCGCAAATAGACGCCGTGGCTGTGATCACACCCGTCTGGACTCACTTCGAACTGGCCAAGGCAGCCCTGGAAAATGGCAAGCATGTCTTTGTCGAAAAGCCATTCACCTCCACGGCGGCCCAGGCGGAGGAATTGATTGAACTGGCCGCCAAGAAGCGCCTGACCATCATGGTGGACCACACGTTTCTGTTCACCGGCGCGGTAAAGAAGATCGGACAACTGATACAGGACGGCACTCTGGGCAGGCTCTACTACTATGACTCGACCAGAGTCAACCTAGGGCTGTTTCAGCATGACGTTAACGTGATCTGGGACCTTGCACCGCACGACCTCTCAATCATGGACCACCTGGTGCAGTCGAAACCGGAATACCTGGCTGCGACCGGACAAAACCACTTGAATTGCCACAAGGACGTCGCGTATATCACGGTCTACTTCAGCGACAACGTGATTGCTCACTTCAACGTCAACTGGCTGTCGCCGGTCAAGGTGCGCACGACGTTGTTGGGCGGCGAAAAGAAGATGGTGGTCTGGAACGACCTGGACGCCGACGAAAAGATCAAGGTATACGACAAAGGTGTGGAAATCAAGAGCAGCCAGGGCGTGTACGACGTGCTGGTAAGTTATCGCGCGGGCGACATGTGGGCGCCCAAGGTGGAGCAGACCGAAGCGCTGAGCGCCGAAATTAGATACTTCATCGATTGCGTTGCGCACGAGCAAACGCCATTCAACGACGGGGTCGCCGGGTTACGGGTGGTTAAGTTGCTTGAAGCGGCGGACCGGTCGTTGGCGGAGATGGGTGCGGCGGTGCGGTTATGAGCGAGTTCTTATGCATTGCGCCGGACGTAAAGCTCGGAGCGAACGTCAGGCTCTCCAAGTTCATTAACCTGTATGGCTGCGAAGTAGGCGACAACACGAGAATCGGTGCCTTTGTCGAGGTGCAAAAGAACGCACGGATCGGAAAGTTGTGTAAGATATCGAGCCACACGTTCATCTGCGAAGGGGTCACGATAGAAGACGAGGTATTTGTCGGCCATGGAGTAGTGTTCATTAACGATAGCTACCCGAGGGCGACCAGCGCGGCAGGGGCGCTGCAGACGGAACAGGACTGGAAGGTAGAGGCGACCCGGATCAAAAAGGGCGCTTCGATCGGTTCGGGTGCGACGATCCTTGCCAATCTGAGCGTTGGGGAAGGGGCGATCGTGGGCGCCGGCAGCGTGGTGACAAAGAGCGTTCCGGACCATGCGATCGTAGCAGGCAACCCAGCCCGCGTTTTGCGAATGCTGAGGCCCGGTGTTGTACGGATTGCGAGTCGGGGTTAACCAAGCGGGCATGGCGAGAGTCTACACGATCGACCCAATGGAAGACTTTCGATGGCCACGGCTCTTAGTGGAACACGAGCTGGCGACGGTGTTCCACAGCCGAGAGTGGCTGAGTGCGCTACAGCGAACCTATGGGTATCGGGCTAGCGTCGTGACGACGTGCGCTCCGGAAGAAAGCCTGACGAACGGATTGGTGTACTGTCGCGTGCAGAGCCGAATAACAGGAAACCGGATGATCTCAGTTCCGTTCGCCGACCACTGCGCCCCATTGGTCGACACTGCGAAGACACTGAACGCGCTTGTGCCAGAACTGGGGCGGAAGGTCGATGAAAAGAGAGAGGCGTACTTGGAACTGCGGTCAGGCGGCGGCTGCGACGAGCCAGGCGCGGGCGTCGCCCGTGCGGCTGCGTTCTGCCTGCATCGCCTTGACTTGAGACCGAGCATCGGAGACCTGTTCCACAACCTCCATCATAACTGCGTTCGACGGAAGATCGCGCGGGCCGAGCGAGAACGCCTGACTTACGAAGAAGGGACCTCACAGGAGTTGTTGCACAAGTTCTACTGGCTGACCGTGCTGACACGACGGCGGCAACAGATACCGCCTCAGCCGCTGTCGTGGTTTGCGAACTTGCTTTCCTGTTTCGGTGAACGCACGAAGCTTCGGGTGGCAAGCAAGGACGGTCACTTAGCGGCAGCCATTCTGACGATCCGCTATAAGAACTGCATGACCTATAAGTATGCGTGTTCGGATCCACAGTTTCACCAGGCGGGGCCGATGCAGTTACTGATCTGGAAGGCCATCCGAGAGGCGAAGGAGGGTGGTCTTTCGGAGTTCGATATGGGCCGTACCGAGTGGAGCAACGACGGGCTGCTCACTTTCAAAGACCGCTGGGGCTGCCGGCGGTCAACTCTTGAGTACTTTCGGTACCCCGCGCCTGCGGCGCGGTCGCGGGCGGAAAACATCCCCTCGGCGATTGCCAGACGGTTGTTCTCATTGGCGCCAAAAGGCGTCTTGACCGCTGCAGGAACGATACTGTATCGGCATATCGCGTAGCGATGACGCGGGGGTCTTGGCGGGATAGAAGCGGCTGTGCTGCCAGCCAGGTGAGGGGTGAAGGCGAACCTGGGGCACGGAACACAGAAGTGGTTCGGGAGTGAGAGACGGAATGGGTATCGGAGGATGAAATGACTGGAATCGATCAAATACCGTTTGTGGACCTCATTTCGCCGCACAGAGAGCTGCGCGCGGAGTTAGTCCAGGTCTTCAATACGGCGTTAGATAACGCGGGATTCATAGGCGGGCCGATGGTGGCTACATTTGAGCACGACTTCGCGGCGTTCTGCGGCACGTCGCAATGCGTCGGGGTGAGCAGCGGAACGGATGCGTTGCGGTTTGCGCTGATGGCGGCGGGAGTGGGCGATGGCGATGTAGCCGTCACTGTTTCGAATACTTTCACCGCGACAGCGGAAGCGATTTCGCAAACCGGTGCACGGTCCGTGTTTGTGGACATCGACGCTGGAACGCATAACATGGACCCGAGAAAACTCGAGGAGTACATCGAGAGCCACTGTCGGGTAGATCGGGATGCCGGCTACTTAGTCGACCGCAGGCTAGGAAGGCGGGTAGCCGCGATCGTTCCGGTCCACCTGTACGGGCAGCCAGCGGATATGAATTCGATCCTCGAGATTGCAGAACGGTACAACATTCCCGTCATCGAAGATGCCTGCCAGGCGCATGGGGCGGAGTACTACTCGAAAGACAGCGGAAGCTGGAAGAAAGCCGGGTCGATGGGACGGGCCGGGGCGTTCAGCTTTTATCCGGGGAAGAACCTGGGCGCGTGCGGCGAAGGCGGCGCGGTGACGACAAACGACAACAAGTTGGCCGAGAAGATTCGGATGCTGCGCGACCACGGCCAGGCGCAGAAGTATCATCACGATATGGCGGGGTACAACGGGAGATTGGACGCCATCCAGGCGGGCATCCTAAAGGTTAAGTTGGGCCATCTTAGTAACTGGGGGGCGCAGCGCCGGCACTGCGCGAAGCGTTACCGGGAGTTGCTGAAGTCGACCGCCGGGGTCGTACTTCCGATGGAGCCACCATGGGCGAAGGCGGTATACCACTTGTATGTGGTCCGGGTCGAGAACCGGGAGCGTGTTCAGCAGTATCTGGCCGACGCAGGCATTGGGACCGGAATTCACTATCCGATTCCACTTCACCTCCAAAAAGCTTATCGCAGCCTAGGTTACAAACGCGGAGACTTCCCGGTTTGCGAAGCGGCGGCGCTGGAGATACTGTCACTGCCCATGTATCCCGGGTTGGGGCATGAGCAGCAGCGGCGGGTCGCCAGTGAGCTAGGCGCCGCTGTGTCGCTGGGACGGACGAGCGCAATGGCAATGGCAGTAGGCGCGGGGAGTTACTGAAGTGATGGTAGAGCCAGCAAGGCCGGATGTCGCGCCCAGCCCGACGGTCGAGCGCGACGCGCCGTCGAACGATGGGCCGGGGCGTGCGTTGCAAAGAAAGCCCAGGAAGATATGGATCGACCTTGACAACTCTCCACATGTGCCGTTTTTCGCTCCGATCATCGACGAACTTCGCGCCCGCGGTTATCGCGTGCTGGTGACGGCCCGGCAGTGCTTTCAGGTGTGCGAACTTGCCAGCCTGCTCAAGGTGGAACACAAACGGATCGGGCGTCACCACGGTAAACACACGCTATTGAAAGTGGTGGGGTTGTGCGTGCGGGCGATGCAACTTGCCCCGACGGTGCTGGCCGAAAAACCGGATGTGGCCGTATCACACGGCTCCCGGTCGCAGATGATGCTAACCGCGGCGCTGCGGATGCGTTCGATCGTCATAGTGGATTATGAGTTCGCGAGGGGCATTGAGCTGCTGCGTCCAAGCTGGGTGATGTTTCCCGAAGTGATCGAGCCGCGGGCGGGCGGAGCCGCGAGACCGATCCTGCGTTATCCGGGAATCAAGGAAGACGTCTATGTTCCGAGATTCAAGCCGGACCCCTCGATTATCGGATTGCTGGGACTAAGTCCGGACGAAGTAGTGTTGACAATTCGTCCTCCTGCGACTGAGGCGCACTATCACAATGCGGAAGCAGAGGCACTTCTCGACGCCGTGTTCGGTCTAGTGCGAGATACCGCAAGAGTGAAGGCAATTCTGTTGCCGCGCAACCAAAGGCAGGGGAGTGAGATACGCAAGTTATGGCCGAGACTCTTCGACAGTGGCAAGGTGATAGTTCCAGATCGAGCAGTGGACGGTTTGAACCTGATCTGGCATTCGGACCTTGTAGTTAGCGGCGGCGGCACCATGAACAGGGAAGCGGCAGCATTGGGCGTGCCGGTGTACAGCATTTTCCGTGGCGAAATCGGAGCCGTGGATCGGCACTTGGCGACGACAGGGCGACTCGTACTGGTGAAGAGCGCCGACGAAGTGCGTAGCAAGATCGTGATCGAGCGGCGGCGCCGACCGAGTGAGCCGGAGCGATTCCAGAGCCGTACCTTGACGACAATCGTCGATCACATCGTATCGGTGGCGGAGGCAGGATGAGTTACCTCGCGAATACCGCAGGACACGATTCAGCTATAAGAACGCGGCCGGCGCCGGTCGACCTGAGGCACTTGCTGAAGCTGGCGACGAACGGGACACAGGCCATGTTCAATGTCGAGCGTCGGGCGTTCTGTTACCGGCTGCGGCAGAGCGGTTTGGGATTGGTGCAGGAGGGACTTTCCGACCGGTACACGATGATGACTCTTCTCGGGCTGCACCGGGCCGAAGCAAGTGGTCTGATTTCGCCGGTCAATATCAACGCCGTGTTGCTTCGGCTTGTTCGTGATACGAGCTGGGTGACCAATGTCGGCGACCTCGGCCTATTGTTGTGGCTATCTGCGGTGGTGTCGCCGGAGCGCCTGCGGGAGTGTTGCGATAACGCCAGGCTAGACAGCCTATTGAATGGGCTTAGGAAGAAGCGGGAAAAGCGGACTATGGAGTTAGCGTGGTTCCTGTCCGGTCTCGCTCACATGAAGCTGGCTGGCGCTGCAGGGTGGCGGGACGAGGCGGAGCTCGCCAGGAGTGCCTATGCGGGGTTGCAAGCTACCCGAGGCAAGGCCGGGCTGTTCGGACATGTCGCGAGGGATGGATCGCTCGGCGGATTGTTGCGCGGCCGAATCGGCAGCTTTGCCGACCAAGTCTATCCAATCTATGCCTTGAGCAAGTACGCCGAGGCGTACAGAGTGCCAGACGCGCTCGAAATGGCCCGACAGTGCGCCGATCAGATATGCCGGCTGCAGGGGCCGCTGGGCGAATGGTGGTGGCACTATGACGCGAAGCTCGGCCGCGTGTTTGAGGGATATCCGGTGTATTCCGTTCACCAGGACGGTATGGCGCCGATGGCTCTGTTTGCGCTTAGTGAAGCACTCAACGAGGATTACGATGAGCCGATCTACCGAGGCCTTCAGTGGATAGGTGGAAACAATCAACTGGGCCGGGATCTGATCAATGACTCCGAGCAGGTGATCTGGCGCAACATCTATCATCGGCAAGAATACAGTGCACGCTTCGAATCGGTGCGGCGTGCTGTGGCAGGGGCCACGAGCCCGGAGGGCACGAGCGATCTGGTGGTCAGGCACGAGTGCCGTCCGTACCATTTCGGATGGTTGCTGTATGCATTCGCAGGTCGAAGCATTTCGGAGTCCGGACGGCATCGGCGAGCGGCTTCAGCGAGGCCAGGCGACCAGCGGCAGCGTGGTTAATCCCCTGGTCGAGTTCTATCGGTGCCCAGGGGATCTGGTCGAGTTCGGGCAGATTGGCAAACTGTCGGCACGTCCCGGATATTTTCGTTTTGGGCCCAAGCTTCTGTGTTACGGGCGGACATCCACGACAACTGCGGAAATGCCAACGAGCGCGGGATGCGACGACGCGGCCGAGGGGGTGAGCCGGAGTGCAGCGGTGGTTGGTCTGCCGTTCGACCTTTCGGAGATAGTGGACAATCTGCATCGGGAACGTTACCCGGGGGATGGGCATGCGCAGAAGCGCGGGATCCTATCGAGCAGGGCAGTTCAGCGCGCCTACTACGCCGTCCGTCCATGGTTGGGCGTGCCAGTGCGGAAGCACTTGCAAAGAGCGTTCCTCCGAAACTGGGAGCGCTTACGGTTTCCGCAATGGCCGGTCGATACGACTGTGGAAGAACTGTTGGAGCGGGTGCTTTGGCTCTGCATGGCGGCCCGGAAAATCGAGCGAGTGCCGTTCGTGTGGTTTTGGCCGGAACGCGCCTCGGGCTGCGCGATGGTGACACACGATGTTGAGACAAAGGCCGGGCTGGAACTGGTTCCCGAGATCATAGAGATTGACAACGCCTTCGGGATTAAGTCGTCGTTTCAACTGATACCTAACGGCGCCTACACGGTTTCGCCGCAACTTCTTGAGAGCATCCGGGCGCGAGGTTGCGAGGTTGGTATCCAGGACCTGTCCCACGATGGAAACCTATTCGACGACCATGATAGATTCCGGCGCCGCGCCGCGACAATCAACCGTCTTGCCAGAGAGTACGGCGCCAGCGGGTTTCGAGCCGGCCGGCTGTACAGAAACACCGACTGGTACGGGGAGTTGGATGTCGCATACGACATGTCGGTTCCCAATGTGGGGCACCTGGAGGCGCAACGCGGCGGATGCTGCACCGTGTTCCCGTATTTCGTTGGAGAGGTTCTGGAGCTTCCGGTGACGACCAGTCAGGACTACTCAGTGTTCCATATTCTTGGCGACTATTCGATCGACCACTGGAAAAGACAAATCGCTTTGATTTTCGAGAAGCATGGGTTGGCTAGTTTCATCGTCCATCCGGATTACAGCATGAAAGGGAGAGCTCTGGAGGCGTACAAACAGTTGCTCGGGCACCTGGCGGAACTGCGCAGCCAGAGGATGGTCTGGACGGCTCTTCCGCAAGATGTAAACCGCTGGTGGCGGGAACGAAGCCAGATGAGAGTGACCCGGCGGAACGGCGTAGACGAAATCGCCGGCCCGGGCAGAGACGCAGCCAGCGTGGCATACGCGAGCATGAACGGCGATCGGCTGAGTTATGTTGTCTAGGGCGAACGGAAGAACGCGAGGGGTTTGGAAAGGCGGCGGAGTCTATATGAGGAGCGGCCTAAGAAAATGAAAGTGCTGATTGTCGTCGGTGCCAGGCCGAACTTCATGAAGGCTGCTCCGCTGGTCTCTGCGATCAAGCGTCACAACGAGGAGATTGCGAGGGCGTCGATGGGCGGCGAAGGCCAGTCATCGACGGAGGAAGTCCGTTGCGTCCTTGTGCACACGGGCCAGCATTACGACGAGCATATGTCCGATTGTTTCTTTGCGGACCTACGCCTTTCGAAGCCGGACGTTCACCTTGGTGTTGGATCGGGCTCGCACGCGATTCAGACCGCGGAGATCATGAAGAGGTTCGAACCCGTCCTGCTCCAAGAAAGGCCCGATGCCCTGATCGTGGTTGGGGACGTGAATTCCACTCTGGCGTGCGCCCTGGTCGCGGCAAAACTCTCTTTGGAAGGTTCCGGAATCCGACCGCTCATCGCCCACGTAGAGGCTGGCCTGCGGTCCTTCGATCGCACAATGCCGGAAGAGATGAACCGGATTCTAACAGACCAAATGTCAGACCTGCTCTTTGTAACGGAGGAGAGTGCGCTCGGCAATCTTGCCCGCGAAGGTGTGGCGCAGGACAAGGTTCATTTCGTCGGCAACACAATGATCGACTCGCTGCTAGCTTGCAAGGATCGGGCGAAGGAGTCTACGGTCCTCGACGATCTCGGCCTTCGAAGCGGAGCAGGCGGGAATAACGGCGGAGGGGGTGTTCTGCCGTACGTTCTGGCTACGGTCCACAGGCCGGCGAACGTCGATAGTTACGACGCGTTTCTGAATATCTTGGAGGCGCTCGAGGACGCGGCGCGACAAATCGCGGTCGTGTTTCCGGCCCATCCACGCACACAGCGGCGGATCAAGGAGTTCGGTCTTGAGGCTCGCTTCAACCAAGCAGGTAGAGTGAACGGCCGAGGAACCGCAGACGCACATGGGACGCCGGGAGCGATCCGAATGTTGGACCCCTTGGGGTATGTGGACTGTTTGTGCCTGATGAGCCACGCCGCTCTCGTAGTAACTGACTCGGGTGGGATTCAAGAGGAAACGACCTGTCTGGGTGTTCCCTGTGTTACGGTGCGCGAGAATACGGAGCGGCCAGTGACGGTGTCGATGGGCACGAATGTAATTGCTGGAGTTCAGAAGGAAGGCATCCGCGCGGCTGTTCAGCGCCAGTTAGTAACGAAGCCGTCGGGTAAGGTGCCTCAGTATTGGGACGGGCAAAGCGCCGGGCGGATCATCGCGGTGATTGAGCAGGCCGTTCGCAGAAGGCGCTCGGCGGCTGGAACCGACACGTCCACTGATGGGTGGTCTCGAGTCGCCTCTGGGCGGGAAGCCGGTGCTGGTGCTCCTCAGTCGCTGCAAGGTGCGGCAGTTGCAACCGGAGCGGCGCCGGGCCCATCCATCCAATGATAATGGGAACTACGTGAACGAGGATAGCATCAACAGCATGGGCGACTTTGTGGATGCCGCTGTGGAACCGCAGTCGACTGAAGGGACCAAGCGGCAGAAGACACGCTACGTGATCATCAGCCCGGTGCGCGACGAGGGGGAGTACATCGAAGAGACGATCCTAAGCGTGATGCGACAGACTGTGCAGCCGGCTCACTGGGTGATTGTCGACGACGGGTCCAGCGATGACACCGCGGGGATTGCCGGCGCCTATGCCGAGCGTTGCGGCTGGATATCGTGTGTCCGTAGGTCCAATAGGGGGCACCGTGCGCCCGGCGCCGGTGTGATAGAAGCGTTCGAAGAGGGATATGCGGCGCTGTCGCGGAGCGACTGGGAGTTCGTGGTAAAACTTGACGGCGACCTCACGTTGCCGCCGGACTATTTTGAAAAGTGTTTCGAGCAGTTTGAGGGGGATCCCAGCCTGGGGATTGGTGGCGGAACTTTGTATCATTTGGAAAACGGGGAAGTCAGGTACGAAGCGAATCCGCGATTCCACGTGCGAGGTGCAACCAAGATGTACCGGCGCGCTTGTTGGGAAGCTCTGGGAGGGCTTCTCAGATCGCCAGGCTGGGATTCGGTAGACGAGGTGAAGGCGAACTATCTGGGCTGGCGCACGCGGAGTTTCCCGGACGTGAAAGCTCTTCACAAGCGTCCGACAGGCCGCGCCATGGGCGCGTGGAGCGATGCAGTCAAGAACGGCCTGGCGGACTACGTCGCGGGATATCACCCGCTGTTCCTGCTGGCGAAGTGTGTCAGGCGCTGCGCTCAGCGGCCGTATCTAGTGTGCTCTCTCGGTATGCTCTTTGGGGCCGCGAAGGGTTACATCCGTCGAGTCCCTAGAGTCCCAGAACCGAAGTTAGTGAAGTACTTGCGGCGGCAGCAACTTCGACGCCTGGCTGGGCTGGAGACGATCTGGAGATGAGTGGGTTGGAGTGTTCGGAGCCGATGGACCTTAGTATAGTGATCGTGAACTGGAACTCCACGGCCTTTGCGGAGAAGTGCGTCGCGAGCGTAGTCGCGAGCGTCAAGACACTGGCCTATGAAATCGTAGTGGTCGACAATGATTCACCTGATGGCGCAACGCAAACGCTGGAGCCGTTGACGCCTCGGTTGAAAGTGGTGTTTGCAGGACGGAACCTGGGCTTCTCCCGGGCGAACAACCTGGGCGCAGCCCGGTCGACCGGTAAGGCAATCCTATTCCTGAACCCCGACACAGAGGTTAGAACCGAAGCGATAGATGGGATGTACCGCTGCCTGGAGAGTTCGCGCGAGATAGGGATCGTGGGCTGCCGGCTGTTGAATGGCGACCTCAGTGTCCAAACGAGCTGTATCCAGCGCTTCCCGACGGTTTCCAATCAGTTCGCCGATATGGAGCGTCTAAGGATGATGTTCCCTCAACTAACCGGCATTGGACCGCTGTTTGGCCCTGTCGCGGCGTCAGCCGAGGTGGAAGCCGTGTCGGGCGCGTGCCTCATGATCCGGCGAGACGTGTTCGACCGGGTTAATGGGTTTAACACGGAGTATTTCATGTATGCCGAAGACATAGATCTGTGTTACAAAGTGAACCACGCTGGTTGGAGCGTGTTCCATCTGGGCAGCGCAACCGTGGTCCACTACGGAGGGCAGAGCGCGCTCGGGCAGGAGCGGGGCAGTTTCTCGGCTGTTCTTACGCGAGAGTCGTTGTATAGGTTCATGAAGACGCACCGTGGGAATCGATATGCTGCGGCATATCGCGTGTCGACGGTCATTGCGGCGGCCGGCCGGACGTGCGTTCTGGGCGCCTTCTCCGTCGCGCTCTGGGTGACACGGCGGGCGAATTCCGTAGCTGCGTCGCGGCGCAAGTGGTGGCGCGTTCTGCGGTGGAGCCTGGGACTTGAGCAGTGGGTGAAGTGCGTTGGTGACCCGAACGCGCAGGCGTCAACGGTGGTGACAAATTAATGTGCGGAATCTGCGGTAAACTGTCGTTCGACCCCGGCGCCCGCGTTGAATCGGCGCTGATCAGTTCGATGCTGGGAACAATACGCTACCGGGGCCCGGACGACGAAGGGATCTATGTGGCGCCTGGGGTGGGTCTAGGCCACCGCCGGCTCTCGATCATCGACCTCAATACCGGGCACCAGCCGATCTCGAACGAAGACGGCACTGTGTGGATTGTCTTTAACGGGGAGATCTACAACTATCGTGAGCTACGGGCCTTTCTTCTGAGCAGGGGCCATATACTCAAGACGCAAACCGACACCGAGGTGATCGTTCACCTGTATGAGGAGTGCGGTCCGGCCTGTCTAGACAGGCTGCGCGGCATGTTTGCGTTTGCGATATGGGATCAGAACACGAAGACGCTCTTTTTGGCGCGCGACCGGGTTGGGATTAAGCCGCTCTACTACTGCCTGACGAGCAAATCTATCGTCTTCGGCTCGGAGGTCAAGGCAATCCTGGCGGACCCAGAGGTGGACCGTCAGATTGCGACAGAGAACATTGACCGGTGCTTGACCTTCCTGTATATGCCGGGCGAAGACACGCTGTTCAAGAATGTTCGGAAGTTAGCAGCCGGCCACTATCTCCTCGTCAAGAACGGCAGGCCGGAAATACGGCAGTACTGGGATCTTGAATTCACGAAGGCCGACACGAAGCCCGACCTGAAACAGGCGGAAAGTCAGTTGCTGAATCTATTGGCCGAGGCGGTCGAACAGCACATGATCGCGGACGTGCCCGTGGGAGTCCTCCTGAGCGGCGGTGTCGATTCAACCGCCGTGCTCGGATTTGCGGCCGAGAGCACGACTAAGAAGATCAGGACTTATACGGTGGGGTTCTCCGGAGCCGATTGTGCCGATGAAAGGCCGTACGCCAGGCTGGCGGCGGAGGCGTTCGGAACCGAGCACCACGAAATGACCATTACGCCCGCGGAGTTCGCATCCTTTATGCCCCAGTACGTCTGGCACATGGAGGAGCCCGTTTGTGAGCCACCGGCAGTCGCGCTGTATTACGTTTCGAAGTTAGCCGCGAATCATGTGAAGGTGCTTCTGTCGGGAGAGGGTGGCGACGAAGCATTTGCCGGCTATAGCAATTATCGCAACCTCCTATGGCTCGAGCGAGTGAAGCGGGGCCTGCATCCGTTCAACGGCGCTGTCGGCCGGGGGCTGTCACTGGCCAATTCCGTAGTCCATTCCGCCCGAGTGGCAAGGTACGCGCCATTGATGGACGCCAGCTTTCCCGGGTATTACTACAGCCGAACGTCAAACCCATACCAGTTTACCGGAGACGGCCTGGGCAGTCTGTACTCCGCCGACTTTGCGCGATCGATTAACCGCGAGAGGAGTGTGGGGCCGGTGCGGCAGTTGCAATCGCATGTGCGGAACCACAACTCGCTTGATGCGATGCTCTATATCGACACGAAGACCTGGCTGCCGGACGACCTCTTGATCAAGGCGGACAGAATGACGATGGCGAACTCTCTCGAGCTTCGCGTGCCATTGCTGGATCATAAACTCCTCGAGTTCGCCGCAGCTCTTCCCGTCGACTTCAAGGTGCGCGGCTTGACGACCAAGTTCCTCGCCAAGAGGGCGCTGAGAAGCCGCGTGCCCCGGCAGATACTGTTGCGGCGTAAGGCCGGCTTTCCGGTACCCTACGAATCGTGGTTAAAGGGCAATCTGCGCGGTTGGGTCCGCGAGGTGTTGCTGGACAGGTCGACCCTGGGCCGGGGGTATTTTGATAAAGCGCGTCTGGAGAAGTTTGTCGAAGCGAACGAGGGCGGGGCTGGCCACTATAAGGAGATATTCTCCCTTGCCACCCTGGAATTGTGGCACAGGGCGTTCGGGGGGCCGGGACCTGCGGCATTAAACTCATGAACAGTGCTGGGAGAAGTGCCGTCGCGATTCCTGCGCGGCGGCCAAGCGAACAGAAGCAGGAGTTTGCACTTGTTTCCCCGAGGACGGCTGAGAATCACAAGCGCCGATGTGTAGTGCGTAGTGAGTCGGCGCCGCCCGGCCATAGTGAAAAGTCTCTAAGGAGTCATGAACTTGCGCATACAAGGAAGCGGCTTCACCAAACACGGAAATCGACTGACCTCGTTACGACTAACGAAACGCAACCTGTGATGGAGTACTAAACGCAACTTGTGACCGACTAGCCAGAGCGGCTAAGATCTAGGTCATATGGCGACTTACGCAATGTTTCGGCGGCAGCCAGCAATGGACGCCGGCGCCGCTGCCTCCGCGAATGCGGAGGGTGACGTGGATATTTGTGGGGAATCGGCGCTTCGTAGACGCGCGCGGCCGATGTTCGGCGCTCCTTTGGTGGTGGTGCTGAGCGGGCTGCTTCTGTCAAGCGCGGCGTTCGCACAGCATACTTACTACATCGCGGTAAGCGGCTCTGACTCGAACACCGCAACACAGGCCCAAAGTAAGACGACCCCGTGGCTACACGCACCAGGAATGACGGGCTGCAGCAGCAATTGTGCTTCCTACTCACCCGTGCCGGGAGATCGACTTATCCTTCGGGGCGGAGACAGTTGGCACTTTTCGGGTCGCGCGACGGGGACGGTTGGCTTGCCTTGGACCTGGACTTGGACGGGGAGCAGTGGTTCGCCGATCTATGTCGGCGTCGACCAGACCTGGTATTCGGGATCTTCGTGGACGCGACCGGTTCTCAACGGCGACAACCCGACGAGTACAGGGAACGTGTCAAGCTGCAAGTACTCGGACAGCGCGGTGAATTACTATTTCGGCCTCGGGGGGAACCTGAGCTACGTCCAGATCGATTATCTTGAGGTGGTTGGCATCTGTTGGGATAGCAGTTCGTCGAGCTCCGGCAATTTCCCCACGGCTTTCGCTGGCAACGACAATCAGAGCTACGTGACTTGGAGCCATATCTACGGACACGGTTGGACGCACACGACGAATTGCACGGGATCGGGGTGTTCTACCGGTCCTGCCATCTTTGCCGGCGACAGCCATTCGAATGGCGGTCAAGGCGACCAGTTCGTCGGGGTCATCTGCGATGGCGCGGATACCTCAAAGGATGGAATGAGCTGTATTCTCTGGGACGTGTACGATATCCACAACTCGGTAATCAAGAACATGGCGCAGGGAGTGGTCGGCAATAATGCCCATACGTTTCATGACAACCTGATCACCAACATCCAGGAAGCGCCGAGTTCGACGGGCGACCATTCAAACGGATTCGAGTTCAATAGCGAGTGGGCCGGCAACAACACCGTATACAACAACGTAATCGCGAATAACACGGTCGCGGTCACGGCTTGGGTCAACCCGAACGCGACCGACTATTACTACAACAACGTCGTTTACAACAACGCGTCCCAGCCGTGGGATATCGACTCGTCCAGCGGCGGCACGATGTACTTTTACAACAACACGTTTGCGGATGCCGGGAGCGGCGGCATTGGTAAGTCTGGAAGCTGGAAGGGGATAATGAGCGGCAACCTGCTTATCAATACGAGCATCAACGGGACTCCGACGTCCCAGGCGAATTCGGTTGTCATGACGGATGCCCAGGCGTCGACGGCAGGACTGACCACCTCCAACAACTACGCACCCGGAAACGCTACGTGCAGCGGGGCCAGCCTCTGTCCGGTAGCCGCCGGAGCGGCCTTGACGTCGGCATGTTCCGCCGCTGGTGCGGCTCTTTGCAGTGGCACTACCGCCGCATGCGCGTATAGCGGCGGCAGCATGACTTGCCCGGCGGTCGCTGCCGTGGCCAGGCCCTCGATCGGGGCATGGGATGTCGGGGCCTTTCAGTACAGCAGCACGGTTACCACCCCGACGGGCCCGCAGCCCCCAACGGGAGTCACCGCAACGGTTCACTAGAAGAAGTCCTACTGCGCGCCGGGTAGATGCGCCAGTCCGGCAGTGACGCGGGTCCTCGCCGTTAGAGTCTAGGGCGGCCCGTGACAGGATTGGCGCGACCGACCACGAGCTTCCACGTAAGAAGTCGGCTGAGCTCGGCGTGACCGCGACAGCCACAAACCGCTAATCCGAACACCGCATCCCGCCCCTATCACAATGAACCCGACCGACGCCACCAGGCACATGACGTTTGTGGCCGCAGTCAATAACCGACAAGTGCTTCAAGGGAACTTGCTGGCGTCGCCTTGCCTGCAGGGCGGGCACGGGCATCAGGTCGTGTTGCAGGAGAAGTTTTCGTCTGCCTCTAGCGCCTATAACGATGCTATCGATAAGAGCGTCAACGACCTGATAGTGTTCTGTCACCAGGACATTTACCTGCCCGAGGCGTGGCCCGCCGAACTGGAGCGTTCACTTAGCGGGCTGGCATCCACGGATGCGAATTGGGGCGTGCTGGGTTGTTACGGAGAGACGCTGGATGACCACGGGCGAGGATATGTGTACTCTTCCGGCCGGGGCGTGATGGGTAGTCCGTTTGATCATCCGGCGGCCGTGCAAACGTTAGACGAAATCGTGCTGATCCTGCGGAAGTCTTCGGGCCTCCGCTTCGACCCGCTACTGCCGCATTTTCACTTTTACGGAACGGATATCTGCATGGCGGCGGCTAAGAGGGGAATGAAGAGCTACGCCATTTCCGCTTTCTGCGTCCACAACACACAGCAGTACCTCATTCTGCCGAAAGAGTTTTACGAGTCCTGCGACTACGTGAAGCGGGCTTGGCGGGACTGGCTGCCAATTCAAACGACGTGTGTAAGGCTGACGAAAGCCGGGTTCCCGCTGCGCGCCAAGAGGCTGCGGGAGGTGTATCTGAGGCATGTTCGGCGGAAAACGACTGGTGGAACGCGGGTGGAAAGCGTTCACCGGCTGCTTGAAGAGGTCATGGCCGGCGCAGGCCCGGAATAGACAAGTGGAGCCGACGAACATTAGATTTGGGGGTGGCGCCAGCGGAACGGTGCTACATCCGCTGGTTGCAATCGCGTTGGTGGTCGCGGTCGTTCTGCTGTTTGCGTGGCCTCGAAGCCGACTGGTAGGGCCGTTGTTTGCGATGGTGTTCTTGGTTCCCTTCGGGCAGGTGTTGGTATTGGGCGGAATACACCTGACGGTTTACCGGATGGTGATTCTGTGCGGCTTGGCGAGACTGGCCGTAACCGGGCGTGAGTCGCAATCCGGCAGGTTGGCCGGCGGGTTCACATCCATAGATCGTATCTTTACGATTTGGGCTATCGCCTATTGTGTGGCGAATTCCCTGCAGTGGATGGACACGCAAGCCCTGATTAAGAACCTCGGATCGTTACTGGATGCCCTCGGCGGATACTTCGTGCTTAGGTTTGCGATCGCCGATGCGGACGACGTGCTCCACGCGATCCAGGTGCTTGCAGTTATCGCTGTGATCATGGCAATGTTCATGACCAACGAGCAGGTGACACACGATAACGTCTTCGGAATGCTGGGTGGAATCCCGCGAGACGTAGCGGTGCGTGAGGGGCGCGCGCGGTCTTGTGGAGCCTTCGAGGTGTATATCACGGCGGGCGTGTTCGGAGCGACACTTCTCCCGCTGTTTGTCTGGCTGTGGGCGAGCGGCAGGTCGAAAGTCGGTGCGTGTCTTGGGATGCTTGGCGGCGCCGTGATCGCGGTCACGTCTAACGCCAGCACGTCATTGTTGGCGTGCGCCGCGGCGGTGCTGGCGTTCTGTTTCTGGCCTTTGCGCAAGTCGATGCGGGCGGTTCGGTGGGTGCTGGTCGCGTCGCTGGTGGGCCTCCATCTGGTCATGAAGGCGCCTGTTTGGGCGCTGATCGCTCGTGTGGATCTTACCGGCTCCTCGTCCGGGTTTCACCGCTACATGTTGGTCGACGGCTGTATCAGACACTTCACCGACTGGTGGCTGATGGGAGTGAGGAACTACGACACATGGGGCTGGGACATGTGGGACCTATCCAATCAGTACGTGGCATACGCACTGACGGGAGGTCTGGTCACGCTCGCGGCGTTTGTGCTAATCATCTCTCGGAGTTTCGGGCGGCTGGGAACCGCACGGAAGCTCGCCGCAGGGGATGCCAAGCAGGAGTGGTTCCTATGGTGTCTCTGCGCCGCTTTACTTGGGCATGTAGTTGCGTACTTCGGAATTGGATACTTTGACCAGATGCAGTTTGCGTGGTATGCGTTGTTGGCAATGATCTCGGTCGCTGGCGCGGGCGGGAAGAGTGTGGACGCGGTTAGTAACGAGGATGCAGTGGTGTCGAGCTATGAATACGCTCAGTCGTAAAGTGGAGCGCCGTGGAGGCGGATCGGTGGATCGAAGCGACAGTCGGGTGCGGGTGCTCTATAGCTTTCCCCACAGACTGGGTGCGGACCGCATTTGCTACACGGCGTGGGAGCAGGTAAACGGCCTCGCGGCGGCCGGAGCGAATCTGCTGGTCTTCGCCAGTTCCCAGGCGAGGCCGGTCGCGCCCAGTGTTACGGTTCGTCCCACGCTCGCGAGAGGGAAGTTCCGCATCCCGTATCGGGTTCTAGGCAGCATGCGGGCGTTTGCGTTGCACGACCGCATCGTGGCCCACCGGTTAGAGAAACTGGTCGGCAAAGTCGACATAGTCCACACATGGCCGCTGGGCGCGATCGAGACACTGAAGACGGCCGCTCGACTTGGGATTCCGACGGTTCTGGAACGCCCTAACGCACACACGAGGTTCGCCATGGAAGTGGTGCAAGCCGAATGCGAGCGTCTGGGCGTGGCACTGCCGCCTGACCATGAGCACGCCTACAGCGCGAGGAAGCTAGAGATAGAAGAAGCGGAATACGCTCTGGCGACCCGGCTGCTGTGTCCGGCTGAGTTTGTGGTGAAGACTTTTCTCGAGAGGGGATTCGCCAGAGAGCGGCTGGCGCGGCACGTGTACGGATTTGACGAGGCCGTGTACCACCCAAGCGCCGAACCGCGGGAACCGCGGCGCGGCTTGACCGCGCTGTTTGTGGGCGTCTGCGCCGTGCGAAAAGGCCTACACTTCGCGTTGGAGGCGTGGCTGCAATCGCCGGCTCATCGCGACGGTACGTTTCTGATCGCCGGAGAGTTTCTGCCTGCGTACGCGGAGAAACTGGCGCCCATGCTTTCCCATCCCAGCGTGCGAGTGTTGGGGCACCGAAATGACGTGCCGGAACTGATGCGGAAGAGCGACATACTGCTTCTGCCGAGCATTGAGGAAGGGTTCGGGCTGGTAATTACCGAAGCCATGGGGAGTGGATGTGTGCCGCTCGCTTCCGACGCCTGCACGGAGCTCTGCAGCCACATGAAGACGGGGCTGACGCACCGCGTCGGTGATGTAGCTGCGCTTACACAACAGATCACTCTGTTGCACGAAGATCGTGCCTTACTGGACACGCTTCGTGCCGAGTCGTTGCGGACGGCGCGCGGCGTTACCTGGACGGCGGCTGGGACAACACTCTTTCAGGTTTATCGCGAAACGATAGCCGCTCAGTCTGAGACATCCACCGAGAAGCAACGGTGGTTTGCCAGCATGTCTCCGCAAGAACGACAACCCGCCCAATCCAGATGACGAGATAGCGCCAGCCTGCGGAGCCGAATTCTCCCAAAGGATCTGGCAATCCGATAAGAATCATTCGCAACGTGTTTCAGGGAATCACGACAGACATATGAGAACCGTCACCGAGTGTGAGCCAATGCAAGGCGAGGTCCATGACCTGGCTACAGAAGCGATACAGGAAGGCGCCGCGACGTTTGATATCGTTCCGCCCCGAGGGTGGTTCGATCTGGATCTGCGCGAACTGTGGGCCTCCCGCGAACTTCTTTGGTTTCTGGTTTGGCGCGACCTGAAAGTTCGTTACAAGCAGACGGCAATCGGCGTTGGGTGGGTAGTTATCCAGCCGGTTGCTACGATGCTGATCTTCAGCGTGTTCTTCGGGCGCCTGGCGCGGATGCCTTCCGACGGCCTGCCATATCCCGTGTTCTATTACTGCGCCCTGCTGCCGTGGACCTATTTCGCCACGGCGCTGACCAATGCCACGCAGACGATCATCGAGCACGAGAGGGTGATAACCAAGGTCTACTTCCCGCGCGTGCTCTTGCCGATGTCCGCGGTCCTATCGGGACTAATCGATGTCGCGGTATCCATGGTGATCCTAGTTGGGATGATGCTGTACTACCACCTGGCACCAAAGCCGACGGCGTTGCTCGCGCCGCTGTTCCTGCTCCTGGCAATCGCGACCGCGCTTGGGGTCGGTCTGGCGCTTTCGGCGCTGAATGCCATCTATCGGGACGTTCGCCACGCAATGCCGTTCTTAATCCAGTTCTGGATGTTTGCCTCACCGGTGGCTTACCCGAGCAGTCTGGTGCCGGCGCATTGGCGCTGGCTCTACGGGTTGAATCCAATGGCAGGGGTGATCGAGGGTTTCCGCTGGGCATTGACAGGACACGGGCAGCCACCGAGCGGCTTCCTATTTGTGTCGGCGTTCTGTGTCCTGCTGTCGTTGGTTGGTGGACTGCTGTACTTCAAGAAAATGGAAGGCGCAATGTCGGATCGGATCTAACCCATGAAAAAAGTCGCTATCGCAATCGACGGCATCGGCAAACGCTACCGCATCGGACGACGGGAACGATATCTCGCTCTACGCGACGTGCTGGCCAACGCCGCAAAGGCGCCACTACGTCTTCTGCGCGGACGGCCCCAGAACGGCGAGGATGAAGACGATCACATCTGGGCCCTCAAGGACATTCAGTTAGAGATCGGGCAGGGTGAGATTCTCGGCATGGTGGGGCGCAACGGGGCGGGCAAGACGACCCTGCTGAAAGTCCTCACACGTATCACCAAACCCACATCTGGCCGCGCCCGGATCTGGGGCAGGGTCGGAAGCCTGCTCGAAGTCGGTACCGGCTTTCACCCGGAGCTTTCGGGCCGGGACAACATCTTCATGAGCGGCTCCATCCTGGGGATGAAGAAAACGGAAATCAAGCGAAGGTTCGATGAGATCGTCGACTTCTCCGGCATCGAGAAGTTTCTGGACACTCCGGCGAAGCACTACTCAAGCGGAATGTACACCCGCCTGGGCTTCGCGGTAGCGGCGCATCTGGAAACCGAGGTCCTGTTGGTGGACGAGGTGCTGGCCGTGGGCGACCTCGAGTTTCAGAAGAAGTGTCTCGGCAAGATGAAGGAGGTATCGAGCGGAGGCCGCACTGTCATCCTTGTGAGTCATCAGATGAACCAGATCCGAAGACTGTGCGACAAGGTCCTCTGGATGGAGAGCGGCCAGGTGCGCAGGTGCGGCCCCACAGCCGAAGTGGTTGGTGCCTATGAAGCCGCCTTCGGCTCGGGCGAAACTGTCCGCCAGGGCGGGAGTGGCGGCAAGAAGGTGAAGGCCCGGTTCCTGAGCTGGAAGATCGTAGAACCACGCGCCGAGCTACCGAACCTACTGACCACACTCGGGCCATTTACAGTGAGATTTCGTGCGGAAATCAATCAACCAGTGCGGTTGGGTGTGCACGGAGTAGAGATAAACGACGCTGCAGGCCAACTGGTTTGGGGAAACGCCGCCTATAATCTCACCTTGCGCCCGGGAATACACGAATTCGAGCACCGAATAGAAGGGCTTCCGCTAAAACCGGGCCCATACTCCTGGCGGGTCACTCTGTTTGACGAGTTCGAACGGATAGACATGTGGGACTGCCTGCCGGAGTTGATGATCGGCACGAAGCCGCAAGGGCACCCAAGGGACGAGTGGGCGGGATTCCTCAACGTTGGAAGCCAGCTGTCGATACATAGCAACGGCACGGGGCCGACGGCATGATGGGCGCACAGAGACGCGAGCCAGTGGCCCCTGGGCCCCGACTGGACGGACGGCGCTCGTGGTCTAAACCGGCTGGGGGAATCCGTAAATGACGCCGAACGTCTCTGTCGTAATAGCTACTTATAACAGGGGGCACCTGTTGAAGAATGCAATCGACAGCGTGTTGGCGCAGACGTACGGCGACTACGAACTGATCATCGCGGACGATGGCTCCTCGGACGACACGGCCGCGTTGGTCAAGAGCTACCGCGATGGATCAAGTCCACATCACGACCGGATTCAGTATTTCTACCAGGAAAATCAAGGCAAGAGCGTCGCGCTCAACAACGCTCTGGCGAAAGCAAGAGGTAAGTGGATCGCGTTCCTCGACTCGGACGACGTTTGGCTGCCTGAGAAACTCGAGTGGCAGTTTCGCGCCATCGAGAAGTTTCCGGAGTGCGGTGTTTGCTTCACGGACTGCCAGTTTGTGAACAACCCGAAGATGGATACGACGGTGTTCGAGTTCTTTGGAAGGCATTATGACGACCTGCTGGCGAAACTGCCGAGTCCAGCCATGCTCTTGCTCGAATCGCCGTGCGCTCTCATTATCACGCTACTGTGCCGGAAGGACGTACTTAGCAAGAGCGGCACCTTTGACCCGGTGCTCCGTTTTACAGAAGACTACGACTTCACGTTCCGTATGGCGGCCTTCACGGATTTTTGCCTGGTGAATTTGCCACTAGCCATGGCTGACCGATCGGAGAAACGGCACGCAGGGCCATCCGTGATATGGGACGACGTGGAGTTTCGTCTGAAATGCGAGCAATACAGGTTTGAAAAATGGCTTGGTGGCGGCGAGGGTTTGACGGCAATGGTGCGTAAACGCATCATGCGTGGGCTGCGATCCGTGCACAGCGGCTGGGCGAATTGGCACTTGGCGGCGAGGGACTATGGAGAAGCACGCCGGGCCATATGGGCTGCCGCCAGATATGAGATGACGGCAAACCTGGTAGCCAAGTTGGTTCTCACGACGCTCTGCCCCAGCGTAATGAGACAAA
The DNA here is from genome assembly GCA_003157745.1 of Bryobacterales bacterium. Taxonomy (GTDB): domain Bacteria; phylum Acidobacteriota; class Terriglobia; order Bryobacterales; family Bryobacteraceae; genus Bog-375. The sequence continues at coordinate 35,902 of PMKM01000125.1, read as the reverse complement.
TCGCTCTCAGACGCGGGTTTGAGGTGAGACATTTCTGATAGGGCTATCGTGTGTCGACGGCGAGCGGCGCCTAGACCGATCCGTAGGAGTGTAAGCGAGGCATGGGACTGATGTCGGGACCGCACTGGAAACGCCGCGATGACCCTCTGAAGCTGGTTCCACGTGGCCTCACTAAGCTGTACAGCCTGTGGGTGAGCGGTACCTATCCGTTTCTTCGCAGCGGCAGAAAGCTGTCCGTTCATTATACCTGTGACATACGGAATCCCGACTTAATGGAACTCGGCAACGACATCATCATACACAAGGATGTCTGGCTTCATGCCTGGCCGAGCGGTGATGGTGCACCCGGGCCGGCGGTGGTTGTTGGCGACAGGTGCCTGATCGGGCGGCGCTCCCACATATCCGGGAAAAACGGGATCGTGATCGAGCCCGACGTTATCGTGTCCGCGGGTGTGCTCATTCAGGACCATGGTCACGCCTACGAGGATGTCACGGCGAGTATTCGCTTGCAAGGCCTTGTGGCCGGCGGAAGAATTCGAGTAGGGCAGGGGTCGTGGATAGGGCAAGGCGCTGCGATCGTGTGCACTGAAGGCGACCTGGTTCTCGGACCGAACTGCGTCGTGGCGGCCAACGCAGTCGTTACCAGGAGCGCTCCTGGGTTCTCGGTTCTTGTGGGGAATCCGGCTCGCGTGGTGAAACAATTCGATCAGCGCAAGGGCGCGTGGGTACTCGGATCCAGCAGCCCGGCTGCGGTTGGCGCGGCAAACGGGCTGAATGGAAGACGCGTCGAACTGAGCGGCCCGGCGCCAAGATCCCCGCAGGCCGAGGAACGGCAATAGGGCGATGGTCATCGATCACATTGGAATCGTGGTACGTTCGCTGGACCAGGGAATACAGCAGTGGGAACGTGTGTTCGGGTACGCGAAGAGCTCGGAGATCGTAAGCAACTCGCGCCAGAAGGTGCGGGTGGTCTTTCTATCGAAGACGGATTCGCTCACCGTGAAACTGGTGGAACCGTCGGATGCATCGTCGTCGGTCTTTCCGCTTGCGCGGAAAGGCGGCGGCCTGCATCATGTGTGTTTCCGATGTGATGACTTAGGGACTCAGGTCGAACTGTTGAGAGAAAAGGGCGCGCGGCTCGTGGTGCCACCTGAGCCCGGAGAGGCCTTCGGCGGCAACCAGATTGCGTTCCTACTCGCGGAGAATAATCTGAATATTGAACTGATTGATACGGCCGAAAAGGCCGGTTGGTGTGGATGCGCTTGAGACGCTTGGCGTGTGCCTCAACCGCGAAGTCGAAGAAAAACCGGGGGAGCGATGGAAATCAACGCAGCCCAGAGTCGGAGTGTTGACAGGATGGCCAGTGTTGGAGACACCACACTCGCGGATACAGGAGCCAACCGATGTGCGGAATAGCGGGCGTGGTAAAGCTGCGGGCCAACTGGGTTGCGAGAGCCGAGCTGGGCGATATGCTCGCGACGCTCGCGCATCGCGGGCCTGACGGCCACGGGACATACGTTGCGGATGGGGTTGGGTTGGGACACGCGCGACTCAGTATCATCGACCTGGAAGGTGGGCGCCAGCCGATGTCCAGCGCGAATGGAAGGTTCTGGATCACGTTCAACGGTGAGATATTCAACTATATTGAGCTTCGGGACGAACTGCAGGCGAAGGGGCACCGGTTCGCGACTCGGTCGGATACCGAGGTTATCTTGCACCTGTATCAGGAAGAGGGAGAGGATTGCGTCCAACGGCTCAACGGGCAGTGGGCGTTCGCGATTTGGGACGCGGACCGGCGGCGGCTATTCCTATCGCGTGACCGCGTGGGCGTGCGACCGCTGTTTTACACGCAAGCCGGTGACGGCTTTCTCTTTGCGTCGGAAATAAAGGCGCTGCTCGCGTGTCCGGAAGTCGGGTGTGAGCTCGACTTATGCGCTTTGGACCAGATCTTCACGTTTTGGGTAACTCTTCCTCCGCGGACGTCGTTCAAGAATATCTCGCAACTGCCGCCGGGACACTCATTGATTCTTGAGGATGGCCGGATTCAGGTTTGGCAGTACTGGAAGCTGGAATATCCACTGGAGTGGGACAGGACAGAGGGGTGTGAAGACAGGCTTAGCGAAGAATTGCTCGCTCTCTTGTTGGATGCCACTCGGATTCGATTGCGGTCGGATGTTCCTGTGGGCGCGTACCTGAGCGGCGGCTTGGATTCCACGCTGATTACCGCTCTGACGAAGACGCTGGCGGGCGACAGGCTAAGGACGTTTTCGGTAGGCTTCGATGACGGCGACTTCGACGAGAGCGGGTACCAAATCGAGGCCAGTCAGTTCCTCGGCACCGAGCACAGTTCCGTGCGATGTTCGTGCGAGGACATCGCGAGCGTATTTCGGGATGTAATCTGGCATACCGAGCAGCCTATCCTCCGGACGTCGCCCGCGCCCCTGTTCCTGTTGTCCAAACTGGTCCGAAACAGCGGCTTCAAGGTAGTCCTGACGGGCGAGGGAGCGGACGAGACGATGGGCGGATACGACATCTTCAAGGAAGCGAAGATTCGGCGCTTTTGGGCACAGAACCCGGCGTCCGCGTGGCGCCCGCATCTACTGAGACGCCTGTACCCGTACATGGACGGCATCCAGCGCCAATCGCCGGCATATTTGAAGAGCTTCTTTCACGTAACCGCGGAGGGTCTTGCAAATCCGCTGTTCTCGCATGTCCCGCGTTGGGAACTGACCGCGAAGCTTAAGACGCTTCTGTCCGACGAAGTTCGTGCGGAAATCCGCTCCTACTCCGCAATGTCCGAGCTTGGCCTGGATCTCCCGGCATCGTACGGCGCATGGAATTCGTTCAACCAGGCTGAGTTCTTGGAAGCGCAATACCTGCTGCCCGGCTTTATCCTATCCTCCCAGGGCGACCGCGTCGCGATGGCGCACTCGGTCGAGGGGCGATATCCATTCCTCGACTATCGCGTTGTCGAGTTTGCCGCCAAGCTTCCACCGACTCTCAAGATGAAGGTGTTGGATCAGAAACACTTACTCAAGCTAGCGGCGAGTGGGTTGATACCCGAGTCCATCCGCACGCGGACTAAACAGCCATACCGGGCTCCGGACGGGAAGAGCTTCTTTGGGCCCTCGGGAAGCTACATTGACGAAATTATGTCTCCGTCGCAGATCAAACGCGACGGAGTCTTCAATTGCGAGGCGGTCGCCCGATTGGTTTCGAAGTTCAGGAGTGGACGCGCGACCAGCACAAAGGACAACATGGCTCTGGTTGGAGTGTTGTCGACCGAGATACTCCTGGAGCGCTTTGTGAACGCTCATCGAGACGGCAGCCCATCGCAGTGCGTTCCAACATCAAGGCCGGAAACAGAAGTGGCCTGTTAGCGGTCGCGTAGGACAAAACCAACTTCCCTGAGCGCCGCCGAACTCGTTGGCAGCACTGGCAGGAGGAACCAAATTATGAAAATGGCCAAGATGAGTAACCTGACACCACGCATGTCCTTGGTAGGCGGACGAACGGCACGCGCCGTGTCCATGTGGCTTTTCGGCTTCATGGCGTTGGCCGCTCTGTTAGCAGTGAGTCCGCGGACAGTCGCCGCGCAAAACCGCAGCATCCTCGTTGTTGCCCCTCACCCCGATGACGAGGCTCTCTGTTGCTCCGGCGTGATATTCAGTGCTTTGCAGCGTGGCGACAGCGTCAAGGTGGCGATCGTTACGAATGGCGACTACTACACGCCGGGCGTTTCCCTCGGGTACACGCGCGAGGCGGAGTCAGTCGGGGGTATGGCTACCCTCGGTGTAAGCGCGCAAAACGTGATTTTCATGGGCTACGGTGACGAGACCCTGCAGGATCTGTACCAAAGCGCTTCGCCCACCAGCGTGATCACGTCGGCCGCCGGGCAAACTCAGACCTACGCAAATCAAGGCCTGGGTGGTATCTCCTACCATCAGTACCTTTACGGCTCGCCGGGGACGTACAATCGTCAGACGATTCTCGGAGACATGGAGGCGCTGCTGCAGCATGTCGCGCCGAGTGATGTCTACACGACCGGGCTCTGGGACGATCACCCGGACCACCGAGCGACCTTCAATTTCGTCGTGGAGGCGCTGCTCCACCTTAAAAGGCAGGGAGTAGCCCTGTCGACGAGGGTGCACGAGACCCTTATCCACGCTCCTTGTTCTGCGTGCGGCGTGCCAACCAATACAAGCTACATGTGGCCAGAGCCGGTATTCACGCCCACTGAGCCATTTGCGCAGCCGTATTACCTGACCAGCATGACTCCGTACCTGTGGAACCAGATTGAGAGGATTGAAGTCCCTCCTCAAATGCAAACCCTGGACATAAAACATAACTTAAAGGCCGAAGCGATTTCAATGTATCCATCACAAGGGGAGGACTCCAATCCGAACCTGTTTCTGTGGGGATTCGTTCGAAAAGACGAGTTCTTCTGGATTCGCGACTTCTCGACGAACGTGGCGGGCCTTGCGACGGTGACCGCGTCCTCCGAGAATTCGGGGGCCGGTCAGTTAGCCTCGAGTGCCGTAGACGGGTTTATCGAAGGGTACCCAGGGTACGCGCCTTGGGAATGGGTCACAAACGGTGAGTTGGCCGGGGCGTGGCTCGCGCTTACCTGGGTCAATCCCGTGACAATCTCCGAGGTCGTGCTCTACAACCGGGAGGACGGAACCGACGACGTGATCGCGGGAACCCTCCGATTCAGCGACGGCAGTACGGTTCCCGTCGGACAACTCCCAATAAGCGGAAGTGGCCAGCTAGTGTCATTTCCTCCCAAGACGGTAAGCTCGATGCGCTTTACCGTGGATCAGGCAGTAGGTGAGAACATTGGATTGGCAGAAATTGAGGTGTTCGGATCCGTAGCGGGCAACACCGTGAACCACCCGCAGGTGTTCAGCGGTCCCGTGCCATCGGCGACCATTCAAACCGACCAATTTGGGCAGCCCACAATCGCATCCATCACCGACGCCCAAACCACAAGTCTGACCGTCTCAGGATTCGATGTGGATGCGCAGCCGCTGAGCTATGGTTGGACGACCGACACCGGAACAATTAGCGGCACGGGAACGACAGCCGTGCTGAATCCCCCGGTCGTCGCGGCAGCAACGGTTATTGGTAGTACGGTTGAAGTCAGCGACGGCCTGGGAGGCACAACCCAGAATACTGTGTTTGTAACTGTAACTCCCTCGAATACGTCCGGGTTTTCCGTCTCCTCCCTGGTCTTGAGTCCGGCGAATGTCGCGAGCGGGAACTCAGCAGTTGGCACCGTTACGTTGAATGGCGTTGCGCCCCGGGGTGCCGTGGTCGCACTTTCCAGCAGTCTGCCCACGATAGCGTCGGTGCCCGCGACGCTAACTGTGGTTCCGGGTTCAAATACCGCCTCGTTTTCGCTAAGCACGGTGTACGTGACGGCCACGACAGTTGTTACCATTTCCGCTTCTTTGGGTGGACATACTCAGGTCGCAAATCTGAGCGTGCTGCAGCCCCCGGTTATCGTGGCGTCGGTGGTAGTGAACCCGAACACTATCGGTGGGGGTAACTCCGCCACGGGGACGATTACGCTGAGTGGACCGGCGCCGGCAGGCGGCGCGGTGATCCCTCTGTCGAACAGCCTGCCAGCAGTTGCGACCGTGCCGGCGAGCGTGACAGTGCCGGCAGGAGCCTCTTCGGTGAGTTTTGCAGTCGCAACGAGCGCCGTGACTTCAGCGGTATCCGGCACCTTGTCGGCGAGTTACGTGGGGCAGACCGTGACAGGCGGGTTCCGAGTCGCGCCTTATGTTTCGCCAAATCTGGCAACCATAGCGACCGTGTCTGTATCGTCCGAGAACGACGCCACGCAACAGCAGGGCGTTAAAGCGATCGACGGTATTTTGGATGGATCTCCAGGAGACTACACCAAGGAGTGGGCCACGTTAGGTCAATTGGCTGGTGCCTGGATTCAACTAACCTGGAGCATTCCCGTAACGACCGGGCAGGTCGTATTGTACGATAGACCGAACCTCACGGACAATGTGACTGCGGGAACGCTGTCTTTTAGCGATGGCAGCACGGTATCGGTTGGGGCCCTGCCGAACAACGGATCCCCGCTGGCGGTTTCATTTACACCGCGAACGGTCACCTGGATGAAATTCACGGTGAACAGCGCCGTTGGGCAGAACATTGGCCTTGCGGAACTCGCGGTTATTGGCACGGTGACACCGGCGAGTGCGATCAGTGCCGTGACACTCAATCCGGCAACTGTGACGGGCGGGGCATCTGCGATGGGAACGGTTACCCTAAATGGTGCGGCGCCCGCAGGCGGAACAATCGTAGCCTTGAACACCAGCAACGCCGCCGTGGCGACAGTGCCAACGAGCGTGACGGTGCCGTCAGGCGCCATGACGGCCACCTTCTCAGTTGCGACCAGCGTAGTGGGAACTCCCGCGGGGGCCACTCTTACGGCGTCCTACAACGGAACCCAAACGGCTGGAATCGTGGTTGTACCAGTGGGATATCCGGCCGTAATAGTGTCTGCGATAACGGTAAACCCAGCTACGGTGGGTGGTGGTAATTCGGCCGTGGGCGCGGTCGTGTTGAATGTGCCGGCGCTGCCCGGCGGCGCTGCGGTTGCCCTCCTAAGCAGTGCAACCAGCGTGGCCACCACGCCAGCGAGCGTCACCGTGCCAGCCGGTTCGTCTTCCGCCACATTCACCGTCACAACCCAGCCCGTGTCCTCGGGAACGTCGATTACACTGTCGGCGACCTACGGTGGCGTGACGTCCTTTACGCCCTTAAGAGTGGCGCCATATGTGGCGCCAAATCTGGCCACAATTGCGACTGTCACAGTGTCGTCCGAGAACGGCGCCACCCAGCAGCAAGGCGTCAAAGCGATCGATGGTATCGTGGACGGTTCGCCCGGAGACTATACGAAAGAGTGGGCCACCGCGGGTCAGTTGGCCGGCGCGTGGATCCAACTTACCTGGAGTGTCCCTGTGACCACCGGACACGTAGTTCTGTACGACAGACCCAATCTATCGGACAATATCACTTCAGGGACGCTGTCTTTTAGCGATGGCAGCACCGTGCCGGTTGGGACGCTTCCTAATGACGGTTCGGCGCTAACCGTGTCGTTTACACCCAAGAATGTAACTTGGATGCGATTCACTGTGGGCACGGCGGTTGGCGAGAACATCGGTTTGGCAGAGATCGCCGTGATTGGCTCCGTGGCCGTGGCCAGCGCTGTGAATTCGGTTACGCTCAGCCCAACGACAGTTACTGGCGGGGCGTCTTCAACCGGAACGGTGACCCTTAACGGCGTAGCACCGGCCGGTGGAACGCTGGTGACGCTTGCCAGCAACAACGCCTCGGTAGCCAGTGTTCCAGCGACCGTGACGGTACCTTCGGGCACCGTGACGGCGACGTTCCCGGTTACTACCACCGCCGTGAGTGCCCAATCGGCAGTGACGATCTCCGCGAACTACAACGGGACCGCGACCGCGACGATTATGGTGACTCCAGTTGTGATCTCCTCCTTGACACTGAGCCCGACTATGGTTACAGGCGGGGCGTCTGGTCCAGTAGGCACGATTACTCTGAACGTCGCGGCGCCGGCAGGAGGCGCGCTCGTAACGCTGGCAAGCGGCAATCCCGTGCTTGCGGCAGTTCCAGCGAGCGTCCTGGTGCCAGCGGGCACGAGCACCGCCACTTTCGCGGTGACCACGAGCGCGGTGACGGTAGCCTCAACAGCGATAGTCACGGCGACGTTCAATGGAATTCGAAGCGCCAGGCTGTTGGTAGCCCCGGTCTTGTCGGGGAGCGGGATGCAACCGTTCGTAAGCGACAACTTTAACCGCGCCAATGGAGGGCTGGGTGCTAACTGGACCACGGTCTTAGCTGGCGCAGCCTCTCCCGCGATCCAAGGTGGACAGGTTCAGAGCGTCTGGGGCCGCGCAGAAGCGCTCTATTACGGTGGCGTCAACTGGCCAGCCGACCAGTACGCCGAGGCTGAAATCACCGGCCTGGGCGGCGGCAGCATCGGTCCCGCGGTTCGGATGACATCGGACGGCACCTTCTATGCCGGGACGGTTGGCGGCTTTGGAAACGGCAGCGCGAATGTGTATTTCCTTCTGGGGTATCAGGGAGGGCTTTCGGTCATCGCAAGCTCCAGCACGGCGACGGTTCTTGCCGACGACGTTCTGAGCCTCTCCGTAGTGGGAACGACGCTGACCCTGACGAATGTGACGCGCTCTACGGTCCTTCTGACTGCTACCGACTCGACGGTCTCGGCGGGGTATCCCGGCTTCTACATTGGAGGCACGGGTACCACCCTGACCAATTGGTCAGCGGGACTGAACACGCCGCCGCTTGGCCTGACCGCGCTCGCTGCCGACAGCATCAGTCGCCCGAACGCCCCGAATCTGGGATCGAATTGGACGATTGGTCCGGGCCTCTACGCGATTCAGATTGTGAACGGCCAGATGGAATCCGCGGGCCAGGGGCAAACCCCAGGCCAAGGCCACGGAAAAGAATACTACACATCTGTCGCTTTTCCAAGTGATCAGTGGAGCATGGCGCAGGTCACCTCGACGACAAACGATATCAACGGATCGATCGTGCGCTATCAAGGCAGCGCCGACACTCACTATGTGGGCTTCGTGAGCATGCTGGGGCCGCCCGGGACGTGCTCCGTCGCGATCGACAGAGATATAGGCGGGCAGCCAAGCCAACTCGTAAGTGACTCAACATACTGCAGCATTACGTCCGGGGACTATGTCCTCATGCAGGCCCAGGGGCCGCTGCTAAGCTACATCGATGTCACCACCGGAGCGCTGCTGTTGGCGACGCTGGACACACAGATCACCGGTGGTGCCCCGGGGTGGTCGCTTGACCCGATTGGCGGCACGCCCACGGCCACTAATTGGTCTGGCGGGAAGTTCGGCGAGTAACGCAGCGTGGCGGATCGCTCACCGCAGCCTTCATGCCCGAGCCCTTCCGACCGAGTGAGCTCGGAGTGCGCCGCCACACCAAGAGATGTCAGAGTGGTACCGGCGAAGCAGGGAGCAGTCGGGCGCGCGGTTTGTGTCTCGAGTGAGACCAACCCTGAGCATTACGGAAGGTGGATCGGCCACGAATGCGTTTGCGTCGAAAGGGCAAGGGAAGTCGGAGAACGTACCGGCTCGGTCCGGAGCCAACGATGGACTCGCGTGCACTGTGGGAGCGTCAGCCGGCAGACCACGGCCTTACGGCAACTCCGTCCACCGTGCATGCAATAACCCGAGGATAGTGACAGTTATGCACACAACGACCCTTGCGCTCCAGGTGCGAGGTTTTATCACCGACAACTACATGCTGGACGGCAACTGCGTCCTGAACGACGACGATTCCTTCATCGATGGAGGAATCATCGATTCGACCGGCGTGCTGGAGCTGGTTGCCTTTCTGCAGGAGACCTATGGAATACGAGTCGAAGACGAGGAACTGACCACCGAGAATTTGGACTCAGTCGACAAGGTTGTGGCGTATCTAGCGCAAAAGCTGACAGGCCCTGGCGTGGCGGCCGTCGCGGGCGGTGGCGCATCATGAGTAGCCTGTGTTCGACTGCTCCTGACATCCTGCGCCTGGATTGTGCGCGCGAGACGGAAAAGATTGTCAGGAGCCTGCGAGACATCGTCTTTAGGCAACTGCGCCGAAAGGGTGCCGTCATAGGTGTGTCTGGCGGAATTGACAGCAGCGTAGTGGCGTTCTTGTGCGCCCGCGCGCTGGGCCGTGACCGCGTCCTGGCTCTATTCACGCCGGAGGCGGACTCCTCCCCGGACAGCCTGCGCCTGGGCCGGGCCGTGGCGGAGGCGCTGAACGTCGCTTCTGTCAGCGAGGATATTAGTGCGATCTTGCGAGCGGCCCGGTGCTATGAACGGCGCGACGAAGCAGTACGGCTTGTCAGCCCTGAATACAGCGATGGCTACAAGTTCAAGATGGTGTTGCCGGGTCTACTTGAGCCAAATCAGTATTCTATCTTCTCGTTGGTCGTGCGGGCGCCGGATGGCGGAACGAAGACCGTTCGGCTGACCGCCGAGGCGTACCTCGGCATAGTTTCTGCGACTAACTTCAAGCAGAGGACGAGGAAGATGATCGAGTACTACCACGCGGATCGGTTACAGTACGCGGTAGCCGGAACACCGAACCGCCTGGAGTACGACCAGGGGTTCTTCGTGAAACATGGCGACGGTTCAGCCGACTTCAAACCGATCGCGCACCTGTATAAGTCGCAGGTGTATGAACTGGCGGCGTACCTTGGTGTACCTGAGGAGATTCAGCGACGTCCCCCCACCACGGACACGTATTCGCTTGAGCAGTCGCAGGAGGAGTTCTACTTTACGCTGCCGCTAGAGAAGATGGATCTGTGCCTTTATGGAATAAACACCGGAGTGTCCGCGGCCGACCTTGCCCCGGCAGTTGGGATGCGCGAAGCGCAGGTCGAGCGGGTTTACCGTATGATTGAGGCGAAACGCAAGGTTGCGAAATATCTCCACGCTAGTCCGGTCCTCGTTCAGCAGATCGATAAAGTGTGACACATGGGAGAGCGTGAAATGAGCGCCACCGCGTTCTTGCTTGAGGGCAAGGATCCGGCCAGAATCGCTCTGTTGGTAGGCGAAACCGAGTCCAATTATGGCGACTTGGAAAGGGCGAGTTCGCAGGTCGCTCGCCATCTTTGTGGCATGCGGCTAGAGCGCGGAACGCGCGTAGTCTTGGCGAGCGACAATTCGTTCTTCTGGGTTGCCAGTTATCTGGGAATACTGAAAGCAGGGCTTGTCTGCGTGCCCCTGCCGAGCGGCGTGCCTGAGTCTGAGTTTGGGCATGCGGGTAGGGTTGCGGAGGCGCGGACCGCTTTTGTCCAGGCGCGAGTCGCGAGGAAGTGTCGAGAATGGCTTCGGGGGTTCGATGTAGTCACCGATCGGGAAATGCCAACGCTTCCTGCCGTTGCGTCACAAGCGTGCTTTGGCGCAATATGCAGCCGTGACGAAGGCGGGAGCGTGCCGTTTCCGGCAGTTCGTGGCGACGATTTGGCCGTTTTGATGTTCACATCGGGGTCCACGGGCAGGCCGCGTGGAGTGATGGTGTCTCATGGGAACATCGCGGCCAACACTGAGTCCATAATCCGCTGTCTTGGGTTGTCGCACAGCGACCGGATCATGGACGTCTTGCCGTTTCATTACTGCTTCGGCGCTTCGCTTCTGCACACGCACTTGCGCGTTGGCGGTAGTGTGGTGATCGAATCGCGTTTTATGTACCCGGAAGATGTGCTGCAGCGAATGATCGATTCGGCTTGCACTGGGTTCGCGGGCGTGCCGAGCCACTTCCAGATACTGCTGCGGGCCTCGAGTATACGAAGAAGGCACTTTCCCAACTTGCGGTATGTGCAGCAAGCCGGTGGCCACCTGGCGCCGGCGTTCATAGATGAGTTGCGCAGGGCGCTACCGGCGACCAAGGTGTATGTCATGTACGGTCAGACCGAGGCGACGGCGCGGCTGTCTTGCCTCGCGCCAGAGATGTTAGAGCGCAAGGCTGGTTCGATCGGTAAGGCCGTTCCCGGCGTCACTCTCAGGGTAATGAACGAACTTGGGGAGGAGGCGCCGCCGGGAGAGGTGGGTGAGATCGTCGCGGAGGGCGAGAATATTGCGTTGGGCTACTGGCGGGACCCGGAAGAGACCGCACGCGTGTTTCGGAACGGAATGCTGCACACCGGAGATTTGGCCAAGGTCGATCAAGACGGCTTCCTCTATGTCGTGGACCGCGCCAGAGATATTATTAAGTGTGGCGGCAAGCGCGTGAGCTGCCAGGTGGTCGAAGACCAGTTGTTGGAGTCTGGGGACTTGACCGAAGCAGCGGTGATCGGCTGGCCGGACGACGTGCTGGGTGAAGCGGTGAAGGCGTTCGTGGTGCCTCGCGCGCCGGAATGGGAGCGCGTGGAGGAACGCATTCGCCTTTTCTGCAAGACGCGCCTGCCTGCCGAGTTGGTCCCGAGACAGATCGTGCTGCTGAGGGCGCTTCCCAAGAATGGCGCGGGCAAAGTGCTAAAGGCTCAACTGAAAGATTGGCGACAAGAGTCCGGTACTCCCCAGGACCAGTCGCTCTTGAAAGCGGTCGCGACGATCTGACCACCGCAGGGCGGCCCGCTTACTTCTTGGCCACGGGTTGGCGATGTTGCGATGACGGGATTCCGCCGGACCGGGCGGCGCCCGTTCGTGTTCTCTACGGCCTACCGGGAAATTGCGTCGGACTTTCGCCATGTCCCGACTTCCGGACTGGCGTAACGCCGGAGAAGGCCGAGGGCGAAACTCCCCGCCGAGCCAGCGGGTGCACCGGAATGTGGCGAGGGCAACGCAATGAAATGCCCGTTCCCATTGGGGTCCCCACTCTCAGAAACTTGCAACAAAGCCGAAACTATGGGGCGAATCGCCGTGCTTGGGCCTGTAAGACGCTGTGAGACGCAGCCGAAAGCACTGAAGTAGTTCATGCTTCCAAGAGTAATCTGGTTTGGCACGAAACTTGCCTTTGCCCTTTAGGGAAAGAGAAGAGAGTGCAATCCTTAAGGTGCGGTGGGTGTAGTCTTTGCCTACGGGACGCAGAGGGCGGTAGCATGCACGAGAAGTCGCCTGCTGCCAACCAGGGTGTTCGAGGGCAGAATCGCACCTGGCGCCGCTGTACCGCTCCGGTTGGGTAAGACGCCATCCAGCGAGTCGGACAGGGCGGCAAGGCGTCCCGTCTTGGCCGCCTCGATGCAGTGAGCAGACTTCGGCGAAACGACATGGAAAACTCGATCAGGATCAAACCCGTCGAAGAGCCCGGGGGCAACGTTGGCGAGACTCTAGCGCGGGTGATTGGCGCGATCGTCAGGCACCGCTGGTGGTTTGTCCTTGTCTCTGCTGCGACGATCATCGCCACGGCCCTCATCTTGAGGGTGCTCCCCAACCGGTTTACGTCTGAGGCCACCATTATCGTCGTTCAGCAAAGTGTGCCGGAGCGGTACGTCGTGCCGACTGCAACCACAGACCTCAATAGGGTTCTTGAGGCGATGATGCAGGAGGTGCTGTCGCGCCCGCAGCTACTGGCCCTTATCGATGAGTTCGGATTGTACTCCGAGGAAAGAGAACATCTTGCTCCGGAACTAATACTCTCTCGGATGCGGGGTGACATCGACGTCAAGCCGCTCGATCCTGTGGGTGGATCGTCGGGGCAAAAGGACCTGAACGCGTTTAAAATCTCCTTTACGGCAAGTACGCCACTGATCGCGCAGGAGGTCGCCAGCCGGCTAACCTCGATCTTCATTCAAACCAATTTGAAGGCACGGGCCCGCCAAGCTACCAACACCACGAGCTTTCTCCACGAGCAACTCGAAGCCGCCAAGACCAAACTGGCCGATCAGGAACAGAAACTTAAAGACTTCAAGATGCAGTACCTCGGGTCGCTGCCTGAGCAACAACAGGGAAATCTCGCGATACTCGCAAGCGTTCAGTCACAGTTGCAGAGCACGCAGGACAGTTTGGACCGTGCCCGGCAGCAGAAAGTATACCTGCAGTCGATGATGGACGGGTATCGGCGGCTGGCCTCGCAGGCGGCTTCCTTGGAGGCCATGGGCGGCGTCGGGCCAGCAATCACGGCTGCCGAGCCCGATGGGACCGTTAGTGCCGCACGAGCTAACTTAATGCGATTGCGGGCGAGAGAGGCCGAGTTGCGCACCACTTACGGGGCGCAATACCCCGAGGTGCTAGAGGTCCAGCGCCAGATTGCGGCGGAAGAAGGCGCCCTGCCCAGCGCAACCCCGACGCAGCTATCCGGCGCCGGAAATGATGCAAAGAGCGAAAAAGCCGCGACGGTTAGAGCCCCAATTGCCGTCAACCCAGCGGCCAGATCGGAAGACAATGCGGCGATCGCGCAGATTCAGAGCCAATTGGAGGCGAACCGATTGGAGATCGCCAACCTGTCCAATGATGAAACTCAATTGAAACTGAAACTCACGGCGTACCAGGACCGTCTGAATCTAACTCCCGTGAGGGAACAGCAGCTATCCGGACTAATGCGAGACGACGACCTGTTGAAGAAGGAGTATTCCGACCTGCTGAGCAAGGAATTGGAGTCCCAATTGGCAATGAACCTGGAGGAGCAGCAGGGCGGACAGCAGTTTCGTCTCATCGACCCCCCGACGTTGCCGACCGTACCGTCAAGCCCGAAGCGCAGCAAGATCGCTCTCGGCGGCACGGCACTGGGCGTCGTTCTTGGCCTGGCGATTGCGATGCTTGTCGACTCAAAGGATCACTCATTCCATCGCGAGAAGGACCTAAGAAGGCGGCAGCCACTTCCGATCATAATTAGCGTGCCCTTGGCGCTTACTCCGGCCGAGCACAGAATCAGCGGATGGAAGAAGGCGTTTGAGTGGTGTGCAGGCGGAGTAGTCGCCACGTCAGTCACGGCGGTAGGGCTGTACACATACTTGCATAAGTGAAGGCCATTGTCGCGCAATGAAAGGTATCGTACAACGAGTATGAAACGTCACTCGGGGTTGGGATCGACCGCATGAGCCGCCTATTCGACCTGATAAACAGCGTGGGCCCAGCGGCCCGTTCCGACGATCTTCCTGCGGTGCCGGTCGAAAGAGCTGAAGTTCCCCTGGAGACCAGACTCCTCTTCCACACGGACCCTCGCAGTCCTAGCGCTGACCGCTATCGGCTCCTGCGAATGCGTCTGCGGGAGCTGGGAAAGACCGGCAAGCTGAAGACTGTACTTGTCACCAGTCCGCTTCCGCACGACGGGAAGTCGACGGTGTGCTTGAATTTGGCGAGCGCCCTGGCCGAGGGCGGCAGAAAGAAAGTACTGCTGATCGAGGCCGACCTTCACCGGCCGGCTTTAACTGACAGACTCGGCCTGCGCCCATGGAAGGGACTTGCGGAGTGTCTGGAGGGTGCGTTAGCTCCGTTGTCTGCGGTTCGGAAGGTGGAACCGTTGAATTGGTTTCTGCTGCCAGCCGGCGGCTCGAGGACTAACGCTTCGGAGCTATTGCAGACTGGGGCGCTGGCGGGAATGGTGAGCGAACTGTCGGCGGAGTTCGATTGGATTATTCTGGATTCCCCACCGGTACTGGCACTGAGTGATGCCCCAGCGCTGACCCGCTGTGCCGACGCCACATTGCTCGTTGCACGGGCTGACCGGACCGTGCGCGAAGCGATAGACGAGGCGATCGAGATCATCGGCCGGCAGCGTGTCGCCGGCATAGTGCTTAACGGCGTGACATCCCTGGATCGCACGTATTCGAAGTACTACGGATCGTCCAAATCCTATTATTCCGGGAACAACTCAAAGGCGGAACACAACGCGAGTTGAGTCGGGCTCAGTGTGTTGCAGTAGGTTTCCGATGAAACGAGTGCTGATTGTGGACGGGGAGTTGAGCTCTCGGCGCCATGTGCGGTATGTGCTGGAGCGCCAGCACGACATGGTCGTCGTTGGCGAAGCGTCCGATGCATTGACTGCCGTAAGTGTCATGCGACAAGTTCAGTCCGACGTTGTTCTCATTGACTTTGGGTTGTGCCGACAGCTTGCGCCGGGGGGGCTTGTGGTAGGAGGTGCCGCCTCGCGAAGAACTCTTGTGATGGTCGCGGCGACGGAAGCCGGGGCGATCATCGAGGCCTTTCGTCTTGGAGCTCACGGAGTGCTTCTGAAAACGGCTGATCCGGAAAGTTGGGCAGAGAGTATTCGGCGCGTCATGGACGGTCAGTACTGCTTTGGAGACGGCGGTGTCGCCGTTCTTCTCGATGCTTTTCGCGCGTCATTTGCCGCGCCGAAGGTCTTCTCCGGGAGAGACTATCGGCTCACGACGCGAGAACTGGGAATTGTGTCGGGAATCGTCGCAGGCCGCTCGAATCGGGAAGTTGGACGCCAGTTGTCGATCTGCGAGCGAACCGTAAAACACCACCTTACCTGCATCTTCGACAAGGTCGGCGTCTCCAGCCGGCTCGAATTGGCGTTGTTCGCCCTCAAACATGGTCTGAGCGAGCCGGAGTCGTGCGTTCGGCAGTCGCCCGCGGAATGGAACGTGGCAGTTGAAGAACGGCGTGCTGTTGCTGCCGCCCACGCTCGGTGAAAGGGATGTGTGCCGCAGAGGGCAGTACTTGCCGGGTGCGCTGAGCCGATGAAAAGGGTACCATCTCTGCGATCGATACCGCGCAGTTGGTTGGTTACTTTAGTATTCTTCGTGTTGATCGTTCCGTTCTGGCAGGTGCTGAGCATGCTCCTCAGGCTCGCTCTGCAAAGTGACCGGTACACGCACATCGTCGCCGTGCCGGTAATCAGTCTGTGCGTGGGTTACTTCGAGCGCGATGCCATTCTTCGTAACGCCCGTTTTGCGCCCAGAAGCGGATTGCCATTGCTTGCGCTCGGTCTGCTGCTGTATTGGTTCGTGAGGCAGTATCCGTCGTCGACGGAAAGCGACAGCCTCTTTCGGTTGATGCCCGCAGTCTTATTGGTGTGGGTGGCGGGATTTCTTCTTTGCTATGGCGAACGGAGTTTTCGGGCTGCGCTATTTCCACTCTGTTTTCTCTTGTTTCTGGTTCCGATGCCTGTTGGCGTGCTGGATCGGATCACTCTCGGTCTGCAGCAGGGCTCCGCGGCGGTGAGCGAGTGTCTGTTTCGGCTTCTGGGAATACCGGTATTCAGGCAGGGCTTTCGCTTCTCACTTCCTGGTGCCGAAATCGAGATTGCCGAACAATGCAGTGGGATACGGTCGAGTGTGGCCCTGCTGATCATCACCGTCCTGATTGGCCACGCGTTTCTCAGATGCTGGTGGAGTAAGAGCTTGCTCGTCCTGTTCAGCGTACCCGTGGTGATCTTCAAGAACTCCGTACGTATTGTCACGCTTTCTGCTTTAGGGATGTATGTCAACCCCGCCTTCCTGTACGGCAACCTGCACCGGCGCGGTGGCTTGCTATTCGCGCTATTGGGAGTCCTGACCTTGATTCCTGCACTAATCGTGCTACAACGGTCGGAGCGACGTTTTGTGCATGGTCAGGGAGGCTGAGGCGCTTCGCATCGGCGATTCGCATGGTTGGAGTGACTTGCCACTCAGACGGCGGCGCCGCTGGCGCGTCGATTTCGCATTGGTCACCGCGTTGGGGTTCGCGGCCGCCACGGGAACGGTTTGCGATGTGCCCGGCTGGGCTGCCGTTCCGGATGCTACCGTGTCTTCCGTTACCCCGAGCATCGCTGTCACAGAGGTGGTCGTCAACGCGCTGGGTGGCGCCGCGGTTGAGGTGTCTCTCTCTTCGGGTGGCCAGGCGCTGAGCGGCGTTCAATGCGATGTTTCCTATCCGGACGAGGCGTTGTCGTTTTCGGTGTCGTCCGGCGCCAGCGTTACGACCGCGGCGAAGATGATTTGGACCGCGGTTCCTGACTCGGGAGTGGAACGGATTCTCGCTACGGGTTTGAATCAGAATGTGATCGCGGATGGTGTCCTGGCTACTCTGGCAATCCAAATGAAGACGGGGGCCGCTCCGGGAATCTATCCTTTGACTCTTACCAACGTGATTGCCTCGGATCCTAGTGGAGCGCCCGTCACGTTATCCACTATTGATGGGGGTGCCGTAGTAGCGGGAACGGGTGTGGCTGCCCCAGCGGTTGGCGCTGTCGGAAACGCCGCGAGCTATACAGGCGGCCTTGTTGCACCGGGCGAGATTGTCGTGATATTTGGAAACTCGTTTGCCGAATCGACGCCGAACGCAATGCAACTCACTGCCACGGGCACGGTCGCCAACTCACTGGGCGGCACAACGGTCTTCTTCAACGATGTCCCGGCCCCGCTTCTCTATACAAGTGCGAACCAAGTGTCGGCCATCGTGCCGTATGAGGTGGACGGGCAGACGCAGACATCCATTCAGGTGGAGTACCAGGGCATTCGTTCTGCACCGTTGATCGTGCCCGTCGCACCGGCGGCGCCGGGAGTGTTTACACTCGATTTGTCTGGCTCGGGCCAGGGAGCCATCGTGAACCGGGATGGCACCGTGAATGGTCCCGCCAGTCCGGCCGCGCGTGGAGACATCGTGTCGATCTACGGCACGGGCGAGGGAAAGACCGTGCCGCCAGGAGCGGACGGCATTATAGTCACAGCCGCCGATCTGTGCTACCCCGCGCAGACCGTGACGGTGTCGATCGCCGGGCAAAGTGCGGAGGTACTTTATGCGGGGTCTGCCGGCGATTCGGTTGCCGGGCTGCTGCAGGTCAATGCCCGGATTCCCATGGGGATCGCGCCCGGCAGCGCAGTGCCTGTCGCGATTACAGTTGGCGGAAGCAGCCAGGCGGGCGTGACGATGGCGGTTCAGTAGACGAGTACTGGTGGCGTCTGCGCGTCGATAGGCGACGACAGAATATTGCTCGGAACTCTAATGCTGCAGCGAGGCAATCACTTATGAAGGGCATCGTACTGGCCGGAGGCACTGGCAGCCGGCTCTTTCCACTGACTAAGATCACCAACAAGCACTTGTTGCCGATCTACGACCGGCCGATGATATACTTTCCCATTCAGACGCTGGTGGACGCGGGGATCGAGGACATCATGGTCGTCACCGGCGGGCGTAACTCGGGCGACTTTTTGCGCTTGCTCGCGAATGGGAAAGAGTTCGGGTTGAAGCATATTCACTACACCTACCAGGAAGGCGAAGGCGGTATTGCCGACGCGCTGGCCCTGGCCGAACACTTCGCCGACGGGCACCGGATCTGTGTGATCCTGGGCGATAACATCATTCAGGGAGACATCCGCGCGGCGGCCGACCGCTTCCGCGCGCAGTCGCACGGCGCGCACATCCTGCTCAAGGAGGTCGCCGACGCTGAGCGCTTCGGCGTCGCCGAAGTGGCCGGCGACCGCATCGTCGGCATCGAGGAGAAACCCGCGCATCCTAAGTCGAATTACGCCGTGACCGGCATCTATATGTACGACTCTAGCGTGTTCGATAAGATCAAGACGCTGGTGCCTTCCGGCCGCGGCGAGCTCGAAATCACCGACGTCAACAACGCGTATGTGCGCGAAGGCTCGCTCACATTCTCGTTTCTCTCCGGCTGGTGGACCGATGCCGGGACGTTCGATTCGCTGCTGCGCGCGGCGAACATGGTGAAGGAATCCGGCGCCGTGGCCGACCGCGCGAAAGGAGCGGCGTAACTCCGATGACGCAAGCGAAACTGGCGCCGGCGCGTCCCCTGGCATCGCGCGGCGGATTGGAACTGGCCGTGCCCGCGTGCGCGAAGGGAATCGGCGCGGTGATCGGCTCGATCGATTCGGCGGAACTCATCGCGGGCGTCGCAGTCGCGCCCCTCGCGGTGCACCCGGACGATAGAGGTTACTTTCTCGAAGTGCAGCGGCTCGGCCAGGGCCTTGCGCGCGCGTTTCCGCCGGAGAGCAGCCAGGTCTCGGCGGCGCTGAGTTACGCCGGCACGATCAAGGCGTTTCACTTTCACCTGCGGCAGACGGACTGTTGGACGCCGGCCAAGGGGCTGTTTCAGGTGGCGCTGGTCGACTTACGCGCCGGATCGCCCACCTTCGCCAAGCGCAACACGATGTATGTCGGCCCGCTGCGGCCGTGGCAGATCCTGATCCCGCCCGGCGTGGGCCACGGTTACAAAATCATCGGCGAAGAGAACGCCATGCTCATCTATATGACCGACCGTTTTTACGATCCGGGCGACGAAGGACGAATCCCTTTCGACGATCCCGGCATCCACTACGATTGGGAAACGCAGAGGAAGTAAGACGGCGATGAAGATCATAGTAACTGGCGGTGCGG
This sequence comes from Bryobacterales bacterium, assembly GCA_003157745.1. Classification (GTDB taxonomy): domain Bacteria; phylum Acidobacteriota; class Terriglobia; order Bryobacterales; family Bryobacteraceae; genus Bog-375. The sequence goes on along the minus strand of PMKM01000125.1, from coordinate 16,094 downwards.
GTTTCATTGGATCGGCCTTCGTCCGGCTGTTGGTGGCAGAGACATCCTGGGACGTGGCGACTGCTTGAGAAGCGGCCGCCCGAACTGAGGCGCGGAGTCAGGAGTTGAGCCGGAGCTGAAACGCAAAAGCGCCGAGGCGGCGGGAGCCACCTCGGCGCTTTTGCGTTTGTTGCACGAAGGTCCCGCTGCGCGGAGTCAGGCTGTCGCCAGCGTTATCCCCGAACCAGACGTTGTCGCATTACGAGGACGATGCCGGCCAGCGCCACGAGGTCGACACCCAACGTCGCGGACAGCGGCGCTTCGGGCGTGCTGACGACAAGGTATTCCTGCGATGTATATCCGGCGGCAGGTGTGTAAATCGACACGTCGAGACCCGATCCGGCCCCGCTCGCGGCTTCAGTGAGAGCCGCGTTTCTAAAGCCATTGATCGCACTTTGGTCGGACGCCGTCAGGGAATTGCCGCCGTATCCGCTGATGGCCGCAGGGTCGAACAGGGTCCAGATCGCATACGAATACTCGCCGCTCAGGGTCGGATCCCCCATGTTGGCCGTAAGATCTTCGGCCAGTAGCGCCGCCGCATCATATTCCTGTTGAATCGTATACGGCGACCAGTCTGGAGTTGTGAACTTCTGTGGGCCGCTCGATCCTACGTCGGAAAGCGAATACTCGTTTGCCTGCCAAGTGTCGCCAACCCAGACATCCGTAGCGAAATCGTCGCAAATCACGTAAGTTGGTACTCCGTTGATCAGAGCCACGTACGGATTACTGTAGACCCCGCCCATGACGAAACCGTTACCCACGCCAGTCAACGTCATGCTTACTTGCGCACTAGCGCCGCCGGCAAAGCAAAGCGCTCCCGCGACTCCCCAAATCACCAGCCGCCGAACCAGTCTCATAACCATCCCCCTCTCGCATCTGCGATGTTTACTCCCCCTCGCGAGATGCACTCAAAGCCATGGCGCACCGAATTCCCCTTGCGGACACACCGCCTTCTCACCCGGCAGCCGTAACTGCTTTGTGACGCTGGCTCAAGAGTACAGCCGCTCACGCGCTCCGTCAATGGCACCAAAGGGCAATGCAGGCACAGCCGAGAGAGTGTCGTGTCATCGCGGATTGTGGCCCAAGGACTTTCGGCCTCGAAAAGTTCTAGTACCAATAGTGATACACAAAAACACAACCCCTGGTAACATGAGTTTACAGGAAACTGGCGTGAGCGCTGGTTCGGTGAGGTGGTAAATGAGGGGCACCCAACTTATTCAATGTACGCTTGTCCGTTCCGGGCCTCTTTGGACGATCCTGGCAATAGCATTGGCCGGTTGTTCGTCGGATCCGCATTTACAGGCACGCAAATACGTTGGCAGTGGCGAGGCGTACCACAACGTCGGCAAGTATCGCGAGGCATCCATTCAATTTCGGAACGCGCTACGTCTCGATCCTAGGTCCGCGCGCGCCCATTCCGGCCTTGCGGAGAGTTATCTCGGGATGGGCAACTCGGAAGCGGCTTACCGGGAGTTTACCGAGGCCGTAACTCTTGCTCCTAGGGACGCAAACGCACAGTTATCTTTGGCTGGGCTAATGATAGCCCGCCGTCAGTTCGGACACGCTCAGTCAACGCTGCAAGCCGTCCTAGAATACGATTCCGGGAATGCCCGTGCCCACGCTTTGCTCGGCGAGAAGTTCATTCTCACGCGAGACGGCCCGAACGCAATTGGCGAATTCCGTAAGGCCATCGATCTAGCTCCACATCAGGTCCAACACTATGCAGCACTAGCCGCGGTGTATTTGGCTGCCGGACAGCCGGCGGAAGCCGAGGCCGCGGAGCGGAGTGCCGTTGAGGCTAATCCGAAGTCCGTCGATGCGCGCGTCAATCTCGGGCAGTTCTTCTTCACTCAGAACAGACTGGACGAAGCTGAGGTCGCGATGCGCCAGGCCGCCGACCTGGACCCTCGCGCGGTCCTTCCTCGCGTACTCTGGGCGCGTATCCTGGTCCGCGCGGGAAAGTTGCTTGATGCAGAGAGACTCTACCAGGGAATCAAGGCGATGGCTCCGGACAACCCGCAGGCTTATCGGTCCCTCGGGCAGTTCTATTTGGCTACTGGCCAGATAGAGAAGGCGGTCGCGGAATATCGCTCGCTAATGACATCCAAGCCTAATGATGCGTCAGTTAGAATGAGTTTGGTCGACGTCCTGCTTGAGTTGAATCGCGTTCCGGAAGCCGACCTCTTCGAACGGCAGCTCATTAGTACTAACGCGAATGATCCACGTGTACTGGTCGCTAATGGTCGTATTCTGATCGCGGAAGGTAAACCGCAGGAGGCAGTCGCCGTTTTAGAGAAGGCGGTCCAGGCCGATCCGCAGTCCGCCATCGGATTCTACTTCCTGGGTGTCGCTCAGAACGTGCTGCGAATGTCAGACTTGGCGAGGGTGTCTTTCACGCGGGCCCTTGGGCTTTCTCCCGGATTGGTGGAGGCCGAAGCTACGCTCGCATCTCTTAGTGTTGCGGCCGGCGACAATAGCGAGGCCACGCGATTGGCCGCCGACGCCCTTAAGACGCGCCCCGGCTTGCCGCTGGCTCAAACGGCGAGCGTCCAGGCCCTTCTCGCAACGGGTGATCTCGATCGGGCAGAGACCGCAATTCAAGCCCGTCTCAATCAGGACCCGACGTCGCTTTCTGCCCTGGCGCAGTTGCTCAAGGTCTACATTGTTCAGGGCCGAACCGATCGCGCCGTCGAGCGTCTTACGAGTCTGGTGGAGCGGAACCCGCGAAATGCCGGATTACAGTTTCTGCTGGCGCTGGCTTACTTCGACTTGAAGGATCTGAATAAGTCGGAAGCCAGCCTGCAACGGGCGATCGCGCTCGATCCGAGGACGCCCCAGGCATACAGTCTGCTGGGTAACATCCACCTTGCCCGCGGAGCAACCGGCGCAGCCAAGCGGGACTTCCGCGCGGCGATTGCAGCTAATCCCCGCAATATCTCGAACTACCTCGCCCTGGAGGCCCAGTCTGAGCGGGAAGGTAACTGGGATGAGGCTAAGGCGCTGTGCGAAAAGGCCCACCAGATCGACCCGGAATCACCCCTCGCCGCCGGATCGCTGGCCGTGCTGTATCTCGATCATGGGGGTGATGTCAATGTCGCGGTCTCACTCGCCCAGAAGGTGAAGCAGAAGAGTCCCCGTTCCCCGCTGGCTGCCGATACGCTCGGCTGGGCCTACTACAAACTGGGATCCTACGACTCTGCCATCGCGGAGTTGCGGGAGTCCGTGAAGGCATCTCCGCGCAATTCGATGTCGGGATTTCACTTAGGTATGGCCTACCTGGCGGATGGCCAACCTGGCGCCGCGCGAAGAGAGTTGCAGAAGGCTCTTGCGGACGATCCGAAATCGCCTTTCGCGGCCAGCATCACGGAGACTTTGGGGAAGATCGCGGCCGACACGAGATAGCGTGCAACCCGTGTCGCTTTTGCTCAAGTGCGACAAGACTTGACGCGCGGCCGCCGTTTTCGATGGCGGACGGCCGCGCCGGTGCCGGCTTCTCCGAATTGACGGACGACTTACAGGCGTACGATCTTCGTCGAGCGGAACCCCTTCAGAGCGTTCCGCGTGTCGACGATCAGCTTTGACCGATCGAGAATCGTCGCGTAATCGAACGTGGAGTGGTCGGTCACAATCACCACGCAATCGGCCTGCCCGCAAGCCGCCAGAGGCTCCTCGGCAAGGTACTCCGCGCCGCCATCGATTCGCAAACGGTCAACCCGCGGGTCGCTGTAAGTCACCCGCGCGCCGCGTTGCGACAGAAGATGGATGATGTCCAACGCCGGCGACTCGCGCACGTCGTCGATGTCGCGCTTGTATGCGACTCCCAGGACGTGCACATGCGAATTCCGTAGCGGCTTCGATTGCTCGTTGAGTGCGCCCTGAATCTTGTCTAACACGAAATGCGGCATCTGGCCGTTGATGTATCCCGCCAGTTCGATAAAGCGCGCCTCGATTCCTGCCTGCTTCGATTTCCACGAGAGATAGAACGGGTCGATCGGAATGCAATGGCCACCCAGTCCGGGCCCGGGATAGAATGGCATGAACCCGAACGGTTTGGTAGCAGCCGCGTCGATCACTTCCCAGACGTTGATGCCCATCCGGTCGCACATGATGGCAATCTCGTTCGCCAGCCCGATATTGATCATCCGGAAGGTGTTTTCCAGCAGCTTCACCATTTCTGCCACTTGACTGGAACTGACCGGAACTACCTTTTGCAGTGCCTGCCCATAGAACAGCGCGCCCATTCGGGTGCACTCCGGCGTGATTCCTCCTACCACCTTGGGAATCGTCGCCGTCTGGAAAAGCGGGTTCCCGGGATCGACGCGCTCGGGAGAGAAGCACAGGAAAATGTCCCGCCCGATCTGCAAGTCGGCCGTTTCGAGCAGCGGCCGCAACACTTCCTCTGTAGTTCCCGGATAAGTCGTGGATTCGAGCACAACCAGCATCCCCGGATGCGTGTACTTGGCGATTTCCTGACACGCCGCCACGATGTAACTCATGTCCGGGTCTTTGGTCTTCTGCAGCGGCGTCGGGACACAGATACTGATTGCATCCAGCTCGGCAATCGCGGAGAAGTCGGTCGTGGCCCGTAGCTTCTTCTTCTTGACGAGTTCGCGCACCCTCCTTGCGGGAACGTCTTGAATGTGAGAACGGCCCGCATTGATGGTAGCGACTTTGTGCTCTTGCACGTCGATACCAGTCACGGCGAAGCCGGCGGCCGCGAACTCGACGGCCAACGGACATCCGACATAGCCGAGGCCAATGATGCCAACCCGCGCCGATCGGGTCAGGATTCTGTCGGCCAGCACTTCGGCCGCGCTGAGTGGTTGTAAGGCAGTTGCTGACATATGATTCTGTGATCTCCGCACGCCGAGACTTGGGCTGCCGGCATTCCCGGCGCACACTCAGTCGCGCCCAAGAATCAAGGCATGTTTGGGACCAAACACCTTTCGTGCTAGCGGTGGTTGCCCCTGATGGTGTTGCGGGCCCCAGCCGTCCCTGAGAATCCTACTCTTTCGGCTTTTCCACTCCATAGATTCCTCGCCGCTCGATTGTTGCGAGGCGTTTGGTCGCTTCCAGAACCGCCAGATGTGATAGAACTCACAGCCCGCTTCGCGACATTCGGCGCGGCGCAGGCATCCTGATCGCGTCAGACTCCCAGTGCCCCTGCGTGGCGGCAAAAGTGCTCAGTGTTATGTCTGAAGTTATGTACACCGCGTTCTTCGGATTGCAGAAGCGACCCTTCAACTTGACGCCTGACCCGGAGTTCCTCTTCCTGTCTCCGAAGCATCGTGAGGCGCTCGCCGGATTGACTTACGCGGTCCTCGCCCGCAAAGGCTTCGTGGTTCTTACCGGCGACGCTGGTACCGGTAAGACAACCCTTCTGAGCGCCGTCGTGAGTCAATTACCCGCCGGCAAGGTTCTATCCAGCATAGTGCTGAATCCGACACTCAGCCCATCGGAGTTCCTCGAGCTTCTGATGCTCGATTTCGGCATCGCCGAAGTTCCCGCTAGTAAGGCACAGCGTCTCTGGGCGCTGCAGGGGTTCCTTCTCGATGCCTACCGCGCCCAGCAAGTCGCTATCCTGGCAATCGACGAAGCCCACAAGTTGAGCGCGGACGTCCTCGAAGAGATCCGTCTGCTCGGAAACTACGAGTATGGCCCTGATAAGTTTTTGCAAATCGTCCTCTTGGGCCAATGTGAGCTCGACGAGCTTCTCGACCGGCACGACTTACGTCAATTCAAGCAACGCGTCGCCTTACGCCTGTACATCGATCCGCTCAGCGCCGATGAGACCGCTGAATACATACGCTTCCGTTGGGCCAAAGCTGGCGGAACAGCCGCGCCGCCGTTTACGCCGGAGGCGATTGAAAGCTTAGTGAAGTGGTCGGGCGGTAACCCGCGGCTGATCAACTCCATCTGCGACTGGGCGCTCCTGATGGCATTTGGCGATAGCTGCTCGTCGGTCGGTTTGCAATACATCCGCGATGCGGCGATGAACTTGTCTCTCCTGCCGGTCCCGGTCTCTCGGGCCGCCTCGGCGACGCCAACGGCGTACTCCAGTTCCGGGAAACATGGGCGACCGGTTCCGGCGCCTGAGTCGGTCAACCCACCCCCGCGCCAGGGCGCCGGCGTGCCACCGTTCGCGACCGACGCTGGCATCCCCACCTGGGCGCCATACGGCTGCACTCGTGAGAATCCTTCCATCCTCAAGCGACTGGCTGGAAAGTTTGGGTTTCCGCAGTAACGCGGCCAGTTACTGATACACTGCCATCAGCCGTCGCGCCTCTGTTCGGCCCCGCCTTGGCCGCCCAGTGGAGCCCTATGCCGCCCAGCAGGAAGCCGCGCGCGTTCACGCGATCGTAACCGCTGTCTCCCAAGAGTCGGGAAAACTCGTCGATCGAAACGAACGACCGCAGCGAATCGGGTATATACGTGTAGACGCGCGGCCGGCCGTGCAGCACGTAACCCCAGAAGAAGCCCTGTATATAGAGGTAGGAGAGAAACAACCGTCGCAGCACGCGGTTGGCCGGCAGGAAAAAGTCCAGGCTCACCATCACGCCGCCCGGCCGCGTGACCCGCTCAACCTCGCGCACGGCCGCCGCCAGGCTGGGAAAATTGCGCAGGCCGTAGCCGATGAAGACGCAATCGAAGGCGCCGTCCGGAAACGGAAGGTGGCAGGCGTCGCCGCAAGCCGCGCGTTCGACTCCGCGTTCGCGCGCCAACCGCAACATGCCCTCCGTCAAGTCCACCGCAATCGGACGCGCATCGCGATACTGCGCCGCCACCAGCAGCGAAAAGTCGCCGGTCCCGGAAGCGAGGTCGAGCACCAGCGGTTTGCCCGGCAACTGCGCCCGCTTCAAGGCGACGCGCTTCCATCCGCGATCCATGCCATAAGAAAACGCGCGCGTGATGAAATCGTAGCGCGGCGCAATCGTGCCGAACATGGCGCGCATCAAACGAGTGTCCTGCCGCTCCGCCGGTATTTGCATGGGAAGTTGAATTGTAACAGACAAGCGACGCGGCCGCGCTCCGACGCCTATTTCCGCGGCTGCGCCGGTCGCATCTCCACCCGGCTGACCATCGTGCGCGCCGGCATGCGCAGCACCATCGCCACCGCTTCGGCCACATCCTCCGGTGCGATCATCCAACTCGTGTCGCCGCCGCGGTCGGAAGGGCCACCGGCGAATTCGGTATCCACGCTGCCGGGCATGATCGACGTCACGCGGACGCTTTCGTAGCGATGATCGAACATCATGGCCTCGCTGAATCCGTTGAGACCGAACTTGCTCGCGTTGTAACCCGCGCCGCCGCTGAACGCATTCTTCGCGGCCAGACTCGATATGTTGACGATGAAGCCGCCGCCGCGTTGGCGGAACCGCTTGAGCGCCTCCCGCGAGCAGTAGAACGGCCCGTTCAGATTGAGATCGATGTTGGCGTGCCATTCCTCCGGCGTCATCTCCGCGACCTTGCCGAATACGCCCTGGCCCGCGTTGTTCACCAGAATGTCCAGACCGCCGAACTCGCCGTCCACCGCTTCGAACAGCGCGCGCACCTGCTCGACATCGCGAACGTCCGCCGCGATGCCGAAAACCCGTCCCAGCGGCCGCAGCGCCTCGAGCGCGCTCTCGACCGACTCGCTCGTGCGCCCGCAAATGGCCACCGCCGCGCCCTCGCCCAGCAGCCGAACCGCAATCGCGCGTCCAATCCCGCGTGTGCCGCCCGTAACCAACGCCAGCTTTCCTGAGAGAGATTCCATATGGGAAATTCTACACCGGATTGCCCGCCGTGAAACCGCGCTCGCTCGCGCTAAAGTGGTTTTGATGACAACCACCCCCGAAACTCCCGATGCGGACCTGGTTAACAGCGCGCAGGCCGGAGACCGCGAGGCCACCGAACTCCTCCTCACCCGCCATCAGCCGTGGATCTTCAACCTGGCCGTCCGCATGTTGCTGCGCCGCGCCGACGCCGAGGATGCAACCCAGGAAGTTCTCATCAAGGCCTACAGGGCCCTGCCCGAATTCCGCGGCGGGAGCGCCTTTCGCACCTGGCTGTATCGCATCGCCGTCAATCATATTCTGAATATCAGGAAGGCGGCCGAGCCTGTGTGTTCCTTCGACGACGCCGCGCGCGGTCTGGCGCGGACTCCCGACCTCGATCCTCCCGACCCGCGCACCGTCCCCGTCCCGGTCGAGATCCTCATCGAGGAGACCAAGATCGGTTGCACCATGGGAACGCTGCTCTGCCTCGATGGCCGCCAGCGCCTGGTGTTCATCCTCGGCGAGATCTTCGGCGTCGGCGACGAAGTCGGTGCGGAGATCGTCGACGTCACTCCGGCGAACTTCCGCCAGATCCTTTCGCGTGCCCGCCGCGATTTGTACCAGTACCTGCGCGGCAATTGCAGCCTCGTGAATCCCGAGGCGCCCTGCAAGTGCGTGAAGAAGACTCGCGCGTTCATTCAAGGCGGCTTCGTCGATCCGCAGAAGTTGCAATTCACGTCGCATTACCAGCGCAGAGTGCGCGAGGTCGCCTGCAGTTGGGCCGACGAACTGACCGATGCCTACATGAAAGTTGCCGCCCAGGTCTATCGCGATCATCCGTTCTACGAACCGGCCGAGCAGGTTGCCGCCCTGCGCCAGGCGTTGCGGGCGGTTTCGCTGGCCTCGCCTGTGTGATTTTTCTTGCGCCAACTGTCACAGCGCCATTTGCGTTTTGTCCAATCTGGTAGAGGTGAGTTACATGAAGATATCAATTCTGGCTTGCGCGGCCGCGACTGCCCTGTGTGGCGTGTTGGCCGCCGCCGATTCGACTGAATCTGTCGCGCGCGAGATCGTCGCCCTCGAGCGCACCGCGCTGGACGGTTGGCAGAAGGGAAACCCCGACCCGCTGCTGGCCATTTCCGATCCCGACATCACTTACTTTCATGTCATGACCGATCAGCGGCTGGATGGCCTGCCGGCCGTGAGGGCGCTCTTCGAGAGCTACCGCGGCCGGTCATTATTCGACAGCTATGAAATGGCCGGGCCGAAGGTGCAATCGAGCGGCGAGACCGCGGTCCTGACATACATCCTGGTGAGGCACATCGGGACGACGACCACACGCTGGAACGCGACCCAGGTCTATCGCCACAATAAGGAGGGCTGGCGCATCGTTCATTCCCACTGGTCCCTCGCCAAGCCGTTGGAGCCCTAGCTATGCCCGAGCAATCCACAACGAATCCCGACGCCTTCATCGGCAAACTCGACCCGCCGACGGCGAACGAACTGACTGCGGCACTCGGCGCTGCCAGAGTGCACTGGGACCAATTGCTGGCGCGGCTTGCGGCTGACCTGAATCTGGTCGTCCAGGAGTGGAATTCTTACTCGCCCAAGGCCGGATGGGCGCTGCGCCTGAAGATGAAGAAGCGGAACATCGTGTATCTTTCACCGTGTCTCGGTGGCTTCATAGTGACGTTTGTCCTCGGCGACAGGGCCGTCCAGGCCGCCCGCCAAAGCACGCTTCCGCGTCGAATCGTCAAGCTGGTCGAGGAAGGCAAACGGTATCCCGAGGGCACTGCCGTCCGCTTCACAGTAACCGGCGGCAAGGACATTCCCGCCATCGTCAAGCTGGCCGGCATCAAGCTCCAGTACTGAAATCGGCGTGGCGCGGCGCCGCCTGCTGTTGGTTTCGCCCGCCTGCGGTCGCTGCTGGCCACGCGATTGCCCGCGTTTACGCCGTGAGCGGAGATTAGCCCGCGCTCCGACTCCACATCGCCACTCCCTTCTTGCTGGCCGCTTCATTATCCTTGTGCTCCTGTCCGCCGCCTCCTGAGTAGGGGGCACTCCAGCCGTGTACCCCTTACTTTTCGAGCGGACTATAAAGGATTCCGAGTCACCCACCGATTAGGTTGCTGTGCGGGTAGTGGGCCCGCGATCGAAACACAGGTTACGGGACGGTGGGAGAGGAATTGCGATCCCACCTCACTACCTTGCAGCCACCGGAATCGTCGGGGCGCGTGGAGGACAAGCGAATGCAGGACGAGGATGTGATCCGGGAGTTCTTGGTCGAGAGTCATGAAAACCTCTCCCGCCTGGATCAGGAACTGGTCGAACTTGAGAAGCACCCGAAGGACGCGGAGTTGCTGGCCAGCATCTTTCGCACTTTTCACACCATCAAGGGTACCTGCGGCTTTCTCGCGTTCTCGACCCTCGAGCGGATCACGCATCAGGCCGAGACCCTGCTCAGTCAGTTGCGCGAGGGGCGGCGGGATCTCAATCCATCCCTGGTGTCTCTTGTCCTGGATACGGTTGACGCCACTCGAAGGGTGCTGGGTTCCATCGAAGCGAGCGGAGAGGAAGGCTCGGAGCACTTTGAAGGTCTGACCGAACGCCTGCGCGTGGCCGCGCAGTTGACCCGCGCCGCCGAGGACAAACCGATGCCCATATTGACGCCGCCATCCGCTGCCGATGTCAAACCGATCTCCGTATTGACGCCGCCGCCTGCCGTCGAGGTGCCTGTGCCCGCAGTGGAGCGCGCCGACTCCGACATCGCCGCCGAGCACACCGAGGACAAGTCGCGCGACGGTGAGGTAGCCAAGTCGTCCGCCGTGGCGGATTCGAATATTCGGGTTGGCGTCGGGCTGCTGGACAAGCTGATGGATCTGGTGGGCGAATTGGTGCTGACCCGCAACCAGATTCTCCAGTTCAACACCGAGCGGGAGGATGCCGCTCTCAACGTTACTTCGCAGCGGCTCAACCTGATTACGACCGAGTTGCAGGAGGGCGTCATGAAGACGCGCATGCAACCGATCGGAATGGTCTGGAACAAGCTGCCGCGCGTGGTGCGGGACATGGCTACGTCCCTCGGCAAGCAGATTCTGCTCGAAATGGACGGAACCGAGACGGAACTCGACCGGACCATCATCGAGGCCATCAAGGACCCTCTGGTCCACCTGGTCCGCAACTCGTGCGACCACGGAATCGAACTGCCGGAGGTCCGCGCGCGAGCGGGCAAGTCGTTACAAGGAACACTGACCCTCCGCGCCTATCACGAAGGCGGGCAAGTCAACATCGAAATCGCCGACGATGGCGCCGGCATCGACGTCGCGCAGGTGAAACAGAAAGCGATCGAAAAAGGATTCCTTCGGCCCGAACAGGCCGAGAAGCTGACGGATCGGGAGGCGCTGAACATGGTCTTCCAGCCCGGCTTCTCGACCGCGAAGACGATTACCAACGTTTCGGGACGCGGTGTCGGTCTGGACGTTGTGAAATCCAATATTGAGAAGATCGGCGGCATCGTCGACGTGTTCAGCCGTCCCGGCGAAGGCACCACGGTCAAGCTCAAGATACCGCTTACCCTCGCCATTATTCCCGGCCTGGTGATTACGAGCGGCGGCGAACGATTCGTGATTCCGCAGGTTAGTCTGCTCGAGTTAATCCGGCTGGAGGGGGATTCCGGTGAAAAGCACATCGAGCGCGTGCACGGAACGCCGGTGTACCGCCGTCGCGGAACCCTTTTGCCTATTGCCTATCTGAATCAGGTGCTGGGGCTCAAATCGCCCGAGCGGGCTGATGTGGTCAGCATGGTCGTCTTGCAAGCCGAGGACCGCCAGTTCGGGCTCGTGGTGGACGGCATCAACGACACTCAGGAAATTGTGGTCAAGCCCTTGAGCAAGCAACTGAAGGGATTGACCGTCTATGCCGGCGCCACCATTATGGGAGACGGCCGCGTGGCCCTCATCCTGGACGTGCTCGGTATTGGGCAGCGCTCCGGCGTTCTGGCTGAATCCCGCGAACAGGCCCGCGCCGCCGCGGAACAGAAGACGCAATTCGGGAGTGAGCAACAGCGGCTGCTGCTGTTCCGGGCCGGCTCCTTCGAGCGCCTGGCCGTTCCGTTGTCGCTCGTTGCCAGACTCGAGGAGTTTCCGCAGTCTTCCATCGAACATGCTGGCGGATGCCAGGTAGTGCAATACCGCGATCGTATTCTCCCCTTGATTCCTCTCCGCGACGTGCTCGAATCCGGCGCGCCCGTCAAGGACCTGATGGCCGACCCCGTCCAGGTTATCGTCTTTAACGATGGCGACCGCAGCGTCGGCTTGATGGTCGATCAGATCCTCGATGTCGCCGAAGAGAACGTCACCGTCCGCCAGAAAACAGCCCGCGTGGGCCTGCTTGGCTCGGCGGTCGTGGGCAAACACGTCGCCGATTTCATCGATCTGAACGAGGTCATTCGAGCCGGAGCGGCAGACTGGTTTCAATCCGCCGGCAAGTCCGCGAACAACATGCGAGTCCTGGTCGTCGAAGCCTCCGCATTTTCCCGCGGCCTGATGCGTAGCGCATTGGATATGGCCGGCTACCGCGTCGTCGAGGCCGCCAATCTGGATCAAGCGCTGCGCAGCCTGGAGCAGCATCCGGTGGACATCGTCGTGACCGCGCTCGATCTTCCGCCCGACGGTAGTTCCGCTCTGCTGACCGCCATGCGGCAGCGGACGGAGTGGCAAGGCATTCCGGTCCTGGCGCTGGTCGACTCCGCCGAGCAGGTGCAAACGGGAACCGCTCAGACGGCCGGCTTTCAGGACTGCCAGGTGAAGTTCGACCGCGAGGCCATGCTCGGATCCTTGGCGCGGTTGGCGGCGACGCTGGCTTCCTCCGAAGCGGCTCTCGCGTGTGTGGGAGGGGAGCGATAACCCATGGTGAATGACGGCACGACCACGAAATCCGGACTGGCGCAGACCAGCGGACAGTTTTCCACGTTCTTCGTCGCCGACCTGTTCTTCGGCGTCGACGTCCTCCGCGTTCAGGAAGTGTTGCGCTTCCAGCAGATGACCCGCGTGCCGCAGGCCCCCGATGTCATCGAAGGACTCATCAACCTCCGCGGCCAGATCGTTACCGCTATCGATATGCGGCGCCGTCTCCGCTTGCCGCCGCGCGCCGGGGACCAGACTCCCATGAATATGGTCGTCCGCACCGAGGACGGCGCTGTAAGCTTGCTGGTCGACGAGATCGGCGACGTCCTCGATGTGGATGCCGCCACTTACGAGCGGCCGCCCGAGAATCTCGATCCCGCCGCGCGCGAACTCATTCGCGGCGTTTACAAGCTCAAGGATCGCCTACTGCTGGTCCTCGATGCCGAGCGAACCGTAGACCTCACCGCCGGGAGGGCCGCGTAGTGTCCCGTCCCATCCAGCAAGCAGCGACTCGCGACCGCTTCAAAGTGGGGCGGACGTTCTCGTCCGCGCGCGACCCCCNNCTTACCGGCATCGGGGACGTGCTCGCCATTGCCAGGCAAAGTCGAAAAACATCCGGCGGCCCGCCCGCCTCAGGGGAGGCACTGAAGTTGGCTTTCACTTTCTTCTTTCGCGACCAACAGGTGCTCGACCGCGTGGTGGATCACCTCCTTCCCATCCTGGCGGGCCGCAGCTACCCCCGCGTTTGGGAGCCCGGCTCTGCAATGGGGCAGGAGCCGTACACGCTCTCCATCATGCTCGCCGAGCGGATGGGATACTTCGCTTTCAAGAACCTGCACATCGATGCGACCGACGTCGAAGGCCAGTTCGCCCGGAGGGTCGAGGTGGCCGAGTACCCCAAGGACGAGTTGGAGCGGTTGCCCGAGGGCATTCTCGAAAAGTACTTTGAGCCCGCGGACAAAGCCGGTTACTTTCGCGTGATCGCCAGCATCCGGCAACCGGTCGTTTTCCACCAGCACGATCTTCTGTCGCTGAGGGAGTTCGGTCAGGGATACTCGCTGGTCTTGTGCAAGAACGTACTGCTCCACTTTCAGGCCGCGGAGAGGATCGAAGTGCTCAAAATGTTTCACCGGGCGCTGGCGCCTGGCGGTCTCTTCGCCACCGAGCAGACGCAAGAGATGCCGCCGGAACTCTCGTCGCTATTCGAGCGGGTGGTTCCCGACGGCCAACTGTTTCGCAGAGTGGAAGGGGCCGGATGAGGGTCATGACACTGGAGAACAGCGGCGAGATCTATACCTCGCAGGTTTACCTCGTGCTCGGCGATGCGAGCCGGATCGAGGACGTCAACACGCTCGTGGATGTAGGACAGGACCCGGCCATCCTGGCGAGCATCGCACGGGCGCCCACGGGGATCGGTAAATGGCCCGTGGAACAAGTGGTGCTGACGCACGCGCATTCCGACCATTTCGCGCTGCTGCCGCTGGTTCGCGAGGCTTTTCACCCCAGAGTCTACGCGTTTTCGCCCAATACCGAGGGCGTCGATCATCTGCTGCGCGATGAGGACACGATCAAGATGGGCGATGCGTATTTCGAGGTGATCCACATGCCGGGCCACAGCAGCGACTCGATTTGCCTTTACAACCAATCGGAGGGCATACTATTCGCCGGCGACTCCCCGCTGCTGATCACATCGCCCGGCGGAACCTATGAGGCCGGATTCCTGGCGGCACTGGAAAAGGTGTGCGCCCGCGATGTCCGGCGGATCTACTTCGGACATGGTGCCCCACTGATGGAGCGCTGCAACCAGAGGTTGCGTGAATCGCAAGCAATGGCCGTCGGCAGCCTGCCGGCTATCGGGTAACGACAACGGATTGACGGATCGAGAATGGCGCGCCGGTGACGGCGTAGTAACGCAACAGGAAGATCAAGGAGTAAAAGAATGGCAAGACAAGTCAACGACGGCCGGCGAGTTTCTCCCGGCCGAAACCCGTCCACCGGCGCCGCCGTTTTGGACCGTCCGGAATCCAATGCGCGCGGAGCGCAAACCACGAATCTGCTGCAGGAGGAGATACTCGCCCTGGTGGAAGCCTCGCGCGCAGGCCGCCTCAGCGAACGCGGGAAGGCCGAGCGATTCGAAGGCAGCGACCGCAAAGTGGTCGAAGGCGTGAACGCGATGCTCGACGCGATCCTTCTGCCAATCGGAGAGGGCAATCGCGTTCTGGCGCGGATTAGCGCGGGCCAGATCGACGAGTTGATCACCCAGACCTACAGCGGCGACCACGAGAAGATGAAGCAGGCGGTTAACAGCGTAGCCGTGGCGCTGCAAGGGTTGCAGAAGGAGACGGGGCGATTGACCGAGGCATCGCGTGAAGGGCAACTCTCCGAACGCGGCAAACCCGAGCAGTTCCAGGGTGCCTACGCAGGTATCGTGAAAGGCGTCAACGACATGCTGGACGCGATCCTGCTTCCAATAGGCGAAGGCAACCGCATCCTGGCCCAGATATCCAACGGCAAGATCGACGAACTGATCGCGCAATCCTACAAGGGCGACCACGAGAAAATGAAGCTGGCCGTCAACAGCGTCGCTACGGCGCTGCAGAACATGGTCGCAGACGCCGGCCTGCTGGTGAAAGCGGCGGTGGAAGGCAAGCTCGCCACACGCGCCGACGCCACGAAGCACCAGGGCGACTACCGCAAGATCGTCGAGGGCGTCAATCAGACCCTGGATGCCGTGATCGGCCCGCTGAATGTCTCAGCCGAGTACGTGGACCGGATCTCGAAGGGCGACATTCCTCCTAAGATCACAGACACCTACCATGGCGACTTCAACGAGATCAAGAACNNCAACCTGAACAACTGCATCGACAATATCACCTCCCTCGTTAGCGAGGCCAATTCGCTCGCCAAGGCGGCCGTGGAAGGCAAGCTGGCTACCCGCGCTGACGCCACCAAACACCAGGGCGACTTCCGCAAGGTCATCGAAAGATTCAATCTCACGCTGGACAACGTGATTAAGCCGTTGAATGTGTCGGCCGAGTATGTGGACCGGATTTCGAAGGGCGATATCCCGCCCAAGATCACCGACGCCTACAAGGGCGATTTCAACGAGATTAAGAACAATCTGAACAACTGCATCGACAACATCAGCGCGCTGGTCAACGATGCCGGCCTGCTCGCCAAGGCGGCGGCCGAGGGCAAACTCGCCACGCGCGCCGACGCATCGAAGCACCAGGGCGACTATCGCAAGATCGTCGAGGGCGTCAACCAGACCCTGGACGCGGTGATCGGCCCGTTGAACGTCTCCGCGGAGTACGTGGACCGAATCTCGAAGGGCGATATCCCGCCCAGGATCACCGACACCTACAATGGAGACTTCAACGAAATCAAGAACAAC
>PMKM01000020.1 GCA_003157745.1 Bryobacterales bacterium | reverse complement strand
CGTCGGCAGGTGCGTGATGCGCACCGCCGAATAAGTCGTGTTCACCGACTGCCCGCCCGGCCCGGAGCTGCAAAACGTGTCGATGCGGATGTCCTTGGCTTCCAGCTTGACTTCCACCTCGTCCGCCTCCGGCAGCACCGCCACCGTGATCGCCGACGTGTGCACCCGCCCCTGCTGCTCGGTCACCGGCACCCGCTGCACCCTGTGCACGCCGCTTTCGTACTTCAGCCGGCTGAACACCTTGTTGCCGCTCACCAGCGCGATCACTTCCTTCAACCCGCCCGCCGCGGATTCGCTGGCCGACGTCACTTCGATCTTCCATCCGCGGCTTTCCGCGTAGCGCGAGTAAGCGCGAAACATCTCCGCCCCGAACAGCGTCGCTTCGTCGCCGCCCGTTCCGGCGCGAATCTCCAGCACGATGTTCTTCTCGTCGTTCGGGTCCTTGGGCAGCAGCAGCACGCGAATCTGTTCTTCGATCCGCGCCGTCTCCGGCTCCAGGCTCGCGATTTCTTCCTGTGCCATCGCGCGCAGATCCGCGTCGCTCTCCGCCAACATCCCGCGCGCCTGCTTCAGGCTGTCTTCCGCCTTCTTCCAATCGCGGTACAAGGCCACCGCCTCGGCGATGTCGCTGTTCTCCTTGGCGACCTTGCGGTATCGGTCGGAATCGCCAATCACGGCCGGATCCGCCATCTGCGCCGTGAGTTCGTCAAAACGCTTTTCGAGCTGTTCTAATTTCGGAGTGAATTGCATGGGACTCGTTCCGTAGTTACCCTGCTCGCCGCTCTCTCAGGAGCGCGGCTCGGATGCGCGTGCGGATCGCGGTCGCTAGGGCGCGGTTTCTGGCGAGTGAAATGGAAACTGCATCGCGCGTCCTTAGCCGATGACCAATTCGCCGCCCTGCGCCTTTTCAAGCGCCATGGCGCCCTCGAGCGCGTGGATCGCCACCGCCGCCTGGTCGTCCGCCGGCTGCTTGGTCGTGATCCGCTGCAACCACAGCCCCGGCGCCACCGCCACCGCCAGCCACGAATCCCGCCGCCGCGCCACGAAGCGGATCGCTTCGTAACTCAAGCCGACAATCAGCGGCAGCAGCGCCAGCCGGCTGACGAACTTGGCCGCGAAGCCGTCGAACGGAATTAACGCATACACCGGCACCGCGACGAACATCAGCATCATCAGGAAACTCGTGCCGCACCGCGGGTGATACGTCGTGAATCGCTGCGCGCGCTCCACCGTCACCGGCTCGCCGGATTCGAAATTGAACACGACCTTATGCTCCGCCCCGTGATATTGAAAGATCCGCCGCATGTCCTTGAAGCGCGATACGCCGTACAGAAACGCCACCAGTATCGAAACGCGGATCGCGCCCTCGGCCAGGTTGAACGGAACGCGCCCCATCACCACCGGGTACACTTTGCCCAGCTTGGTCGCCAGCAACAGCGGCATGAACTTATAGAGGAAAATCATGAATGCCACCGACAGCACCAGGTTGCCCGTCACCGCCCAGCCGGGCAGTTCCTTCGCCGGTTTGCTTTCGGGCGCGGCGGGCTCCAGGTCGGCGACAAACTGGTCGGTTGAAAATCGCAGCGCGCCATAGCCCAGCTTCATCGCCTGGTAGAGCGTCCCCACCCCGCGAAACACCGGCAGCTTGAAGATCTTGTGCTGCTCGGATAGGCGCGGCAGCGGCTTCTCATTGGTGACCATGCTGCCGTCTTTGCGGCGCACCGCCACGCAATAGCTGTGCGGGGCGCGCATCATCACGCCTTCCATTACAGCTTGTCCGCCAACCAGAATCTCCTCGCCGCTTTCGAGAATTGGCAGCATCTGGCTGTGCAGGAAAAATCGAAGTAATGCGCGCGGAGACACTGGTAGGTTCACTCTTGTATTAATTATACAGGACCGCGCACCGCCGCCGCTCTATTTACGCCCGCGCCTTTCGCCGGTGCGCCAGCAGAAGCCCGCAGCCGGCCATCCCCATCACTCCCAATAACAGCGACGACGGAATCGGCGTCGACACGCAAGTCCCTTTCGGTGCCGCTTGCCCATTCCGGCCCGCCGGCGGGATGTTGCACGGATTTGACGCCGCCAAGCCCACCGTGCTCAGTGCGAGAAGTACAACCACGATTTTCATGCCCCCGCAGCGTAGCACGACTCACGCAGAAACATGCTCGTTTCCTCCCCGCGCGGAGTACTAGACGTCCTCCGCCAGGTCCGGCTCCGGCAGCCTGTCCTGCTGCCGCGCCGCCAGATCGCGCCTTCGTCCAGATGCGGCGGAAACTCCGAGCCGATCACGCCGCTCGTCAGTAGCACGTCCGCCGCGCCCACCGGTGTTTGATCGCCCATTTCAACTCCGTCTGTTACCGCTCGGTCGCGAACTCGAGTACCGGGTTGCGCCATTCCCTCACCTCGCACCGGAACAGAAAGCTCGCCAGCACCGGCGCCACCACCAGGGTCAGGAGACGGCTATTGAGTGCGAATTCCGAAGTTCGGCCGACTTGTATCAGGCACGGCTTGAGCCGTGTTTTTTGCCCGCAGGGCCGGGCAACGATTGGATTGAAAACAACGGGCTTGTCAAATGGGACGCCCGGCGTCTTCGAGAGTGCCGCCTCGGGGGCCCAGCCTGCCGCCTCGAGAACTCGCGCGGCGCACACTCCCCCAATCGACATAATCGGCGGACGCCGTTAAATCCTGTATAGTTATCCGACTCGGAAACGCCGATGACACGGTCGCGGTAGGGACGGCCGTTGCCGACCGCCCCCCGCACAGATCCGTACGTGCAGTGTTACCGCATACGGCTCCTGCCTAAGGTCGTGACGCGAAGAAGCGCTCCTCCGGATAGGGATGCAGAACCCGGCATGACGGGACGTACTTACGGATGAGGCGATTGAAACGAGACCAGTTGAGCCGGTGCCGTTGACTTCGGCGCAACAGGGCGTGCCGCCATGCGCGGCAGACCTCACTGCGGAAGCCGTTCAGCCGCAGCAGGTTCGTAGGAACTGCATGGTACGCGAAGTATCCATTCAGGGTCCGTTGAAGCCACTTGCCCACGATGGGCGATGGCGCGCCACGAACTACGGCTCGAGCGGGCCCCGGAGTTACTCGATATCATTCGCCAGCGCGTCGAGCAGGCGCAGGCTCACGCGCTGCCGGCCAGATATTCTTGGCCCTTATCTCCCAGACCGTCCTTGCCAGCAAACTGACAGAAACCAGAAACGACCATGCTTCTGTGACCTTCGCGAGGAGGTCAAGATCGGCGGGACAGATCGCCGCGACCTCCGTGGCAACCTCCACAGCGGCAATAGTGTTATCCATTATGGCTGGAGCTACGATCTGCCGCCGATAGAACTCCTGCCATTGTGCGCTGGAAAACAAGCCCTGGAATGGCGACCGAGAATCACATACCGTCCGAAACAGTGTCGCTTCCGGAGCCGGATGGGCGAAGGAACAAAGAAACTGGTACTCGGGATACAGCCGCTCCAGCATCCTTTTCTGGCTGGGAGCGTTGATCCGCTTGATGACTCCCATTGGAGTTGGGAAGTTCTCGATCCTGGCTGGCGTGAACCCGGGCGCGGGTGCCAGTCCAAGTTCCTCAACCTCGATTGTGCGCTTTTCCTCGTCGGTTACTGACGACAGTATCCGGGACCAGTCAATCAGGGGAACGGCGGTCGCCGTCAGGTACCCGTGGAACCTGGGCAACTGCGCGCGTTCCTCGCCCGCCAGCAGGAATTGAATGTATTTCGCTTTCCATGCGTTCTTCAGGAACAACCGAACGTTGCCGGCGTCCTGGAGCATAAAGCAGAATGAGTACAGGGTCTCCAACTGGAGCCGCGCAATCGCCAGCGCGTCCACGGTGATGCATTCGCCTCACCCTGGACCATGCATCGGATAGATCGGTGCGAGTGAGATTGCCCCTCGATCACCGCGTTAAGGTTGCCGATCTCGATATCGGTAAGTCCCGAAGGCGGGGACTTACTCAGGGCCGCTTGGGCGAGGTTGCCGCACGCGAAGACTAAACCGTCCAGCTTTGCGCCGCCGGCCACCGCATTCGGATCGACGTCGGCGTCCGGGGACAGGACGTGCTTGATGTCCCTAACGCGGAGCGCCATCGTCGATCCTCCCGCGCCGGCGCGCGCTGCCTGCGCGGCCGGCGGTTTCGGTCGGTAATGCTGCGACCGGTTATTCGGCCAGCGTTTCTTCGCCGGTCCCTTCGGTGAGGCCGCCGGTATAGAGCGAGCGAGTCTCTTCTTCGTAGCCGGGGATGGAATCGAGCGGCTGCTCCTGCACGGGTTCCTCGACCACATCCTCGCCGGCGATCTTCACGCGGCGGTAGTACTCCATGCCGGTGCCGGCGGGAACGAGGCGTCCCATGATGACGTTCTCCTTCAGGCCGCGCAGGTAGTCCACCTTGCCGTTGATGGCGGCTTCGGTGAGCACGCGCGTGGTCTCCTGGAACGACGCGGCGGAAATAAACGAATCGGTGGAGAGGGACGCCTTGGTGATGCCGAGGAGGACGGCCTTGCCCTGCGCGGGAGTGCCGCCGGCGTCCGCGGTCTTGGCGTTTTCGGCCCGGAACTTGAACTTGTCGACGACTTCCTCGGGCAAAAATTCCGTATCGCCGATATCTTCCACCTTCACACAGCGCATCATCTGGCGCGAGATGACTTCCAGGTGCTTGTCGTTGATGTTGACGCCCTGCAGACGGTA
>PMKM01000049.1 GCA_003157745.1 Bryobacterales bacterium | reverse complement strand
CAGCCGCGACGACGACAACGGCACTATGGAAACCGCCTACTTTGGCGACGCTCCCTGGTGGTATCACGGGAACCCTCCCGGTCCGTGGGTCATGACGGACCAGGAGAACAACCTGGTCGGTTGCGTCAACGCGGATGGCTCCAAACTGTGCGCCAACCTGCCGGATATCGAATGGCGATTTGTGACCGCGATGGCCAAGGGCGAACCGCACCACTGGACCTCGATGGGTGGCGACGCGCAGCGTGGCGCCCTGGCGGTGATGTTCGACGGACCGCGCGTCGACCGCACGTATGACCCGATGCGCAAACAGGGCGCGATCCTGTTGGGCAACGGCGGCGACAACAGCAACGGCTCGCAAGGCACTTTTTATGAAGGCGCGGTGACGGCCGCGGGGACCTTCCCGACCGACGCCACCGATCAATTGGTACAGGCCAACATCGTTGCCGCCAAGTACGACGTGGCGCGGTTGAGCATGGCGCCGGCGTCGGCTGCCGACGCTCCGCCCGGACTCCAGACGTTCTCGCCGGGGTCCTCGCAGAGCACGACTCTGACCTTCACCAATACCACGGGCGCGCCGGTTGCGGGAGTCCAGTTGAGCATTGCCGTGCCCAAACAGTGGACCTCCGTCGTTGCGGGCGCCACCGGAACATCGAAGGCTTTCGCTGACCCGGTCGCGCCAGGTGCGAGCGTGAGCGCTACGTTTAAGGTCACCTCCGGGCCAGCGGCCTTCAACGGCGACCTGGTGGGCAAAGCTTCCTGGACAACGGCCGGCAGGACGCAATCCGGCACAACGTTTGAGAAGGTGCGGAACGCGAGCCCGATCAAGATCAATGAGTTTCGCATTAGCTCAGGCTCTCCCAACAACTCGACAGACTCGTTCATCGAGTTCTACAACGCCGGCACCCACGCCGTCGACATCTCCAACTGGACTCTGACCGAGCACCCGACCCAGCAGGCTATCTTCTCGACCGTGAAGATCCCGGCCGGGACGAAGCTCGCGGCGAACGGCTTCTATCTGCTCGGCCTTTCCAACTCAGGCCTGGCGGCCCCGGCGCGCGCGGGCGATAGCACGATCAGCGTCAGGAGCACCACCGGCATGTCGGCCGGCGATACGATCGAAATCGACACCGGCTCCGGCGCGGAGACCCGTAAGATCGCAAGCCTCGGGACGGCGGCCGGCAACAATACGACGCTGTGGCAACCGGTCCCCGACGGTCCGGTGATCACGATTCCCGCCGGCTCGACCAACGTGCCGGTCGCGAGCGTGGCCGGCTTCGTGGTTGGCGAGAAGATCGCCCTCGGACACGGCGCCACCTACCCCGCCGTCGCGAGGGATCGCGAACAGTATGAGGTGGCCACGGTCACCGCGGTCGGCAAGCCGGGCACGCAAGCCTATTTGGGGGCGGACGCCCCCGCCGGCGCGACTAATATCAAGGTGACGTCCGTCGCCAACATCTCGGCCGGTGACAAGATCAGGTTGGACATCGATAGCGTCGGGCATGGGATCGAGACCGTTACGGTCACGAGCGTCGGCACCAAGGCGAACCAGACGAACCTCACGGCCGATGTGAGCGCCGGCGCAACCAATATCAAAGTCCGCAACGTGAGCGGTTTCGCGGTCGGTGACACGATCACGGTTGGCACCCCGGCGAGCAAGGAGGTTGTGACCGCCACCGCCATCGGCGCCCCGGGCCGGCGCGGCGCGGGCATCGACTTCACGCCAGCCCTCGCCCAGGCGCACGTTCACGACGAATCGGTGGTAGCTCCGGGCACGGGTCTCAACCTGGCCGCCGCGCTGCGGTTCAACCATGCGGCCAACATGCCCTTCAGCGACCGCGGCACCGGCATCGCCTTCCAGCCGGCGGCGGCCTTTGCCCATGCGAGCAACGAGCCTGTCCAGCCGCTCGGAACCGGCATCACGCTCGACAAGCCCCTGGCCCACGATCATGAGATCAACGCCTCCGCGCGCGACGCGGCTGTCACTACCGCCGGCTATCGGGGCACGCCCGCGCCCGACCAGTGGTTCGGCGGGCCGGAACTCACTACCAACGCTCCTTTATTCGGTCGCACCATCTCCGTCAAGGAGGGCAGCATGGTGCTGCGGGACGCCGCGGGCCTGGTGGTCGACAGCCTCAACTACGGCGGCCTCGTCGACCCATGGGCCGCCGAGGGTTATCAAGCCATTTCCGGGATGGGCAAGAGCGGCTGCTTCGCGCCTGCGCCCGGCGCGGGTGCGGGCTCCGGTCCGTTCGCTTCCGCTGGCGCCGTCACAGCCAGCGCGGGCCGCTTTCCGGACGGCGCCGATACCGGCAACAACTGCGCCGATTTCCTGACGCAGGCCACGGCCACTCTTTCCGCCTCCTCGGCCGCCGGCGCCACCAACGTTAAGGTCACCGGCGTGGAGGGCTTCGACGCCGGCCAGACGGTTCGGATTGACGCGGGCGCGGACCTCGAGACCGCTGTCATTGCGACCGTGGGCACCGCCGGAGCCACCCTGGTGCGCGCTGCCACCGACGCGAACGCGACCGCGATTCCGGTCGCCAACGTGACGGGCTTCCGCGAGGGGCAGACCATCGCCATCGACGGCGGCGCGAACTCCGAATCGGCGGTGATCGCCTCCATCCACACCTGGGGCGAAACCTCGATCGTCGTCAAGTCGCCGCTCACTCATGCGCACGCAGCCGGCGCTCCGGTCTCCGGCACCGGCATCACCCTTACCACGGCATTGACCCGGGCACATGCCATCGGCGCGCAGGTTGCCGACAATGTTCCCACGCCCGGCGCATCCAACAAGTATTCCAGGAGACGGAATTGAGTGTGCCTGTGGGGCTGAACTCGGCCGCAGTAGTTCGAATCGTTCCGGACAACACGGTCCTGTCGAGGGCAGCTTGCGCCCCACTGATCTTCGGAGTTTGAGCGCTCGGCGAGGTGCACGGTACGACGAAGAGGAATAGTGACCGGAAGGGTCTGAAGTAAGGGCTCCGCATCTTCAGACCGGCCACAGCGCTACAATCCTAACGTATGCGCGAGTTGGGGTCGAAGACCGACCGCATGGAGCCCATCGTATGAAGAGGATCGCATTCGTCGCGTTGGCACTGGCCGCGAGTTTGGCGGCGCAGGTCGCGCGCGAGGCCAACAGCGGCTATCGGACCGAGGCGCAGCGCAAGCAGATGGCCGCCGGATTGGGCGATCCGGAACGCGCCCGGACCCAGGCGCCGGAGCTGCTGGTCCACGAAATGGGCCTGCAACCTGGCATGACCGTGGCCGACATCGGCGCCGGCGTGGGGTTCATGCTGCCGTATCTCGGCAAAGCCGTCACCCCCGGCGGCCATGTGATCGCGGAAGACATCTTCGACGATTTTCTGAATGCCGCCAGGCTGAAAGCCCATGAGGCGAGTCTCGAAAACGTCGTCTTCCTCAAGGGCACCGAAACCGATCCACGCCTGGCCGAAGGCTCGCTCGATATGGCGTTGGTGCTCGACGTCTATCATCACTTCGATTATCCGGAGAAGATGCTGGCGGCGATTCACAAAGCGCTCAAGGACGGCGGCAAGCTGATTGTCGTCGAGTACTATAAGCGGGACTCGGCGATGCCCAATGGGCGGGCGCTCACGCACATCCGGCTGGACATGCCGGACGTCATCAAGGAGGTGGAGTCCAACCACTTTCACCTGCTCGAAGAGAAGGAGCGCGTCCGCGACGTGCAATACATGCTGCTGCTCGAAAAGAACTGAACAGTGGCGTGGACGGGATCGCCCGCCAGCCGTTCGTTCCCATCTTCCGCGACGGGCGGCAACTGGCGCATACGGCGGCGCCATCATAAACTTAGGAGTGTAATGAGAAACTTTTCACGAATTGCGACATGCGCCGCGTTGGCGCTGGCTTTGCCAGGCTTGTACGCCCAGACCCCCGCCAACCAGGAACCGGGAATCACGCGCCAACAGGCCGACCAGATTCTTCAGGAACTGCGGCAGATCCGCCAATTGCTCGAGCACCAGCAGCCGGCGCAGCCCGCCGGCCCGCCGGCCAAGATTACGATGAACCTCCAGGGGCTTCCGATGCTCGGCGCCAAGTCCGCGCCCGTCACGATGGTCGAGTTCGCCGACTATCAGTGCCCATTCTGCCGGCAGTTTCACGTGCAGACTTTCGCCGAATTGAAAAAGAATTTCATCGACACCGGAAAGGTCCGCTTCTTCAGCCGCGACCTGCCGCTCGATTCCATGCACCCGGACGCCATGCGTGCCGCCGAAGCCGCGCGCTGCGCCAACGACCAGGGCGAGTACTGGCGGCTGCGCGACCTGATGGGCACTCACCCGGACAAGCTGGATCTGGAGAACCTGGTGGCCGACGCCGCGTCCCTCAAGCTGGACGCGACCGTATTCCGCGCCTGCGTGGTGAGCGAGAAGTACAAGCCCGACGTGCAGTCCGACATGATGGAAGCCATGCGCGTCGGCGCCGATGGCACGCCCGCCTTCGTCATCGGCAGGAGCACGCCCGAAGGCGTGGAGGGCGATCTGGTGGTTGGCGCGCAACCCTTCAGCACCTTCGACCTGAAGCTACGCTCGCTCGAGAAGAACTAGGGCGCCGTGCGCCAAGCACGACGCGCGGGCCTGGGCAGGCCACGCAAGGCGATGGTCTGTCCGATAGCCTTCGCACTAAACTGGTAATGTGAATTCCACTCGCCGCGCCGCGCCCATCGTTCGCGCACTCCGCGCTCTCGCACCATTCTTCGCAGCAGCCTTGCCGCTGTGGTCGCAAGCCGCCCAGCCTGCATCGACCTGCGACAACACGCCTGCGTGGTCGCCCTGCGAACTGGTGTTCGAGTTGAGCCCGGCGGCCGCCGCGGCGCATCCCGACCCTTACGCGACGGTCGAACTGCGCGCCGAGTTTCGTTCGCCCGGAATGCGCACCTACCCCATGCCGGCTTTCTGGGATGGCGGCCGGCGCATGGTGCTGCGCTTCTCTCCCGCCGAGGCCGGCCGCTGGGAATATCGCCTCACCAGCAACGTGGCCGAATGGGACGGGCTGAAGGGCTCCTTCGACGCCGCCGCTTCCGACGCCCCCGGTTTTGTCCGCGTCGCCAACCTCCACCACTGGGCCACCACCGCGGCCAACCGGCCGCACCTGTGGATGGGCGCGAACGAGATGCGCTTCGCCCGCCTGGAAGACGCCGACTTTCGCGCCCTGGTGGACGCGCGCGCCGCGCAGAAGTTCAATCACCTGCGCGGCCTCGTGCTTGGCGAAGGCGCGGACCTCGGCTTCCTCGGGCCCGGCAGTCCCGACCTCGCCCATTTTCAGCGTCTCGATCGACGCATCGCTTACATCAATTCCAAAGGCCTGGTGGCCGATCTCGTGCTGGCTCCCAGTCCCGCCGCGCTGCTCCGCTTGTTGCCGGACGCTGCCGCGCGCCGCCGCTTCCTCCGCTTTCTGGTGGGCCGCTATGCCGCGCGCAACGTGACTTGGCAGGGTCTCGAGGAATTCGAGAGTGCGGCCGGCGCACGCGCGTTGCTCGCGGAAGTCGGCGATCTGCTCAAACAGCTCGATCCGTACCAGCATCCGCGCACCACCGGCGCGCGTATCACCTCGGCGCCGCTGCTCGACGATGGGTGGATGGATTTCGTCGCGTACGGAACCGCCGATGCCGCCGTCGGGGCCATCGAGCATCAGCTCTACGAATCGCCCGGCGTCGCCCTCGCCCAGGAAGGTGGGGCAGGTCCCCGACCTGCCAACCCCGTTGCGGGCGCCGCCAACTCCACCGCCAACGACGAGAACGCCGGTTTCCGCCGCCGCCTCTGGAACGCCTCCATGAACGGCCAGTATCCGACCTATTCGAGCACCGGCGCCGGCGCGCGCTTCGCCAGTTCGCCCGGCGCCAAGGCCATGACGGTGTGGTTCGATCTGCTGTCGACCACACGCCACTGGGACCTCGAACCCTACTTCGATCTCGATGGCGGACGCGCGCTGGCGCTGCCCGGCGTCGATTACATCGTCTACATCGATCGACCCGGCCCGGTCGAACTCACCGTCGAGCACCACGGCTACGACGTCTATTGGATGGACCCGGCCGATGGCACCGTCACCGCGCGCCGGAAGTGGAGCGGCCAGCACTTCACCGGCGAGCCTCCCGACCGCTATCACGACTGGGTATTGCGCCTGGAACGCGAGGGCAAGATCGAAGGCATGAACCGCAGTTACAAATTCGAGTCGCGCGAAGTTCCCGTGCAGGAAATCGTGATCGATCCGGCCAAGGTCCCCTACGAAATCGAACAGCCCTCCGGCGCGCTCACTGCCGGCCGCGCCACGCACTATTCGGTCAAGGTCAAGCGCGCCACGCGAGCCAGCCGCGCCATGCTGTGGATGTGGACCGCCGAGATCGCCGCCGACCACGAAGGCTATCGCGTTCTCGCGACCGCACCCGCCGGCGATTTCACGCTGCCGGCGAGCCTGGCCGCCAATTATCCCGCCACCGCGCTGCTCCGCCTCTACGCCATCAACGGCTACGGTACGGTTTATATGATGGCCAAAGGATTCGACTGCAACCAGTGACGCCGCTCATTCTCGCCATCGATACCACGCACGCCCAGGGCAGCCTGGCGCTGGCACGCGCGGGCGAACTGCTCGAGCAGGTCGAGCTCGAATCGCCGTCCGGCTTCGCCCACGTGATCTACGCGCACCTGGAGGCGCTACTGGCGCGCCACGCCGTTTCGGCGGACGACGTGGATTGCTTCGCCGCCGCCAACGGCCCCGGCGCGTTTACCGGCGTGCGCGTTTGTCTGGCCTGCGTCAAGGGCCTCGCCGAAGCCACCGGCAAACGCGCGGTCGCAGTTTCCAATCTCGCCGCCATTGCCAGTTTCGGAACGGCGCCGCTGCGCGCGCCCATGTTCGATGCCCGCCGCGGCGAAATCTACGCCGCCGTTTACGACGATGCCGGCCGCGTCGTTTCGCCCGAAACCGTCGCCGCGCCCGCGCGATGGTTGGAGGCGTTGCCGGACGGCGTCGAGTTGATATCGCCCGATTTCACGCCGTTCGCCGAGCCGCTCGCCGCCTCGCGCGTGCGCGATGCCCACCGCACCACCGCTCCGCGCGCCTTAGCCGCCGCTATCGCCAGCATCGCTTGGCGCCGTTGTCAGGCCGGTGAACTCTCCGACCCCGCCGCTCTGGACGCAAACTACGTCCGCCGCTCCGACGCCGAATTATTGTGGAAAGGGTGACGTGCGCGTAAATCATTACCATCAAAGCGTTTCTTAGTTATCCCTTACGAAGTTATACTATCCAAAAGCTATCCTAAGTGGTATTGATGGACTGCCTATTCCAAGCTAATCTAGGCTAACTGGACGGGTACTAGTATGCCTATACTCGGACGTTACGAGATACTTGGACAATTGGGCGCTGGCTCCATGGCCACGGTGTTCCGCGCCCGCGACACGATCCTCGATCGGGAAGTCGCGCTGAAGACGATTCGCACGGAATCGGGCGTCGCCCCGGAGCTTCGCGAACGGTATTATCGGGAAGCCCGCGCGTGTGCGCGTTTGCAGCACCGCGCCATCGTCGTCGTGTACGATCTCGGCGAAGTGGATCGAACCGCTTATGTCGCCACAGAACTGCTGGCCGGACTGGACGTTCGGCGGCTGATCGACCGGAAGGTGGAGATTCCGGCCGCGGCCAAATTGGCGATCATGGCGGATGTGTGCGAAGCGCTCGGCTATGCCCATCGCAAAGGCGTTCTGCACCGGGACCTCAAGCCCAACAACTTGTTCCTGATGGAAGACGGGCGGATCAAGGTGCTCGACTTCGGGGTCACGCGCTTGTTCGGGCCCGGGCCTTGCGTGGCAGGGCAAATGTTGGGGACGCCGAACTACATGGCTCCCGAGGAGATCCTGGGGAAGACGGCCGACTCCCGCGCCGATCTGTTCTCGGCGGCGGTGGTCTGCTTCGAATTCCTCACCCACGCGCATCCTTTCCGGAGCGAGTTCATACCGCGCCGCATTGTGGACGGGCTGCCGGATTCGCTCCTCGATCACAATCCGCGATTGCCCGAGACGCTGAGCAAGGTCTTCGCGCGCGCCCTCGCCAAGGATCCGGCCGAGCGCTATCCCACCGGAGAGGAACTCGCTTACGATCTCCGCGTCGCGATGGATACGCCGCAGCCGCCGTCGGGCGGTGCCCAACCGCGTGGCACGGAAGGCACTCTGGCGGCCGGGCACAGCACGCCGACCGCTCCACCGACCGCCCCCGCGCCCGCCAGCCCGCCGCCCATTGCCGAGCTTGCCGGGAACGGTTGGCCGGCCGGAACGATGAGCCTGATTCCCGAGTTTGAGATCGCATCCAACGGGAGCAACGGGGACTCGAAGCATTCTCCCGGCGCCCTGCCGGATGCGGTTCCCACAGGTGCCGCAAAGTCCAGCGGCGCCGCTCAGGCAGCGTCCGTCGAGTTCGACGCGCCGGAACTCGCGCCCGAGCGTGGCAACCCGGCGCCGCCGGCAGTGCCCGGCGCGCCCGCGCTTTGTCCGAACTGTAGTACGGCGAACAAAGAAAACGCGGCCTTTTGCGCCGAGTGCGGAGAACGCCTGCTTGAGGACAACGCCCCGCAGGTTTCTCCGGCCAACCCGCCGGCGAGCGCCGCCAAGCCGGCCGGCCCCGGTTCCGGCGCTGTGACGACGCGTGGGAGCCAGCCGGGCGAACCGCAGGAAGCGATGGCCGGCGCCGCGCCGCAGCCCCGGCACGAGACGGCTTCGCGCCGCATGACCAATTCCGAATCGGCCGTCGCAGTGGCGGAAGAGGCTCCTGTCGTGGGGGAAATCCGGCGCGAACCCGCCGTCCAGCCGACTCTGCCCGACCCCATGTTCCATGGACCGCTGTTCGGAGTACCGGAGCAAGCGAGCGCGCTAGCCCCGAATCGACCGGTGTTCGGGAAGATTCTGTTTCAGATGCAGGGCGGTGCCGCCGAGACGGCTCCATCAAGACCGGTGTTCAAGAGAGTTCTCCTTGGATTGCGGGGCGGCGGCAGCCGCTTGGCCCCGCCGAAGTCGCTAGACCCTCAGCCGGCGTTTTCGACAGTGAGCGACGCGAGGCAGCGGGTGGCGGAATCGCCGGCCTTCGATACCCCCCTGTTTGGCAGTTTCGGCGACCGTGCGGAGGCCGAATCGGAAGGTAGCGGAAAGATTCTGTTGGGAGTCGGCGTCGGGGCGGTCCTGGTGGCCGGGACTATTCTGCTGTTCGCCCATCCAGGCCGTCCAGCGATTTCCGCTGCATCGGCTCCAGTGGCAGCACACGCCGCCCCTGCGCCGCCAGCGGCTGCCGCGCCCGCTCCAACGCCAGCGCCGGCGAATGCCGCGCCAGCCGAGGCCGCGCCAGTCGATGGCAAGATCGTCGCCGCTCGACCTATCGACCGCAAGGACCCGGCTTTTCCGGCCAGCGCGCGACGCCTGATCGCCAAGGGAGAGATCACCGCCGCGAGCCGCGTCGTGGTCGAAGCCAAAGTTGGAGCCGATGGCAGCGTCACCAGCGCGATCGCGATTTCCGGACACCCGGCCCTGGTCGACACCGCCGAGGAAGCGGTCCAACAGTGGCGCTTTAAACCCGCCCAGTTGAATGGGCGGCCGGTGGCCAGCACGATTCAGCTCTCGGTGAGCTTCGCCAGAGCGCACTAGGCGGCACCGCCAACGCGGAACCATCGGTGGACGGCCGGAGATCGGCCGCCGGCGTCAGCCCGTCTCGCGCCCCAACAGCGCTTCCAGATCCTCCTGCGCCACGCCTTCCACTTCGACGATCTTGGTGCGCGCGGTCGCGCCGCTGACCACCCGCACGCGCGAGCGCGCCACGCCTGCCAGCTCCGCCAGGAAGCGCACGCATTCCTCGGTGGCCTTGCCTTCGGCCGGCGGCGCCGCCAGATCCAGTTTCCACGCAGCGCCCAATCGTCCGGCCACGGCCGATCGTTTCGCGCGCGGATGCGCCTTTATTGTGATACGCGCCATTCGATCTTCGCCCGCAAATCGGCCACGCCGGCCGCCACGCGCGTGTCCACCACATCGAACGCAATCGCGTCGTCCAGCCAGTCGTGGCTCGACCCATCGGCGCTCTGCGTGGCCGCCGTCAGCGTGTATTGCTGCGGCGTCAACCAACATTCCATGCGGAAATCCACTTCGAGCAATTGCCCCGCCGCGAAGTCGCCCAACCGCACGTGCTCGATCAGCGTGTTGGTGCCGTACACGTCCATCCCGATCCGCGTGCGCACCAGGATCCCCACCATCGGGTCGGACACCGCGCGATGGAAGCGCGCCCGCACCCGCACCGTCACCGGCTCGCCGCTCGCAATCGNNCCGATGTAGCGGTTGATCACGTCCTTGGGCGCGCCGGCCGCTTCGATCCGTCCGTTCAGCAGCAGTATCGCGCGATCGGAGAGTTGCTTCACCAGGCCCAGGTCGTGCGAAACGAACAGCACCGTGATCCGGCGCTCGCGCAGTTCCTGAAATTTGCGCACGCACCGGTTGGCAAACACCGCGTCGCCCACCGCCAGCGCTTCGTCCACGATCAGAATTTCCGGGTCCACGTGGATGGCCGTCGAAAAGGCCAGCCGCACGTACATG
>PMKM01000157.1 GCA_003157745.1 Bryobacterales bacterium | reverse complement strand
CCAAAATACCGTGATGTCCGCGATCACGCTGTGTAGCGTGGCGGGCATCGCGCAATAGGAGACTTTATGTACGGAGACATCCCCGCCGAGGGCATCACCATTCGCGTGCCCAACCCGCCGAAGACCGCGTTTCTGCGGCTGCCCACGAGTCAAGAGCAGCTGGAACGGCTCGACCAGCAGAAGTCCATCCGGCGCACCATCGGACGCCGAAAATCGCAAACGGAGTTCGTGCCCAACCTCAAGGCAGATCTCGACCTGTTCTGCAAAATCCGGCTGGACAAGGATGGAGCGGAATTCGACGAATTTGAAGCTGGCAACGCGATCTCGAAGCTGACCTTCTGCGAGGTCACCGACTGCCAGCGTGCCGGCGACGAATACCGTGTCACGCTGCGGACGCCATTCGGCGAGACCATCCACCAGGTGAAGATTCCGACGCAGCGCGATATCACCGTGTACCGGCGCACGGTCGTGTCGTCGACCGATCTTCCGCACGGCCAGGAAGAATTGCGGTACCGCATCGAGCCTTCCGTTGGCCTCTACGATTCGGTGGTGACCAAGGTCGAAGGTTACGCCGCGTCGGTTAAGCCCGCCGACGTGCCTCCCCACCACAAATCGTCGGTCGTAGTGGAACTGGTCCAGGCCATCGACGAACTCGACCCGGCGCTGGACCCAAACTCCTAGCCCCGGACGAGTGGCCCGCGCCGGTCCCTCTCCGGTTGCTGATTTACCGCTCGGTGCGCGCCGCCGAACTGTGTGACGGCGACGTGGATGGGCCGCGCGGCTGCCCCGACGCGAATGACGTCACGTGCGGGAAATGCGGCTTCGGACGCACCGTGGGAGACACGAACGCGCCGGGGCCCTGTCCGCAGTGCGGCGGCT
Organism: Bryobacterales bacterium; assembly: GCA_003157745.1. Classification (GTDB taxonomy): domain Bacteria; phylum Acidobacteriota; class Terriglobia; order Bryobacterales; family Bryobacteraceae; genus Bog-375. The sequence goes on along the minus strand of PMKM01000157.1, from coordinate 10,545 downwards.
GGCAGTTCACCGTCAACCGCTGCGGGCGGTGCGGGCTCGACGATCTCGATCATGCCCGGACCCACTCGAATGCGGGCCGCCTCTTCGAGCGGCTGCTGGAGCTGGAGTTCGACGCGGCGCACTTCAGCATTCCCTGGAGCGATGTGACGGCCGAGGAAGTCCGCGGGCTCCAGATTCTCAAGGAAGAGCGCGCCCGCTGGCAGCGCGAGCAGGCACGGAAACCACCCAATGCCTTTCCAGACTAAGATCACGCGCGCGCGGTGGGTCCTGGGGCCGTTCACCGCCGAGGACATGCAGACCATCGGGAACGTTCTCGTGGACAGCATTTCCGCGCGCATCCGGAAAGCCGTGAACGTGAACGACGCGGCTGCGAGGCCCCTCAAGCCGGGCAGGAACGGCCATCGCGGCTATCCCGAATACAAGGCGGCGCGCGGGTTGCAACCCTTCCGGGACTGGTTCTGGACCGGACGCACGATGCGCTCGCTCAAGGTCAAGAGCGCCAGCGAGAACCGCGTCGTAATCGGATTTGTCGATCCGAACGCGGATCGCATCGCGCACGTGAATAATCTGCGCGAGCGGCAGTTCGGCGTCTCGCCCAGGGACCGGCTTGCGCTGAACGCCATTGTGCTGGCGGTGCTGAAACAGGAGCGGGTAGTACGCGTGGCGAAGGCGGCATAGATGCCAGACCAGGAATCCATCCTTCTCGACGTCGATCCGCGCAGCGTGCTGGCTGCTATCAAGCAGGCCAACCAGGCCGTGGAGGGCTGGGAGAAGCAGACTATAGGATCGGGCGACAAGATGCAGAAGTCGCTCGAGCGCATGGCCGACATGCTCCTCAAGATGAACGACAAGTCGCGGAGTTCGATTGAGCGGCTGACACAGTCCATCGAAAAACAGGCCGCCGCTTATGGCAAGACCGGCGTGGACCGTCTCATTGCCGACCGCGACCGGATCATCAAGAAGCTGGGCGATGAGCAGGGCATGATCGACCGGGTCACCGCCTCCTACGCGAAGATGATCGATGTCGAGAGCGGCAAATCCGGCGGGAGCTTTCAGGCTCTCGGCCGGAACATAGAAGGCTTCCTCAGAGATCCGCTAAACGCGTCGAAGGAAGCGGCTACCGGCCTCCTCGAAAAGATCGGCCCGATGGGCGGTAGCCTGGCCATCGGCGCGGCCGCGCTCGCGGCGGTCGCCACTGCCGGGTGGGAAGCGGCCAAAAGCCTGGGCGAATACGGCGTAAGGGTGAAGGATGCCGAACTCCGTACCGGCCTCACCGCGAAAGAGGTCGGGCAGTTCAGCTTCGCCGCGAAAGCCGTTGGTCAGGATATCTCTCTCGTCGAGCGCATGATGCGCGGGCTGACGAACGCCCTCACTGAGAATACCAGCGAAGGTGAGAAGGCGCGCACCACGCTGCGCAGTCTCGGCGTCTCCACTCGCGACGAGCTCGGGAACCTGCGCCCCACCGCAGAGATTCTCCAGGAGCTCGGGGAGGGTCTGAGTCGCCTTCCGGACGCCATCGACCGAAACCGCGCGGCGATGGACATCTTCAAGCGGGCCGGCATCGAAGCCGTGCCCATGATCACCGAATTGACCGAGAATCTACGGATCGCGAGGGAGCAGGGCTTTGGGCCCACCGAGGACGATATCCGCCGCTTCACCGAATACCAGCGCGACGTGGCCGAACTGGAAACCAAGTGGGACAGCCTGATGCGCAAGTTCAAGGAGGGCCTGGTCACCACGCTTTCCGTTTCCATCAAATGGATCGGCGCTGGCGTGAAGTGGTTCCTCGACAACGTCGGCACCGCCGGGGATGACGAGCGCGCACGTCAGGAGGAAGAGGAAGCGCGCCAGATTTGGGCGGCGGGCGGAATCGGCGCAAAGGAATCGCTGAGCGCGCATCGAAAGCAGCAGGCCGACATGGAGCGGCAGGCGCCGGAGATCATGCGCAACCGCGATGCCACGTTAAAGCGCATCGAAGCGCTACGGGGGCAGGAGCAGCAACTCACAGGCGATTTCGGCATCCTGCAAGCTATCGCACCCACAGAAGACGAACTTGCGCGCATGAAGAAGGCTGACCAGATCCACAAGGAAATCGACAGCCTCCAACAGATGCTCGATGCGGCCGGCAAGGCGTCGCGGCGCACGGAATTGAAACAGGGCAAGCAGTATATCGACGGGCTGCGCGGGCAGTTCTTCGCCACTCATGATGGGCTGGAGCAGGCGTATCAGCAGGCAAAGAAGGATGTGGAGAAGTACCGGAAGGAGTTGTTCGAGGGCGACCCCGAAAAGCCGTTGACCAAGTCCGAGGCCACCGACATCGGCAAGAGCCTCGCCGCCGCACAGCGCACCGAGGCGCGAATGAAAGCGGCTCTCGACGTCGAGCAGGAGCGCAAGAAGTTCACGACGGAAGCCGCCGCGTTCACCAAGAAGGGCGACGAAGCAGACCTTTCGGCCATCGAGAAGATCTACTACCAGCGCGATCTGTTGCTCAAGCAGGCCGCGCAGGTGAAGGCATCCGAAGCCGAGATCGCGGCCATCCGGAAGTCGGCGGATGAGCAGGCGTCGGTGATTTCGAAGAAGGCGTGGGAGGAGTTCGAAAAGTACGACCAGAAGCAGGCTGCGGATCGGGCGCACAAGATGGCCATGATGCTGATGCCCAGCAAGCAGCAGATGAAGGAGTGGGAAGAGGGGTTCGCGGCACAGGAGCGAATTGAAGACATCGGCGTGCAGTCCCAACGGGAGGAGTTGCGGCGGCGGGCTGCGCGATCCGGACGTATGGCGGAACTGGCGGCTGGCCAGGAAACGCCCATGGCGATGTCGGAGGCCGAAAAGCGGGAGCGGTCGGCTCGCAGGGAACAGACCGTGGCGCAACAGGCCTACTCGGTGAGAGTCGATCTGGCTATTCAGTTAGCGGGTATCGAAGCGGTGCGGATCTCGAAAGAGGAAAACGCCGCGAAGCGGGCCGTGCTGGCGGCGCAAGCGCAGAAGGACCTCTACACGGACTTGGCGCAGGCGCAGGAGCAGTTCGAAGAAAAGCGCGCGCAAATCGCGCAGAAGCGGGTGCAGGAGTTGCAGCAGGAGATCGATGGGTTACAGAAGGTCTCCTCGGGTCTGTTCCATACGCTGTTCACCAAGCCGCAGGAATTTGGGAAGCAGCTTGCCGGCACGCTCCACGAAGCCGTGCTCAAGCCGATCACGGAGGGCCTGGGAGGCATGGTCGCGGGCGCGATCCATCCTCTGATATATGGCAGCGACGGGCAGGGCGGGATCGCGGGCGTTTTCAAAGGGATCTTCGGCGGCGGCAAGCAGGACCCCATCAAGGCGGCTACCGATCTGAATACGGCGGTCACGGCGCAGAACTCGATGGCGATTGCATCGTTGACGGCTGTTTTCGCGGCTGCGATGGGCATGGGTGCGCCCGCCATCGCCGCGCCGACCGGCATCCCAGGAGGCATCTCGCTCCCGGCGATTTCGATTCCGGCGGCTGGCGTTAGCTCTGCTTCGGGCGGCGCAGGCGGTACTGGACCGGGGGCGTCCATTCCGATCGGCATCGGCGGCGCGGCCAGTCCTGGTGCATGGGGTGTTCCACCCGCCGACATCTTCAACCTTCCCACTACGCACTCCGGCCTCAACATGAATCCCCTGGGAATGATCCTGGGTGCGAGCCAGAAGGGCGGAACGTCGGGCGTCTATAGCCTGTTCTCGAAAGACGGCTTCTCAAAAACGCTTCAGAACCTGAAGGGCACTGTCTGGAACCAGAAGGTCTTTGACGCTGCTGGCGGCGGGCTCTCGGGAGGAATACAGGGTGTCGCGAAATCGCCTGCCGCCGGTGCCGCCGGAATGATGCTCGCGATGAACGGCCTGTTCGGCTCGCGGCGCGGTACGTGGGGTGGTATCGCGGAAAGCACCGCCGGAGGCGCGCTGATCGGGGAGCAGATTGGCGGTCCGCTCGGCGCGGGCATCGGTGCGGGTGCTGGCTTCCTGGCGGGCCTAGGAGAAAAGGTGTTCGGCGTCGAATCCCCGGAGAACGAGGCCAAGCGCCTGGTGAAGCAGCTTTACTCCATCAGCATTGACAACTCGATGGCCAAGCAGATTGCGGGCATTGCGCAGCAGAAGTACGCCGGCCACGTAAGCATCGCGGTCCGCGATCCGGACGTGCGGAAGATGCTGATGCTCTATTCGGAATCCACGGGGCAGAAGATGCCATTGTCGGCCACGACCCCGCAGTCGGGGAGTCTTGCGGAAATGGGCGGCAAGCTCTACCAGCAGGCGACCTATGTCAACGGTACGCCGTACACGTTCCAGAGCAATCTACCGGTGGCAGGCGGCTATTCGACCGGCACGTATCCCGCTCCTGGCCCGATGACGTTGCAGGTGAACGTTGCTGGCCAGGGTGCCGCGCAGTTCGTGGCCGGCCAAGTCGTCACGCCGGAGTTCGTTCAGTCCCAGTGGTCGAGCGCGGCGTCCAGCAGCAACGGACGCCTCCAGAATTCGGCCATCATCCAGCAGCCAGGGTTGGTGATTGCCTGACCGCGCAGCAGTGGGTACTGATGGAACGCCAACATTTAAGTACACCTCTGAACCACCCTGGATGCCTTCGTGATACGCTGAACGGGAAATATGAAGTGGCCCAGCAGGGTGGAGGCACGATGGAATCCTTGTCGCGTATTCTGATCGACTCGTTTGACGTCGACGTGCAAGTTTACATGGACCGCGTACTTGAACAACTGGCGCGCACGTCCAGCGGTCGCGCTGTCGCTGAATGGGCGACCGAAAATGCGCAGACATTCCAGATGCTGCTTCGATTGCTATCGGTGGCGGTTCAGCGCGTTCCGGATTCGCAACATCCCTGGGTTGACGCAGGCGTGCGTAATTTGAAGCGATTACCCATTAGTATTCATCGCACTGTTTTCAACCCCGGCTCCTCGCTTTTCGCTTCTAAGGGGGCCCCTGAAATGCCGTCGAGTAGTGACTCGAAAGAAGATAGCCAGTTTGCGGCAAGATTCGAGGACGCCGTCGAGCGCGCCACGGAAGACGAGTTGGCACAGGTTGCTAGCCTCACAGCACAACAGGTCCAAGAATGGGCGCTATCCCCTGAAAAGTTACGCCCTCATTTATTGAACAAATGGTCATCGGGTAAGCGGAAGTTTCCACCGGTTAATAAAGACGTGTTTCGCTCCGTTGCGAGCGCTCTCGGGACGCTAAGACAGTCCGTGAGTGGAGCGCGTAACACTGATATGCTGCAATTCCTGGATGTCATTTCCAACTTTATGGACGACATGAAGTCCCGGTTGACCGGCTCACTCTATGAGAATGGAATATTAGCTGTCATTAATGCGGGACAGTTCGACATTCGTTCCCGTCTTAAGAATTGGCTGCAAACACCCAGCGGATCTGGGCAGGACAATAAGTCCTGGGCTCAGGTACTCGATGATCCTCTTTTTGGCGGATACTACCAAAAGGAAGGCCTAGCTTGGGACACCGTCTCCAGTGGCCAAGTGGCGAGCTATCTCACGAAACAGTTTGCAACAGCTCCGATTGCTGAAGTGGTCAGGTGGGCATGGATCAACGTTCCAAACGTTCTCCATGATGAATGGCAATCGGACGCCGTCCGCCTTTGGAAGGAGCGAAGGATTGCGGCTGTCGATACGCCTGCGCCGGACCCAGCGGCACTCAGCCCTAAACAGAGAAGAGATCTCCTGCTCAAAAGCACTGGCGTGGGGAACGATGGTGCCTTGGTGCAGTTGCTACGCCTTCATTGTTGGCTATCTGCGGAAATATCGCTCGACGAGCTTGTTGAAGTTGGTGGTGATGCTTTCACCAAATACTGGAACGAGACGCTCGGGCTCATCGCCCTGCCACTGGTGGACTGGTTAAGCGCCACGCTTGACAAGACCTATTACTATGAGTGGGCAACGGTCGATACCTTTGAAGAAGGTGAGGAGATCAAGCTTAGTGCTGCACTGATGCTTGAGGGCTTCCGTCCAATGGTGGAGATATACCATGCCCGCAAAGCGGCGGCTGTTGTACATGAGCTCAAGGTACTTGGGGAGCGTTCGCGATTGCGTAAGAATGCAGCGACAAGTGCATAGGAAAGAGATCAGCCCCAGCGAGACGCGTGGCGTTTCATAGACGGCTAATTGGGGTGGGGTTCGGCTCGCAACACGGCGTTTCCGTGTGGCTGCTGTTTGAACTCTAGCTCCGGGGTTCGCGTTCATGCCCGGAAACATTAACAATGCATTCCCGAGCGGCATGATGCCATACGGGCTGTGTACCGCCTTCTCCGAGTCGCGCGAATCCGCGCAACTGCAAGCGCAGTATCATGACGGGACCGCGGAGCGGTCGCAACTCGCACAGACATCGCGGAAGGCTTTCAAACTTGCGCTGAGATTGACCGCCGCCCGTGCGATCGCACTGAAGGCCTTCTGGGACGGCCAGCAGGGCGGCGTGATTCCGTTTCTGTTTTACAATCTCGCCGAGGGCACCTACGACGCTACCGGCAACTCGACGCAGGGACGGTACACGGTCGTGTTCCGCGGCAACTGGTCGCAAACCACCGGCGTGCTGCGCACGGATGTTCCGCAGATCGAACTCGTAGAAGTCGCGTAATCCCCAACTTCCATGTCCGACACCATCGGCCGCACCAGTGTGCCCGCGCTCGTCGACTCGGGACTGACCTTCCCGTTCACCAGCGATTTCGGCTACGGGTTCACCCAGGAGCGTCCCGTCGTCGTGCACCAGTTCGGCGAGCTGGACGCCAAGGCAGAACAGCGATTCGCCGTTGGAATCGGCCCGCGCAAGTTCGCCTTCCGCCGGCAGCACCTCAGCATGCGCGACCGGGCGTCGCTGGTCTCCTTCTGGGAGAGCCTGCAGGGTGCGTGGAAATCATTCACCTACAACGTTCCGAACCCCGACCAGACCACCAGCGCGACCAAGGTGACCTGGGAGTATGCCCCGCTCTCGATCCAGTATTTGGCGAATGCCTGCCAGGTCGGGTTCAACTTCATCGAGGTCCCCAATCCCTCGGTTGCGCCCACCTATCCCGTCAATTCCACTTGCCTGCGCTTTCCCTCCACTGCCCTCCAAACGGCCCTCCTGAGCCAAGTCCAGCAGATCATTCCCCTCGTCCACATCCGCGTGCGCGAGCAGGCGGTGCCGGACATCTACCTTTCGGACCGCCGCTGCACCGTCGGCGGACAGATCTATCTGCCGCGCATCCTCGGTCTCGGTGAACCCGGGTCGGACGTTATCATCTCCCAGGACATCAAGGGAACCGCCGACAACGTCCAGTTCACCTTCGGCAATGCCGACCGCGCGATGACCGCGCTCGCGAACGACACGGACCTGAAGTTCGCCAGCATCGACCTCTCCCTGTACCACGTCAACACCGGCATCCTGTTCCAGTTGTGGGCGGGGTTCATCGTCGGGTTCGTCTCCGACGGGTCGCCGCAGTTCACCGTGCGCGCCAGCGACGGGCTGTATCAGATCACGCAGATGTACCCGCCGCGGGCGATCTCGCGCCAGTGCTGGAAGACATTCAACGATGGCGTGAACTGTCCCTACGCGGCGCACGGCCACGGCGGCGATCCGGCCTCCTGCGACTACTATTTCGATTCCGCCAATGGCTGTCAGGCGCACGGCATGACTCCATACTTCGGCGGCCATCCCGCCGAACCGCAAGGCGTGGTCATCAAGGACAACTCGACAGGCCTGTGGGGCTTCGGCCGCAGCACGGTGACGGCGACCTCGATCATATCGGACACCATCTGGGGCAATGCACTCCAGGAGATCTGGTGCAACGACGATAGCGATCCTGGCAAGGCCTTCTGGGTCAATTGCATGATCGCGGCGGGCCGCGACGAATCGGACTTCTACGACGCCCTCGGCATCGTCGGCGCGGGGCCGATCGGCGCGTACACCGGCATGCTGGTCTACCAGAACGCCGACGGCTACCGCTACATCATCGCGCCGATGCTCGACGGCCAGCCGCCACAGGGTTTCAAGGTCGACGGCGGGCTCAACGTCACCTCGGACAACCCCACGATGGGGCTACGCGAAGTGGCCGGCAACGATCCGCAGTCGAATTCCTTCTCGCTCGGCCAGGGATCGCCGCAGGTGTGGGGCCCGGAGACGGCGGCGGGCACCGCGTTCGTCGAAATCCGGCGCACGGATCAATCCGGAATTCAGCCGACGACCACCGACCAGCACCAGATGCAGGTGCCGATCGCGCAGGGCCTCACCGGCTGGACCTGGGACCAGAGCGGCAACCGCACGGCGGTCACCGGCCTGACAAATCCGTTCTGGATCGCGGTAAACAGCCTGCTGCGTGCGCTCGGTTCATCTGGAGCCAACTCGACAGTTCAGGTTGGGATGTTCGTGCTGCCTTCTCTATTCGTTGGCGACGGCAGCGGCACTGCCGAGATTGCCGACGACCTGGTGACGCCGATCCTCGGGCTTGGCGTGGAGAAGCAGTTTCGGTTTCAGGGCGTGCTGGCACAACAGAAGCCATTCCGCGATTGGCTCACGGAAATCCTGGCGTGCGGCCTTGGATACTTCACCTGGGAATTTGGCAAGCTGAAGCTCGGCTGCCGGATCAACGCCTCCGCAACGGACGCCTTCACCATCGGCAACTTCCTGTTCCAGAGCCTGCGGCTGGAACCGGTCGATGCCACGTTCGAGCACCTTATCATCGACTTCGCCGACCAGGCGTATCAGTATCAGGCCAATACAGCCGAGTACCAGGACAAGACCCACGCGGCCTACTACTCGAGGTCCGGAGCTCCGCTCACCGCGCGGCAGCATCTCGTGGGATGCGCCACGTTGTCCCAGGCCCTTCGCCTGGCTGCCGTGCGAACGCGCGAAGAAATTGGCGGCGTCAACGCGGCCGAGTGGCGCAATGCCCGCAACGCGTCCTGGAAGACGACGATCCTGGCTCTCGGCACCGAGGTCGGCCAGGTAGTCTCGATCACCCATCCCGATGTGCCCGGCATGAAGGGCACATGCTCCGTCACAAGCGGTCAGTGCGGCAACCTGACGGGCGATCCGCTCGACACGTTCATCGTCAACAAGGAGGTGCTGATCAACGGTGTGCAATGCACCGTGACGCAGATCTTCACATCGCCGGACTACAAGACCGTCACGGGGTTCGCCGTTTCGCCAGCGCCCGCCAACTCGGTCAGCGCATCGTTCCAGTTCATTACCGGCGATTTCCGTATCCAGTCATGGCGCCTCAACAAAGACTGGTCGATCAACATCACGGCGAAAACCGTCACATCGTCGATGTACGATCTGACGGTCGGACCCAAGCCGCTGGATGTTGCGCCCGCCCCGCTGCCGGCGCTTTTCTACCCGATCCCCTTCGGCCCGGCTTGGGCGCCCTATCAAATTCAGGCGCGCGCGGACGATGCGCTGTTTCCGGGCGAGTGGACCTTCGACACCAACCAGTCCTACGCGCAGATGGCAGACGGCAGCATGCTGGCGAATCTGCTGGTGACAGGGAAGCTGCCGACGAATACTTTCAGTCCCGGCGTCGGTGCGCCCTTGGCCGGGAGCATCGCGGTGAACGTCACCGGCGGATCGCTCGTGGGCGGGACCACGATCCGGCTCACGCTGTGCGCCCTGGACAGCAATGGATTACCGTCCGCGCCGATGGCCATCGCAATCGTTCCGCTGCCGGTGGTGATGCCCACGAACGTGACGACGTACTCGATCACGCTGAACAACGTCGTCTGGCCCGCCGTGGCCGGACTGAAGAGTTACGTGATCTTCGCGGCTGCGCAGGACGACTTGATCTGCGGTCAGCAGCTCGGGACGCACGGCGGCGTGATCGCAAGCGGTACGCTCACTTCAACCGGCGATGGCACGGTGTATACGCCGGGTGAGATCACGTTTGCCGGGCCATTGCAGCGGTCCACGTTCGCGCTGCCGTCGCCGTACGTGAGCAGCGTCCGGCTGAAGGCGAAGCACGAGATTCACGGCGGGATTATTGGCGCGTCCGTGGACAGCGTGTCGTCCGGGACGTTGGTGTCCGGGTACTTGAAGGGCGCGCCGCCGCCCAGCAATCCCTCGTTCACGCCGGTCGGCCGCATCGTTTCAATCATCGGCAGACCGGAGAGCGCCACGCCGTTCTTCAGCGGCAGGATCACCTCGTGGGACCAGACCACAGGTGCCATCGGCGTCACTCCCGACCCGAACGGCATCGCGCAGGAGGGCGACTGCTTCGTCATCCGGTTCAACGCGGATGCGTCGAACTCTGCCAGCCCCACCTCCGTCACGGATTCCGGCTGCCAGAACATCGTCTATCCCGGCGGCATGACGCCCGAAGCGGAGGTCGGCAATCTGATTCGGGTGATTCAGGGCGCCTCGCGCGGAACGCCGCCGCGGAAGATCGTTTCGAATACCGCGACCACCATCACGTGGGATCTCCCCATGGCTATCAACCCGGGTGATGTGTGGATCGTAGAGGAGCCTACTTGGCCCTACTCGTGCGACACCACCTCTCTCAATAACGCCAATCCGCTAGCGGTGACGACGATCAACATGCCC
>PMKM01000230.1 GCA_003157745.1 Bryobacterales bacterium | reverse complement strand
TGGTGATGTTCAGCCTGAAGGGCGGGATGATCGTCGAGTTACCATTCGACGTGGTCCGCGTCGCCATCCCGCTCACCATCTATTTCGTGGTCATGTTCTTCGCCTCGTTTTGGATGAGCACGAAGGTGGGCGCCAACTATGCCGAGGCCACCACGCTCTCCTTCACGGCTTCTTCCAACAATTTCGAACTGGCTATCGCTGTCGCCATCGCCACCTTCGGCATCCACCACGGCGCCGCATTCGCAGCCGTTATCGGGCCGCTGGTGGAGGTGCCGGTGCTCATTTCCCTGGTGAATGTCGCCCTGTGGATCAACCGGAAATGGTACGGTGGCGTGTTTGCCGAAATCGATACCTGCCGCACTCAAACGGGTTGAAAGGACCGGCCATGAAGAGAACTCGCATCCTCGTGCTCTGCACCGGTAATTCCGCCCGCAGCCAGATGGGCGAAGGTCTGTTTCGCGCCGAGGCCGGCGCCGGCTACGACGTCTTCAGCGCTGGCACCAAACCGAGCGCCGTGCGGCCGGAAGCCATTGCGGTCATGCGCGAAATCGGCATCGATATCTCCGCGCACCGCTCGAAATCGGTCGACGAATTCGCCGGCCAAGCGTTCGATGTTCTGGTGACCGTCTGCGACGGCGCGCGCGACAATTGCCCCGTCTTCCCCGGCGCAACAGCGCGGATTCACTGGAGCCTCGAAGACCCGGCGGCGGTCGATGGCACCGAAGAGGAACGCCTCGCCGCCTTCCGCCGCGTCCGCGATCAACTCCGCGACCTCGTGACACCGTTCGTTCGCCAGCGCGCGTCCCGGTAAGCCCAGTAGGCCTCGCCCGAAGTGCATCTGGCTGCGATAGAATACTTCCACTGCCATTCAACAAGCGAGGGGAACCGATGCCGAAGTTCGTGATCGAGAGGGACATTCCGGGAGCGGGCAAGCTCTCACCAGAGCAATTGCAGGCAATTTCGCAGAAATCCTGCGGTGTGCTGCGGGACATGGACCCGAGGATTCAGTGGGTGCAGAGCTACGTGACCGACGACAAGGTGTACTGCATCTATATTGCCCCAGACGAAGACGCCGTGCGCGAGCACGCCCAGCGCGGTGGATTTCCCGCCAATAGGATTTCGCAGGTTCGCTCGGTGATCGATCCGACCACCGAGGAGTAGCCGCGCGGCGGCGATTCTCGCACCATCGTCGTGGCCGCCAACGTCACCGTGGCAAGACGCGCGCTGCATCTGGTTCCGGCTGTCGCGCTGCAACGCGGTTCGCGGACACCGTCCGAAGTGCCGCGATTAGCCCCTCCGCCTGAATCGGCTTACTCAAGTACCCGTCCATCCCGGCCTGCAAACAGGCTTCGCGATCACTGTTCATAGCATGCGCGGTGAGCGCGACAATCGGCAGGTGCGCTCCCGTAACTTTCTCCGCGGCGCGTACTCTCTTACAGACTTCCAGCCCGTCCAGTTCCGGCATCTGGAGATCCAGCAACAACACGTCGAATCGCTGTTCGGCCAGGCACGCCAGCGCCTCCACCCCATTCGAAGCCATTGACACGGTGTGGCCCCGCTTTTCGAGTAATCGCCGAATCAGCTTCTGGTTTACGACGTTGTCTTCCGCCACCAACAGCCGCAGCGGAATATCCTCAAACGGAACGATGGGATCGGGCGTCGCGGCCGCAATTTGCGTGCACTGCTCAAGGCGCACCGTGAAATGAAACCGGCTTCCCGATCTTTGCCGTCCGTCTTCGTCCACCCACGGACTCTCCACCCAGATTCGCCCGCCCATCAACCCCACCAACCGGCCGGAGATCGACAGGCCCAGGCCCGTGCCACCATATTTGCGCGTGGTGGAAGCATCGGCCTGCTCGAACGGTGCGAAAATTAGAGCCTGCTTTTCTACCGGAACGCCGATCCCTTCGTCGGACACCGCGAAATGGCATCCCACGGCGCCCAACGGTGCCGCCTCCATCTCCGCCCTCAGCCGCACCTCGCCACCGTCGGAGAACTTGACCGCGTTGCCGAGCAAGTTCATCAGCACTTGCCGCAACCTGCCCATGTCGCCCATGACCATCGCCGGCATTCCCGCCTGCACGTCGCAGCGGAGCTTCACGTTTCTCTTTTCCGCCGCGAAGCCAAACAGGCGGACCAGGTCCGTCAAAACGGGTTCCAGCGCGAATGGTTCGGGCACAATTTTCAGTTTGCCGGCTTCCAGTTTGGAAAAATCGAGGATGTCGTTGAGAAGGCGCAGCAGGGATTCAGCCGAGAACTTCGCCGTCTCCAGGTAGTCGCGCTGTTCCGCGGTCAGTGTCGTATCGAGCGCCAGTCCGGTCATGCCGAGAATGCCGTTCATCGGCGTCCGGATCTCATGGCTGAGGTTGGCGATAAACTCCGATTTGGCCAGCGTCGCCCGCTCCGCGATCGTCTTCGCTCTCCGTAGCCGTCGCGCGAGCCACGCCACCGTCCCGAACGCCACAGTCAATAGCCCCAACCCGCCCGTCAAGAGACGATTCTCGACACGGGACCGCTCGATTGCCTCCAGCGTACTCGATTCGTTGAACGGATTGTGATACCAACGAAACTGAATCTCCGCCAACGCTCCATCGCGGCTCATCTCGCCTATTGCTGCGCGAATGCGATCCGCCGCCTCCACCGCCCCCGGGTTCTTCCGCGCGGCCCCGATTCCCGACACCACTTTTCCTTCCGGCAGCGGAAAGAACGAGAGCTCCTGATCGCATACCGAGTTGTTCCAGTCGCTGTACTGATCGATCGGACTTCCTTGCAGCACGCCGGCGTCGAACTCTTCCTTGCACAACGACCGCATCACCGCCAGCCGGTTCGGCACGGCGACCATGCGCGACCGGGGGAAGTACCGTCTGGCGATCCGCGCGGTGAGGCCCGCCTGATAGCCCAGCGTCCGCCCTGCCATATCCTCGAACCGGCGCCCTCTGGCTTTCAAAGAGACCATCCAATACGACGTCTCCTGGAACGGTTCGCTGACGTAAAAGAACTTCCGGCGCTCCTTCAGGGCGCCGACCACCGGCCACAGATCCACTTTCCCACTGGTCAGAACCGCGTCCGGCCCCCCTGGAACAAGGGTCCATTGCAGAATAATGCCCGCCCGCCGCGCTGCCTCGCGAACGACATCGATTGCCGACCCGGACGGTTCCCCCGTCTTCAACACAATCTGTCTGGGCGGTGAGCTCTGAAAGCCGATCCGATACACGCGCTCGGGAAACGGCGCGTCGTGACGCAAGCAGATCCACGCCGCGCACGCTGCGCACAGGCCCAGCCCAACCAACGCGAGATTGTAGCGGCGGACCATAGCCACCTTATCGGCGGTTGCGTCAAATGGCTTTAGGACTCCTCGCCGCACAACGGGGAATAGGATAGGTATCGGCGTCCGGCTGATTGGGGAGTGGCTTCGCGCCTCGGCGGCGATCCGCGCTGGTGTCGCGCGGATGCGGCTCCGGCCAAGCCGGGACAAACAAGAAAACGCGGCGTCCGCAAACGCCGCGCTGTCATTCCGACGAAACTCGAATCGCGAAAACGAACTAAATGACGTCGACGCCCATGCTGCGGGCGGTGCCTGCCACGCTGCGCATGGCGGCTTCCACGTCGAAGCAGTTCAGGTCCGGCATCTTGATCTTGGCGATCTCTTCGATCTGTTTCTTGCTGATCTTGCCAACCTTGGTCTTGTGCGGTTCGGCCGAACCCTTCGCCAGGTTCACCGCGCGCTTAATCAGCACCGGCACCGGCGGCGTCTTGGTGATGAAGGTGAATGAGCGATCCGAGAAGATCGTGATCACCACCGGGATGATGAGGCCTTCCTGATCCTTGCCCGAGGTCTTCGCGTTGAAGGCCTTGCAGAAGTCCATGATATTGACGCCCTGCGGCCCGAGCGCCGTGCCCACCGGAGGCGCCGGCGTCGCCTTGCCCGCCGGGATCTGCAACTTCACCTGCCCAGTAACTTTTTTTGCCATTCTTCAATTCCTCTCGCCGCGGCCGCCGGACGCTTTGCCCGTCATCGGCTCGCGCGGTATTAAGCCTTCTCGACCTGCAAAAATTCGAGTTCCACCGGCGTCGACCGGCCAAAGATGGTCACCATCACGCGCAGCGTGCCGCGCTCGGCATTGACCTCGTCCACTTTCCCAGAGAAGTTGGCGAACGGACCATCGACGATGCGCACCGAATCGTTCTTTTCGAACGTCATCTTCGGCCGCGGCCGCTCGGCGGAGGACGCCTGGCGGTACAGAATCTGATTCACTTCGTCCGCGCTCAATGGCACCGGCGCGTTGCCGCCGCCCACGAACCCGGTCACGCGCGGCGTGTTCTTCACCGCGTGCNNCTCGTCGTTCATTTCCATTTCCACCAGCACATACCCCGGATACACGAGCCGCCGGCTGGTTACTTTCTTGCCGTTGCGCAACTCCACCACTTCTTCGGTCGGAATCAGAATCTGCCCGATCTTATCGGCGAAACCGAACGCTTCCGACCGCGTCTGCAGCGATTCCTTCACCTTGTTCTCGAAGCCCGAGTAGGTGTGAATGATGAACCACTTCCGCGGCGACGATTCGTCGTAGCCCTGCACCGCGCCGGCCGCGGCAACCGCCACAACCTCCGGCTCCTCCGCTTCCACCGGCTCGGCGGCAGCTTCTTCCGGCTCAACCTCGGGCTCGGCGGCAGCCTCTTCGACCGGCAGAGAGTCTTCCGCCTCGATAGCCTGCTCGTCTACCGCTTCCGCCGCGGGTTGCTCGTCGAGATGCACGTTGTCTTCGGCTTCCATCATCCGCCTACTTCGTGAAGAACGAAAGAACTGCCTTGACGCCCCGGGAGAGTATCGAATCCACTACCCAGAAGTAAGCCGCGAAGGCGAAGACGGCGAAAATCACCACCCCCGTGGTGCCTTCCACCTGCTTCCGGTTCGGCCACGACACGCGACGCATCTCGAGCTTCAGCTCGTTGATGTAGTCCCTGGTGGCCCGCAACCAATTTTTCTTTTCTTCCGCCATAACGCTCGCTTGCTCCTGACTTCGCAACTTGTCAAATCGGGTGGTTGGCAGGGGCGGAGGGATTCGAACCCCCACTCGCGGTTTTGGAGACCGCTGGTCTGCCGTTAAACCTACGCCCCTGGATGATTCCCCCACGATTGGGGGCCAGGCTCGTGCTCACCCGATTCCTATTCTACTTGATTTCCTTGTGCGGCTGGTGCTTGCGGCAGTGCCGGCAGAACTTCTTCATCTCCAGCCGTTCCGTGGTGAGTTTCTTGTTTTTGGTCGAAGTGTAGTTCCGATTCTTGCACTCCGCGCATTGGAATGTGATGATTTCGCGAGGCATTTGATCGCTCCTTTTTGTTTCCGTGCCCACCCGCGCGGGCCGGGCATGCCCAATCCCATCGCCCGCCCCGTTTGGACTTTGCCGGAGCAGTCAAACATGCAAAATAATGGAGCCGTTGACCAGGATTGAAC
>PMKM01000251.1 GCA_003157745.1 Bryobacterales bacterium | reverse complement strand
TCCTCCCATGGTCCGAACGAGTTGATCAGCAATACGTAGCGTCCTCCAGTCGGCAGGTGAGGGAAGCGGAACGAGCCATCCCTTGCGCTCCGGGCGGCCGGATTCGGGTAAACGGGCACCATCCCATCCGCATTTTCCAGTTCCAGCGATACATCCGCCGGACCGCCTCCCGAATCTTCGATACTTCCATCGATGCTCCCAGCCCAAGCGGTGTGAATATCCAGTTGATCTGCTCCTGTAGCTGCCATGTTTTCCTTCTTCACCACGAGGTCCTCGGCGGCCTGATTGGGCGGCACGTCCAGAAGTTTCAAGGTGTAGTTGTCCGGCCGCAAACCTACCAGCTCATACATACCGTCGCTGTCGGTCGATATGATTGTGGCCCCTGAAGAACTGGTGACCTGAATTCTCGCACCTGTCAGCGGCCTGTCTGTTGCTGGAGAGTTGAACGCCCATTCGTAGACCGCAGTCCGATCATCTCCTCGGGGGGCCTGTCGTTCTGGCCTTGATACGCTCCCTGGGGAGAGTGGACTCAGGACGGTACCGATGATGCGGGATTCGCCAGGACGGAGCGGCTTCCGCAATAGCTGCAACTGAATCTTCGCGTAGGCCAAGGGCGATGCATATATCTTGCCGCAGTCGGTAGCGTCAACGATCGGCAGAAAACGGGTGAGGATTCCATGCTGGCGCGACCCGCTGATAAAGAATGTCTCGCCTTCCCGGTACATGTGATTCGTCAAGAGGACTAAATGCGGCGCCCACTGAGGCAACCCCCAAAAGTTCTCCTGCACCACGCCAATCGCCCAGTCTCCAGCCCACCTTCCATTGACCTTGGCAGTGTGGCCCGCCCACACCAGGCGGGCAGTGAANNAATAGCGTGGATCTCGCGACGGCCAGCGCGAAGATCCCGACGACCGCCAAAAGCACCACGGCCAGGCGCTGAACCAAGGCCCTCACTATCCGCGCTGCAACCGGCCGTGGCTGGAAACTGTGCAACGCCGGCCAGCCCTTCCGGTCGGTCAGCAGCCAAAAGCCGCCGAAGAGGAGGAACGGCGTCGACCAGCCCGCCAGCCTCGGAAGCAGCGCCGCAGTCCACCGCGACCACATGAGATCGGGTGTTGCGATGGCCAGAGCTATCAGGAATACCCACAAGGCTCGCCTTCGACGACGCAGGAAGAATAGCGGCGCGACGAATGGCAGATAGTACACGCAGGCCAATCGCACTGCGGTCGGCAGCAGCGGTAGTTGAAAGACCCCGCTGCCATCCGGCTCCCAGACTAGGTAGCCTGCGCTCGGATAGCTAAGGAGAAATGCGACAAAGGGTGTGGAACCCAGGAACATCAGGCCTGCGCGCCTGCGACTGCGAACCGCCGTAAGGGTGGCAACCAGGAACGCCATTCCGAACAGACCTGTACCCGCTACACTAATCCGGGTAGTTAGCCAATCTGAAACAGTGGGATCGCCCTCAACCCATCCGTGGCTCGCTCCTGCGACGCCAAGGAGGCCTATCAGAATGCCAAACACCACGGCGGACCAGCTCAAGATTCGGCGCGGAAGCGCGCCTGACGGAATCAGGCGCATCCCACGTCACCCCCGCGTGACGTCCGCTCCATGTTTTCAGGCCAACAGATCTTCATATATTCCTTGGACACCGTCGCGGTTTCAGATGTTTCGTTGTCGTAGTCGCTTGACATAACCTTGACACTATCCGGCGGTCCTTGAAGAAATCTGCGACCACTCGATTCCAAAGCGGTTCAGGTATTTGCGCAGGCGATCAGCATCGTTCGTAGTCGCCTTGCGACCGCGGGAGGCGCTGAACAGCACGCGGCCCGCCTCGGAGAGCGATCGGCACTGGCGGCACACTTCAATCACATGACTGACCTGCACGCGGTCGAACTCGTCGATCTCAGCCGCCCGATCACCGCCGATAAGATCGCGGAGTCGGTCTTCCGACCCGCCCCGCCGTGGGTCCGCCCATGAATGGTTGAGGCGTTCGATTTCTTCATCCACGGCCTCGATGGAAATGCGGCCGCCCAAGGTGAGGGTGGCCATGCGGGCCACGGCCGCATTCAGATCGCGAAAGTTTCCTTTCCACGCGGCGACCGGGGAAAGCGCGAATTCAAGAAACTTGTGGCGCGCTTCTTTGCTGAATGTGATCCGGTTGCCGGTCTTCTGAGCGTATTGATCGAGTTCGAACTGCAGGTTGGGTTCGATGTCCTCGGGCCGCGCCCGGAGTCCCGGAAGCGAGAACGTCCAAAGGTTGATGCGAGCCAGCAAGTCTTCGCGGAATCGGCCCTCGCGCACGGCGGCGAACAAGTCGCGGTTCGTCCCCGCGATCAATTGAAAGTCGCTATGGCTTTCGCGGTCCGACCCGAGCGGAAGAAACGTCTTCTCCTCCAACGCGCGGAGCAACATCGCTTGTTCGTCCGATCCGAGTTCACCGATTTCGTCGAGAAACAGCACGCCGCCGTCGGCGGTCCGAAGTAAGCCCGGGCGATCTTTCAGCGCCCCAGTGAAAGCGCCTTTTGTGTGGCCGAAGAGAGCCGACATGGCTCCGTCGCCGCGGAGGGTCGCGCAGTTTACATCCACGAACTCGCCCTTGACCGCATGGCGCGCCTTCTTCAGTTCGTAGATGCGGCGTGCCAGACGCGACTTGCCGGCGCCGGTGGGCCCCATCAGCAGGAGCGGGTCGCGAGTGGCGATTGCCACTTGTTCAATACGGTCGATCAGGCGATTGAAGGCGCTGTTCCGCGTTTCGATGCCGCCCTTCAGGTAGGAGACACCCTCCCGCTGCTCCTGCTGAAAGCGCGAAGCAATCCGGTCGTAGCGAGACAGGTCGAGATCGATGATCTTGATCTTTCCAGGCGCACTGCGGTCCCGATCCGGCGAGCATTGGATGAGCCGTCCCGGCAGCCACCGCGATTCGGTGAGCAGGAACAGGCAGATCTGGGCAACGTGCGTGCCCGTGGTGATGTGGATCAGGTAGTCTTCGGAATCGGTATCGAAGAGGTAGGCGCGGGCGAAGTTGAAGAGCGCCTCGTAGACCTGCTCGAAGTCCCACGGATCGCCGAAATCGATTTGGTGAAGCCGCATCTCGGTTTCCGGCGAAACCGTCGAGATGTCGCGGCTCACCTGGCTGGCGAGCGCCTTGTCGCGGGAGCCGTGGAGAAGTTCGAACCGCTTCACTATCAGATCCGGTTGGCGACAGAGAGAGACCGACGGTCGCCAGGTCTGCCAGCGGTCGGGGTGCTTGCCCTGGTCGAGTGTTGTCCCAAGCAGACTGATGACGATGGATGAACCGTTAAGCATAGACAGAATTCTAAAATCTTATCCTAACGTATCCACTGACAAAAGGTCTACTCGTTGGTAATGATTTGGAATCAGCAACTTGCGGTTTGGCATAACGAGTGCTTCGATACATTGCGAAAGCGAGGACATGAATGATGGCCAACAAGACACTGTTCGCTAGCCTGCGGGACGCGTTGATCCCGCAGACGGACACGGTGAACTCCGAGAACGCCCCGGCGTACGCCCTGGCGCCGAAGCAGGCCCTGGCGCAGTACGCGGCCACTGGCTGTTTCGGACGGACCTTCTACGCAACGGCGGATGAGCAGCTGACGCGCGTCCTCGAATTTTGCGATGCCGTGGACGCGGAGTTCGTCGCGCGAGTGGCGATCTACAGCCGGACCCAGTCGTTCATGAAGGACATGCCGGCGTTGCTGTGCGCCTGGCTGTCCGCGCGCGAACCTCGGCTGCACGAAGCCGTTTTCGCGCGCGTGATCGACAACACGCGCATGCTGCGGACGTACGTTCAGATTCTCCGTTCCGGAGTGGTTGGCCGGAAGTCGTTGGGAACTGCTCCCAAGCGGCTGGTGAGCGAATGGCTCGCCAGCCGCGACGAGGACGCTCTGTTCAGCGGCAGCGCGGGGCAGAGTCCGTCGCTTTCCGACATCGTAAAGATGGTCCACCCCAAGCCGGCGGGACCGAAGCGGGAGGCGTTCTACGGTTACATGCTCGGCCGGTCTCACGATGCGAATGCGTTGCCGAAGCTGGTAATGCAGTTCGAACAGTTCAAGGCCGGGGAGGCAGTGGACGTGCCCGACCTTCCGTTCATGCTGCTGTCGGCGCTGCCGCTTTCCCAAAAAGATTGGGTGAGCATCGCGAAGAACGCTTCGTGGCAGACCACGCGCATGAACCTCAACACGTTCGCCCGGCACGGTGTATTCGAAGACCATGGCCTGGCGGACCTCATCGCGGCACGTTTGCGCGATGCAGGTCAAATCCAGCGGGCGCGAGTGTTCCCGTACCAGCTTCTGACCGCCTATCGGAACTGCGATGCGGCGATACCGGAGGAAGTGCGGAACGCTCTGCAGGATGCGATGGAACTGGCGATCGCGAATGTGCCGTCGATTGAGGGCCGTGTGGTCGTGTGTCCCGATGTTTCGGGTTCCATGGCCAGCCCCGTGACCGGGCATCGGCGCGGCTCGACGACCAGCGTGCGGTGCATCGATGTGGCGGCATTGGTCGCTGCGTCGGTGTTGCGGAAGAACCCTGCCGCGACTGTGCTGCCGTTCGAACAGGCAGTCGTTTCGGTGGATCTGAATTCGCGCGATAGCGTGATGACGAACGCCGGACGGCTGGCTTCGATCGGCGGGGGCGGTACGAACTGCAGCGCGCCGGTCCGTCTTCTGAATCAGCGGAAGAAGAAAGCGGATCTGGTCATCTTCGTCTCGGATAGCGAGTCGTGGGTAGATCAGGGACGCGGGCGCGGGACTGCCTTGTTGGCCGAGTGGTCGGAATTCCGGCAACGGAATCCGAAGGCTCGCCTGGTTTGCCTGGATGTCCAGCCGAACCAGACGACGCAGGCCGGCGAGCGAACGGACATCCTGAACATCGGGGGATTCTCCGATCGGGTGTTCGAAGTGATCGCGGCGTTCGCTTCGGGGCAACTTGAGGCGGACCACTGGATCGCGCGTATCGAAGCAGTGGCCGTTTGATGCAAAGGGGCCGAATGCTGGCGGGACTACATCTCAAACATGTCGTGTCTCGACCACAGTTGTCTTGTCGGCCCCGAATGCTGGGGAAGTCCGGCGGGAGAAGGGAAACTTCCGCCGGCCGCGCTCCGGTGCGACAGCCTGTGGCGAATGCCGAAGGAACTACATGGCTCATAACCCGAAGGTTCCCGGTTCGAGTCCGGGTCGCGCGAACATGACGCGCGGTAGCTCAATGGTAGAGCGTCGATGTTTCTTCAACGATTGTCGCTTCAGGCTTGAAGATTGTGAGTATGCAGGGGCCGAATGCTGGCCGGGACTACATCCTGTCAAGATATCCGTCTCGGCGAACCACATTGTCGGCTTCCAGAAGGATTGCTGGCGAATGCCGGCGGGAGTATATGGTACGCGCTAAAAACGCTAGCGGGTTCGAAACCCGTGACTGGGTCCGCAAAGGGTTCAGTAAGCTCTCGTCAACACTTGTCGCCAGAGCGAAGGGCCTGCGGCGAATGCAGGAGGAACTACATGACGCTGTGGATCCCGGTTCGACTCCGGGCTGCGCCCAACCGGCGCAGTAGTTTAGCGGCAGAACAACGGTGAGACGTTTCTCCACCGATCGTCGCCGCAGGCCAGGCATCAGTTTTGAGCAGATTCGCGGCGAATGCAGAAGGAACTACATCGGTCCCCGGTTCGAGTCCAGGCTGCTCCAGCACAACGTCGGGGCAGTAGCTCAGTGGGTAGAGCGATGTTTCTTCACCGTTTGTCGTCGCGCATTGCCAGAATAGAGGATATCGATATGTCGGAAACCACATACAACGTGATCGCGCCCGAACACGGCCTGCCGGTGAAGGCATGGACGAAAGGTGTCCCCCTCGAGGACGCCGCGCGCCAGCAACTGCTGAATGCCGCGCAGCTTCCCTTCGTCTTCAAGTGGATCGCCGCGATGCCGGACGTCCATTGGGGAATCGGCGCAACCGTGGGCAGTGTGATTCCGACCAAGGGCGCGATCATTCCCGCAGCAGTCGGCGTGGATATTGGTTGCGGGATGATGGCGGTCCAGACCAGCCTGAACGCGCGCGATCTCCCGGACAGCCTGAAAGGAATCCGGACGGCGATTGAAACTGCTGTGCCGCACGGCCGGACCAATCACGGCGGCGCCGGCGATCGCGGCGCCTGGGGCGACATTCCGGAACGGAACCAGGGCGTCTGGCAGGCGGAGTTGAAAGTACGGTACGACGCGATTCTGGCGAAGCATCCGAAGCTCGATCGCGGGAACCACGCCAACCACCTCGGCACGCTGGGAACCGGCAACCACTTTATCGAGATCTGCCTGGACGAGGCGGAGACAGTCTGGTTCATGCTGCACAGCGGGTCCCGCGGAGTCGGCAACCGTATGGGGACCTATTTCATCGACCTCGCGCGCAAAGACATGAAGAGGTTCTTCATCAATCTTCCGGACGTTGACCTCGCGTATTTCCCGGAGCGCACCGAGCACTTTGACGATTACGTCGAAGCCGTCGAGTGGGCGCAGGACTACGCGCGGTGGAACCGGCACCTGATGATGGAACAGGTGGTCGCGAGCGTCCGCAATTCGGGCGGCGTACCGGCATTCACTGCCGAGGTGCAGGCGATCAACTGTCACCACAACTATGTGGCGCGCGAATCGCACTACGGCGAGAACGTCCTGGTAACGCGCAAAGGCGCGGTGCGGGCGCGCGAGGGCGACATGGGAATCATCCCTGGCAGCATGGGGGCGCGTTCCTACATCGTGCGCGGTAAAGGCAACCCGGAGAGCTTCTGCAGTTGCAGCCATGGCGCAGGGCGGGCAATGTCGCGCAATGAAGCCAAGCGCCGATTTACAGTAGAGGATCACGTGCGGATGACGGAAGGCATCGAATGCCGGAAGGACGAAGACGTGATTGACGAGACGCCGGCGGCTTACAAACCGATTGACGCCGTGATGGCGGCGCAGGCCGATCTGGTGGAGATCGTACACACGCTCCGGCAAGTGGTCTGCGTAAAAGGGTAGCACAAGGCGGCTCATGATCCTGCTTCCTGGGAAAGTGAGACCGGGAGACAGGGTTATGATTCGGATAGATGGATCGTTCGGCGAAGGCGGCGGGCAAGTCCTGCGTACTTCGCTGAGCCTTTCCCTGGCCACCGGGAAGCCGTTCCGTATTGAGAACATCCGCGCAGGCCGCGAGCGGCCGGGATTGCTGCGTCAGCATCTGACGGCAGTCCTGGCCGCGGCCGAAGTGGGCGGCGCTGAAGTCGAGGGGGCTACCCTCGGTTCTACCGCTGTCACCTTCTCGCCCGGCAAGGTGCGGGCGGGCGATTATCGCTTCGCCGTCGGCACGGCGGGAAGCGGCACGCTCGTGTTTCAGACCATACTGCCAGCGCTGCTGACGGCGGATGCGCCGAGCCACATCGCAATCGAAGGCGGCACGCACAACTCCGCCGCGCCTCCGTTCGATTTCCTGGAGCGGACCTTCTTGCCGCTGATCGAGCGGATGGGGCCGAAGATTCGGCTGCAGTTCGAGCGGTACGGCTTCTATCCCGCCGGCGGCGGACGCTTCTGCGCGGAGATCGAACCGGCTCCGTCTCTGGCGCCACTACATATCGGCGAGCGCGGTGAGGTCTTGTCGCGCAGAATCGTGGCCGTGGTCGCGAATCTTCCAGGGCATATCGCGCTGCGCGAGACCGAGACTGCGGCAGGTATGCTCAACTGGAACAAGGACTGTGGCAAGATCGACCAGACCCGCAACTCGCCCGGCCCTGGCAACCTCGTCATGGTCGAGATCGGAAGCTCCGAGGTCACGGAGATCTTCTCGGCGTTTGGACAGATGGGCGTGAGCGCCGAGAAGGTGGCTTCGATCGCGGCCAAGGATGCGCGAGAGTACCTAGTCTCCCGGGCGGCCGCAGGTGAGCACCTGACCGATCAGCTGTTGCTCCCCCTTGCGCTGGCCGGAGCAGGATCGTTTACGGCCCAGAAGATCAACATGCACGCACGTACGAATATGGCGGTGATCAAGGAGTTTCTGCCAGTGCGGTTCGACGTGCAGCCCGAGGCGGATTTCACCCGAGTGTGTGTCGCCAGTGTGGAGAACGTCTGAAAAAGGATCCCAAGCAATGCCCACCAAATCTCCAGTTCCGTGTCGACTCTGGGTTCTCCTGGCGCACCAGGCTGGCGTGGCTTTGATCGTGCGGTGTGGACCAGCACGATGGGTGGAACTTATCTTGTGGGAGACGAAAAAGGATCGTTTCCAGCGTGGCCAGTGGTTCCACGGGCGGATCTACGAAGAACGCTGCCATCTTTCGCCGGATGGAACGAAGTTCATCTACTTTGCAGCCAAATATGGCAGAAAGCGTGATGCGGACATGCCGGACACGTGGACAGCGATCAGCAAGCCGCCCTATTTCACGGCACTCGCCCTCTGGCCAGGCATTGGAACGTGGGGCGGCGGAGGACTCTTCCTGGATAACCGGTGCTTCTGGCGCGCGGACTGGCCCGCCGAACTTCATCCGCGGTTTTCGCTGCATGGTCTCACAGATCTGCTTGACGATGGAGACCGTATTGCAACCTACAAGAAGTTCCTCGAGGAAGAGAAGCTTTTCCGCGATCCCTTGTACCTCCGGTTGCGACATGGCGGGTGGGAATTGGCGGAGCCCGACGGCCAGAGCCAGTTGAAGTGGAACAGGGCGAATCCGATCCGGAGGGGACAATTGCTGCTCGACCGTTCCTTCAGTCCCCCACGCTATCATCTTGTGTTGACAAGCAAACGAGCTGAGCCGCAGGCGTTCGACGCGGAGTGGGCAGACTGGGACCACAGCGGGCGCCTCGTCATCGCCCTCGAAGGGAAGATACTTGCAGGAAAGTGGAACCGTCACAAGGGGCTGTATTTTGAAACACTCGCAGATTTCAACGGCGACCGCCCGGAGAGCATCGAGGCTCCGGAATGGGCCCGCCGGTGGTAAGCCGATTGCGAGAGACTGAGATGCAAGAAGACAACCAGGCACGCCTAATTTCGATTGTTCGACGGCCAGGAGAACTCGTCGCACTCATGAGCGAGCCTAACGCGGAGGACCCGAGGTCATTCGAGACTAAGTCCATTCCGTTCGACGCGCTAAATCGTTCGCTACTTCCGCACAAGGCGAGGTTGCAGGAGTCCTGGCAACGGCTGGCAAATGCCAACGCTGCGGACCCCGACACTCTGTATGATGTCCTGATCGTCGCCATCGAGTCGGTACCGGACCTCTCGCTTGCAGCGACTCCACCGCCTCTGCCAACCAACTGGGGCGCCGTACCAGCCACCCCGAAGGCGACCAGCGCTCATCCCCGTGCCTTCAAAGGTACGAAGCATCAGCCGCCCAAGGGCACCCGGCTCGCTCCATTCGATGTTCGCCCCCATCTGTGCCATCCCGGCTCCATGCATGCCTTGCTTTCGCCAATGAGAAAGCACCTGCCAGTGGTGCGAGCTCGGCTTGAACAGCACGGCTATTCGAAAGCCATTGTGGAAGCGATCGAGAGCGAGTTTCCCCGCGCGGCAAATGTGCGTCACTCTGGCGGCAGAGCGTGCTGGACATTGCCGGCGCGCTTCGTGCAACATATCTGGCCGCTCGTTCGATGGGGATCGGCCTGTAATGTCTCGGCCTATCTGTCGCTACACGTTGCGCTCGAACTGGAGAGCGACGATCGTCTGCTGTGGGCCGTGAGCTGCTTCATTGCGCTATCGGACACTGGACACGCCTGCGCCTGGTGCCGACTCGCCACCACATTGCCCCCGCACCGTCGACTTCCCTTCGTCAGCGTGCTGTTGGAGGTCAAGCCCGACGCAGCGCCGCCCGGTTCCCGGGTGGAAACTCACTTGGCGCAGATCAGCGAGTTGTCGGCGGACGAGCAGTTTCCTGCGTGGGTGCGCTGCTTCCTGGAGACAATACGGCACGGAGGCGATGTCGAATACCTGATGGCTGGATTCCGTCTGGCGACTCAATTCGGCGTTAGCCGCAGCTTCGACAGGGTCGGCGAATGCGCCGGCTTTCCTGAGCGGGTATTGGAGGAGATTGGGATCGGACTTGCAGAGGGATGGATGGCTCTGGATCTATGGAGGCCGTGCGGGCACTTTCCTGGCATGGCGGACCTTCTGCGCCAATCGACATGGCGGACTTTTACGTCCGAGGCGGCCGTTCGGTACTTCAGATTCCTGATTGGCCTCGAATACTCCGATTTGAAAGAGGCGGCTCTCCAGCGGAAATGGCGGAGCACTCAGAAGTGGATGCCGCAGTTGGAAGCAGTCGTGGCGAACGCACCCCCGACGCACCAGCAAAAGGCCGCCGATTATTTCTCTGAGTGGCTGGGATTCTGGGATGACCCACGGATGATCGAAGACCGAACACCTGTCGGTCTCGGTCTGATTCGCCGGCTGGCCGCTCCTCCCTTTGGAACTGGCGATGGAGCATCTCGCGCGTTGGGTTCTATGCTTGAGATCAAGGATGAGGCGATGTTGACGCGCTTCATCTCCGCACCCGACCGGAGCTTTGAGGCACTCGAACGCGCGTGTCGCCGCCAGAATGACGCCAACTTGATTTCATGGGGGCTTCGGTCACTGGTCCAGCACCTGCCAGCCTTTACGGTGGACGCCTTTTGCGCGGCACCGAGGAAGCTGGCGTGCTCCGCCAAAGTCCTTGGCGGCGTCCAGCCTCCTATTCGCGGAGAGATCTGCCGAACGTGTGGAAGTAGTCGCCTGTTCCAAACCGATCCGCTGACCACTGCAATTCGCGATGTCTGCAAAACGATTTCGGACATCTGGGAAGAAGGGTACACGAACCCTATCCCGGCCCGTCTGAAGTTGTGGCTTCAGGGCGACATCCAGCTATCGGCCGGAAGCCCGGAACGGTGCCAGCGCGTGCTAGCGGACAAGCTTGTGTTGACGCGACTCGATATCATCGAACGCGCCGTGCTCGACCGGTTGAAAGTGGGCCTGCCGGTGCAGAATCTGTCAAAAGGCGGCTCACACGCGTTGCGGCTGCTTGGCGACGTGCGCGAGAATCGGCGCGGCTTGCGCGCTTTTCTCCAGGCCTATTGGTCTGGTGACCGGGAATACTTGGCCAGACACCCCGCTACCCTCGCATGGCACAAGAAGCACAAGCCGATCGCGCCTGAATTGTGGGAACAAGGTATCCCGTTTGAAGAACCGCACGGCGACTTCACGATTGATGTAGAGCGAGATCCACTGGAGATTCTTAAGCTCGGAACATATACGGGCACATGCCTCGGCATAGGCGGTATCTGCTCCGACTCCGCCATCGCGGCGCTTCTGGACGTCAACAAGAAGGTACTCTACGCGCGCGATCGTCGTGGGCGAGTCATGGCTCGCCAGTTGCTCGCAGTCGCGGACGATGACCGGTTGGTGTGCTTTCACGTTTACCCGCGGTCGTCACCTGCATCTGTGAAAGTGGCATTCCGCGAGTACGATTGTGCGTTCTCCCGGGCCTTGGGGGTGCCGCTGTACGAACCAGCGGGGGATGACGACCCGGGCTATCAGGTCAGTTCCGTCCTGTCGGTGTACTGGTGGGACGATGGCAGTTGGGACTTCGACACGGATCAGTAATCACAAATGCTCATCACGATCACCAACACTGCCGACGAGGCCACAGATCTGGGATTTCTTCTGCACAAGAATCCCGCGAATCTGCATTCAGCAGACCTGGCGTTCGGCAAAGCTCACGTCTTCTACTCCAGCGCGACGGCTCAGCGGTGCACCGCGTGCCTTCTACTGGAACTGGATCCGGTCGAACTGGTGCGCGGCGCCCAGCAACTGGAAGACTACGTGAATGACCGGCCCTACGTTGCGTCGTCTTATCTCACGGTGGCGATGGGCCGCATCTTTGGCACAGCCCTCGCGGGCAATTGTCAAAAGCGGCCCGAACTGGTCGAGACCAAACTCCCGCTGGAGCTAACCGTAGAAGTCATCCGCGCTCGCGGCGGAGCGGACGTCCTGCGAAAGCTCTTCGAACCGCTTGGCTATCATGTTGAGGCCGCACCGATCCCGCTCGACGACAAGTTTCCCGACTGGGGCGAGAGCCGCTATTTTCGCTTGACGCTTAAAGCCTGTGTGACGGTTCACGATGCCCTTTCGCATCTGTGTGTACTCTTGCCGGTTCTCGACGAAGAAAAGCACTACTACATTGGGGACGCCGAGGTCGACAAGTTGCTCCGTCACGGTGAAGGCTGGCTTGGCAAGCATCCCGAACGCCAACTGATCGTCCAGCGCTACCTGAAGCGAAGATCGTCGCTGGTCGATCAGGCGATGGCCAGGCTGTTGGACGAGGAGAACGCTGCCGTAGAAGTGGTGGAATCGAGAACGGAGCAAGCCGCTCTGGCAGAGAAGGACCTGGAGCGACCCATGACGCTCCACACCCAGCGCCTGAACCTGGTGGCGACGAGACTCAAGACCCTGGAGGCGAAAACGATCCTCGATCTCGGCTGCGGCGAAGGGAAACTGCTGCGCCGGTTGTTGGCCGACCGGGCATTCGAACGAATCACCGGAATGGACGTGAGCCACCGTTCGCTCGAAACAGCCTCCTCGCGGCTCCCCCTGGAGCGCATGCCCGAGCGACAGCGGAAGCGAGTTCATCTGATGCAGGGCTCCCTCCTGTACCGCGATAAGCGCTTGAGCGGCTTCGACGCCGCGGCGGTCATCGAGGTGATCGAGCATCTGGATCGCCCACGCCTCGTCGCTATGGAGCGTGTGCTATTCGAGTTCGCCCGCCCGCGGCACGTGGTTGTGACTACTCCGAATCGGGAGTACAACGTGTTGTTCCCGACGCTGCCACCTGGAAAGCTGCGGCACGGCGATCACCGTTTCGAGTGGACGCGAGCGGAGTTTGCGGACTGGGCCGGCGCAATCGGTGTCAGGTTTGGCTATCAGGTGAGCTTCGAGCCAGTTGGGCCGGTAGATGAGCGGCACGGAGCGCCGTCGCAGATGGCGGTCTTTTCGTTAACGGCAGGAGGTGCTCAATGAAGACCATCGAAATCCCAGAACTGGCGCTGGTCGCGATGATCGGCGCTTCCGGTTCCGGGAAGTCCACGCTGGCCCGCCGGCTGTTTCTTCCGACTGAAGTACTCTCGTCGGACTTCTTTCGGGGCCTAGTTAGCGACGATGAGAATGACCAGTCATCCACGCACGATGCTTTCGACGCCCTGTACTACATGCTGGAGAAGCGGCTCGCACGCGGGCGGCTGACTGTTGTCGATGCCACGAACGTTCGCGCCGAGGACCGGAAGCGTCTGGTCGAGCAGGCGCGCAAGTACCATTGCTTCGCCGTCGCCATCGTAGTCAATACGCCGGAGAGGATCTGCCAGGAGCGGAACAGAACCCGGGCGGATCGCGCCTTTGGCCCGCACGTAGTTCGGAACCAGGTCAACGATCTTAGACGCGGGCTCCGAGGGCTGGAACGGGAAGGCTTTCGGTACGTGCACATTCTCGATGGGTCGGAGGAGATCGAGATTCGGCGTGTACCGCTCTGGAATAACAAGAAGAACGAAGGCGGACCATTCGACATTTTCGGCGACCTGCACGGCTGTGCCGATGAACTCAGATTGCTTCTCACGCAGACTGGTTGGGAGCGATACGCCATACCGGATCAGGACGAGCCTTGGGGCGATGAATGCTGGCGACACCCGTCGGGCCGGCGGGCGATCTTCCTCGGCGATCTTGTGGATCGCGGACCGCATGTCCTCGAAACCGTCCGCATCGTTCGGAACATGGTCACTGCGGGAACGGCGTTCTGTGTCGCAGGCAACCACGATGTGAAGTTCTTGCGGTGGCTCCGCGGCAAACAGGTGCAGATCAAACATGGTCTGGAGCAGTCGATTGGGGAGGTGGAGTCACTGCCCGCCGAAGCTCGGGCGCGGGTCGCTTCCTTCCTGGATGGATTGATGAGCCACTACGTGCTCGATGGCGGGAAACTCGTCGTCGCGCATGCGGGCCTCCGCGAGGAAATGCACGGACGCGGGTCCGGTGCTGTCCGCGAGTTCTGCCTCTACGGCGAAACGACGGGCGAGACGGATGAGTTCGGTCTGCCGGTCCGCTATAACTGGGCTTCTGAATACCGCGGCNNGTTGTTTACGGCCACACCCCGGTTCCTGAAGCGGAGTGGCTGAACAACACGGTGAATATCGATACCGGCGCCGTGTTCGGCGGCGGGCTCACGGCCCTGCGCTACCCGGAACGGGAGTTTGTAACCGTCCCGGCCGCGCGTGAGTATTCGAAGCCCATCCGGCCACTGGTGCCGGTCGCATCCGACGCTCGTTCCAGCCAACAGGTGCTCGACGATGTGCTCGATCTCGAAGACGTCACCGGAAAGCGGATTGTGGAAACGCGCCTGCACCGGAACATCACCATCCGGGAGGAGAATTCGATTGCGGCGCTGGAAGTGATGAGCCGCTTCGCCACCGATCCGCACTGGATCATCTATCTGCCGCCCACGATGTCGCCGAGCGAGACTTCATCGCGCGCGGAGTATCTCGAGTATCCGACGGAAGCGCTGGAATACTTCCGCAAGAATGGCGTACAGAAGGTCGTGTGCGAAGAGAAGCACATGGGGTCGAGGGCGGTGGTTGTGGTCTGCCGCGATGCTGACGCAGCGCGGCAGAGGTTCGGCGTTACCGATGGCCGTGTGGGCGTGTGCTATACCCGGACGGGGCGAGCGTTCTTTCCGGAACCGTCGGAGGAAGCGGAATTCATCGCCCGCGTTCAGCAGGCGGTGTCGAAAGCTGGCTTTTGGGACGAGTTCGGATCTGATTGGTTTTGTCTCGATTGCGAATTGATGCCGTGGTCAGCCAAGGCTCGCGAGCTGATCCAGCGTCAATATGCTGCTGTCGGCGCCGCCGGCGTGGCGTCGCTCGAAGCGGTGCTCAAGGTGGTGCAGGATAGCCCTGCGGCGGCGGGAATGGCGCAAACGTACTCCGATCGATTGGACCGCGTTCGCAAGTATCGCGAAGCGTATCGTCGGTATTGCTGGCCGGTGACGTCTCTGGCGGACTATCGCCTGGCGCCCTTCCACCTTCTCGCATCCGAGGGTACGGTGCACACCGACAAGACGAAT
>PMKM01000099.1 GCA_003157745.1 Bryobacterales bacterium | reverse complement strand
CCGGCTACCGATCTATGCCTTGGTAGGCTTTTACCCTGCCAACTAGCTAATCGGCCGCGGACTCCTCTCTCAGCGCATTGCTGCTTTCTCCTCACGGACTTATGCGGTATTAGCCACGGTTTCCCATGGTTATTCCACACTAAGAGGTAGATAATCCACGTGTTACTCACCCGTACGCCACTTTACTCACCAGGTTGCCCCGGCTTTCTCGTTCGACTTGCATGTGTTAAGCGCGCCGCCAGCGTTGATTCTGAGCCGGGATCAAACTCTCATTGAAATTAATGAGAATGGCCAGGGACAAGCCCCGACCTCAAGATCGCTCCGCTATTTACTCAAAGTTCTCTGACGAATTTTTCTTACTGCATCCAACCAGATTGTCAAAGATCTGCGCAGCCCGATCCGACATCGATAATGCCGGAACTGACTGCAGGCCTCGAAACTTGATACCGACAGGATTGCACACTGCGCAACCACTATCGATTAAACTTGAAGTTCAAAAAGAGCCAAACAGGAAGGCCGTATTCCACTTTTCCGGTGGCCCGGAAGAGCTTTGTTACCGTTCCTTGCAGAGGTCTCTCTATTTTTACCACGTTCGCCCGGCGGTTGCAAGTTTCGCCTGCACACCGGAAGACCTCGTATCGGGCGACTTGTTCAGAATATCAGACTCGGAATACCGATGCAAGCGATTTTGAAGAAATAGTGACAAAAAATCTCAAGCCGATGAAGCTACGGCAGTTAAAAGAGTCGCTTCGGTCAGACGGGTTGCTACAATTGGACCATGCGGAAGGCTGTCCTTGTTTTTTTCGTTCCGCTGGCGGTCGCCGCGCAAAACCAGCTTCCAGCAACCTCTCCGCCGCAGCCCACCATTGAAGCCGGTCTCCGTCCCCTGCTTGCTCGCGTGGCCGAAGAGGCAGACGCCATGGCGCAGAATATCCCCAAGACGCTTGCGATTGAGACGCTCGATCAGCGCAGCGCCCGGGCGTCGACGCGCTTTCGACCGCGATTCGGCTCCGCCCCGACTCCGCCGCCAACGCGCTCCACCGTGCGGCAGATTGTTTCCGAATATAGCGTGGGCACGCTCAAGGAAACCGATTCGGGCGACCTGCACGAGTTTCGCCAGGTAATCTCGGTGGACGGACGATCTCTGCAGACCGAGGCAAGCGCCCGCCATACGCTCTCGCTCGGCATGAACTCGCCCAGCGACCGCATACGGAAGCGGATGCTCGAACAGTTTGCCAAGTACGGACTGGTCGATATCGCCTCCGACTACGGTTTGATTCTGCTCGAATTCACCCGCCGCGGATGGGGAAACCTGCAATTCGCGCCCGCCGGCGAGGCGCGTCTGGGCACGTCAGCGGCCCTGGTGCTGGGCTGGAAGCAGCGTTCGACGGCCGGCGGCGAGGTCGAGTTTCGGGGCCGTCGCGCCGTGTATCAGTCGCTCGAAGGGCGCCTGTGGATGCGCAAGTCCGATGGATTACCGCTTCGCGTCGAGGCTTGGGCGGAGTTGCAGGACGGCGGCCACACCGTGCGCGACCAGGCCAGCGTCGAATACGTGATGTCGTCGCACGGTTTTCTGACGCCCGTTTCGGTCGTACACCGCCATTCGGTGGATGGACAAGTCGTGACAGAGAATCTTTACCACTATCAGCACTTCAAGATGTTCAGCGCGGAGGCGGACGTCAAATTCACGGAAGACCCGGAGCCGCCCGCCCCGCCGGTGAAGCCATGACGCGCGCCCTCTACCTGCACGGGTTCGCGTCGGGTCCCAAGTCGAACAAGGCCCGTTATTTCTCGCGGAGCCTCGA
Organism: Bryobacterales bacterium; assembly: GCA_003157745.1. Lineage (GTDB taxonomy): Bacteria > Acidobacteriota > Terriglobia > Bryobacterales > Bryobacteraceae > Bog-375. The sequence goes on along the minus strand of PMKM01000099.1, from coordinate 19,612 downwards.
AGCCGCCGGGGCGCGTGTTTCCGTGCTCGACCTGGCACGCGGCGATTTCGAGCACCTCACCATCACCGGCCAATTGCAAGTGATCGAACAGGCCGCGGCCGGCGAGCCGGTGGCATTGATGGGCTCCAGCATGGGAGGCTACCTGGCCGCGCTCTACGCCGCGCGCCACCCCGAAGTAACGCGATTGGTGTTGCTCGCGCCAGCCTTCGGGTTTGCGCGCCGCTGGCCCGAGCGCCTGGGCGCCGAAGCCGTCGAAACGTGGCACCGCACCGGCTGGATGGACGTTTTCAATTATGCCGACGGCCGCAACCGCGCGCTCTCCTATGCGCTGCTCGAAGACGGCGCGCGGTATGAGGACGATCCCAACTTCGCGCAGCCGGCCCTGATTTTTCACGGCGCGCACGACGATGTGGTCCCGGTGGAATTCTCACAACGCTTCGTGGCCGCCCATCCGAACGCCTCGCTCGAAATCGTCGATTCGGGCCACGAAATGCTGAACGTGCTGGATTCGATAGGGCCCAGGGCGAGGGAGTTTCTGCTGGGGTGAGGTGCGGACCGGCCCGCGGTCGCGCCGCCGGTTACGCCAGCGGCTCCAACTCCGAGACGCGTGTGACGCGGGCGAATCCTTCGGCGGTCGTTGGCGGCACCAGCTTCTCCTGCATCTTGTCGAGAGCTTCCTCGGGGACCACGCGCGCCCGCCCCGCATTGCGCTGGCGGCACACATCGAGGGGCGTATCGAAGTACAGCGCCTCGACCTGGCAGCCGTAATCGGCCCCGATCGCGATGTACGGCAGGCGTTCCTGCGGCGTCAGATTCGTCGCGTCGACGTACGTGACGGGCCGCCCCAGTGCCAGGCGCTGCCGCAGCAGGCAGCGCAGCGTCTCGAACACGCGGTCGTTTATGGTCTGGTCGGTCGCGTCATCGGCCAGCAGTCGACGGATCGCGTCGGATGACAAGCCGGCCGCGCCGATCCGCTCGAGGTAAGTCGACTTACCCGATCCCGGCAGGCCCACCAGCACGACAATGCGCATTTGTGTTCAGCATAGCTCGCCTGCCGGGCAGGGCGCGCGGTCAACCTGCGCGGCCCTTTACACGTATACCCGCCGCACGCGCGCGCTGATGCTGCATAGTATGTTGTAGGAGATCGTCCCGGCGACGCGCGCGATCTGCTGCGCGTCGAGGCGCGCTTCGCCCTCCTGGCCGAGCAGCGTCACTTCATCGCCCGGGCCCAGGATGCTCGTGTGGCTGAGGTCAATGGTCGTGAGATCCATCGAAATCGTACCCAGAATAGGCGTCAGCTTGCCGTCCGCGATCACCTGGCCGCGATTCGAGAGCCGGTGGAAAATGCCGTCGGCATAGCCCGCGCCGATCACGCCGATCCGCATCGCGCGCGGCGTGCGGAACGTTCCGCCGTAACCGACCAGCGCGCCCGCGGGCAATTCCTTCACCGCCAGCAGCCTGGCTTTCCAGGTGAGCGCCGGCCGCACGTCCAGCCCCTGTGCCGGCGCTTGGCCGCGCGCCGGGGAGACATACCCGTACAACGCGTGCCCGGCGCGCACCATATTGTGGCCGGAGCCGCGGCCGTAAGCGATCGCGTTGGTGCTCGACGTGTGCAAACGCAGGCCGCGGTATCCGCCCGCGTCGAGTGCCGCGGCGATTCTCCCAAAGTACGCCAGTTGATCGGCGGTTTGGGTGCTCGTGTAATCCGCCGCCGAGGCGAGATGCGTCATCAGCCCTTCCAATTGCGCGTGCGGCGTGGCCGCCAGCGCCGCCACAATCTCCGCGGCCGGTGCGCGCGTGCCTAGCCGGCCCATGCCGGAATCGATTTTCAGGTGGTACCGCACCGTTTTCCCCGCGGCCCCCGCCAGCCGGTCGAGATCGCGCATCTGTTCGAGCGAATGCACGGCCGGGGTCAGGTCGTAGCCCAGCATCGCCTCCGCTTCGAACGGCAGAAACCCGCCCATCACCAGGATGCGCGGCGCGACGACCCCGGACGCGCGCAGTGTGGCGCCTTCGTCGACCGAACTCACCGCGAGCCACCCGGCGCCCTCGCCCACGAGCACGCGGGCCACCTCGATGGCGCCGTGGCCGTACGCATCGGCCTTGACCACGCCAAGCACATCGACCGCCGGCCCAACCACCGAGCGAACGCTTGCGTAATTGCGCGCGATCTGCTCGCGGGACACCAGCACGAAGGAACGAAAGGCAGCCGACATTCCCTTCATTCTAGCGGGCTGGGGCAGCAAGGGCTCTCAGTTACCGGCAGCTACGACTGCGCCTCGCGCGTCGACGTCCCATAAGCCGAGTCGGTCCGGCGGCCCTCTCGTGCACGTCGCCGAGTCGTTCGTGATACGGCCCAGTGGATTCGGGCAATCCTAGCGCACCGCCATGTTGACTGTGAATGACTCGACGCCGCCGATCGAGATGATGACGGGCTGGGCGAGGTGGGCGCCCAGGCCGGCCGGCACTTGCGCGTTGACCTGGTAGACGCCGACATAGCCAGGAGCGAGGCCGTAGAAATTCAGCGTGGCCGTCACACCGCCGATGGTAACCGTTGGCACCGTCGTCGTCCACGAAAGCCTGTCGAGTGGCGCTGGGGCGCCGGTTGCGGGAGTGTTCGTCACCGGGCCCAAACCGGTGCAAAAAATGGACACCCAGTCACCAGCCGCAGCCGGGTTACCCGCTCCGACCCGATAGTAATTTGTGTCGAGAATACCGTCGGCAAAGATACCCGGCGCGAAGGTTTGTAAGTTCACCGCCTGCGCCGCGGTGGTTTCGGAGCCGTGACTCGCCGTGACCGTCGCCGATGCCGCGCCAGCGAGTTCCCAAGGCACCTGCACGTTCGCCTGTCCCAAACTGAGATAGAGCAGCGGACTGAGCGGCCCGCCGCTGAACTGAAACGAGACACCATCTATGCCAGTGGGCAGCGGCTGGTCCGCGGCGACGGGCGATGGCACTGGGAAGCTGCCGAAAACTGTCGCCAACCCACCCGGCGCAATAGACGCTTCCATGCTCGCCGCGTTGACCGCGCCGGAAACTATGGCGGGGTAATCTTGCACGATGGCGAACGTGTTGGACTCTTGATACACGGTGACGGCCGTATTGGCGAGCGCCAACATCCACGAGCGGAAACCGCCCGCGTTGGCCGCCACAGTGAACGCAACGGTCGCCGAACCGGTGCCCGTTGACGTGCCGGAGTGCGTCATCCAATCCGGCGTGTCCTCGATGACCCACGCGCAGTTATCGCCCGTGGTGACGGTCACGCTCACGCTGCCGCCAGAGACGGGCGCCGTGAAGAACGTCGGCGCGACCGAAAACGCGCAAGCGGGGCTGGACGGCGTGAGCAGGCGAATCGTGTTGGTCGAAGCGTCGGCCACATAGATTTTCCCACTGGCCGCGACGGCGACGGCGTTGGGCCGCATGTTGGCGAGAATCGCCGGGCCGCCGTCGGCCGGGTCGTTCATACCTTCGCCGGCAATGGTAGAGATGATTCCCGCCGGCGACACCATGCGGACCCGACCGTCGTTTGTGTCGGCTATGAACAGGTTGCCGCTCGCATCCACGGCCACGCCGGCCGGTAAATAGAGCCGCGCGTTGACGGCCGCCTGACCGTCGCCAAGCAGGAGTGAGTTGCCTCCAGCCACGGTCGAGATGATTCCGTCCGTCGCGACCTTGCGGACAATATTGCTGCTTTGTTCCGCGATATAGACGTTCCCGCTCGCGTCCACCGCCACGCCCGTGGGCCAGATTTCGGCCTTGGTGGCCGGGTTGCCATCGCCCGAATAGCCCAACGTTCCCACGCCGGCAATTGTCGTGATGATTCCGTCGGTCGACACTTTTCGGATCGTGGAATCGCCGGTCTCGTACATTACGCCAATCGGCCAGCAGAAACACGCGATCACCGACCCGTACGTGTCGACAAAATAGACATTGCCCGCCGCATCGACACCCAGGCCCATCGGCGCGTTGAGCGCTGCGTCGACCGCCGGGCCGCCGTCGCCGGAATAGCCAAGTTGCCCGTTGCCGGCAACCAGGCTGATGATCCCGTCGGTGGATATTTTCCGAATCCGGTTGTTGGCCTTGTCGGAAAAATACACGTTGCCGCTTCGGTCCACCGCGATGCCATAGGGGCCGAACATGGTCGCATTAGTGGCCAGGCCGCCATCGCCGGTGTAATTGGCGACGCCGGTTCCGGCGAAAGTCACGATAGCGCTATCGGTAGATACTTTGTAGATACGGTTCCCGCTGGGGTCGGCGATGTACACGTTGCCCGCCGCGTCGACGGCCAGGCCCGCCGGTCCGACAAAGTGCGCCGTGGCTGCCGGACCGCCATCGCCGGAATACGACGAGCCGTTGCCGGCGATCGTACCGATAACCCCAGCCGTGACCTTGCGCACCGTCCGGTTGCCTTGGTCCGATATATATAGATTGCCCGAGCTATCGACCGCGACGCCTGACGGGCCGTTCAACTCGGCCGCGGTCGCCAGGCCGCCATCGCCCGAATATCCCGCCGTTCCGTTGCCCGCGACCGTCGTGATAATTCCGGCCGGAGAGACCATCCGAGTGCGATGATTTGCCGCGTCGGCGATATATAGATTGCCGCTCGCGTCAGTCGCCAAGCCACCCGGCGTGGCCAGTTCCGCCACGGTCGCCAGACCGCCGTCGCCCGCGTAGCCGCTGGTTCCATTGCCCGCAACCGGCGTGATAATTCCGGTGGGAGACACCTTCCGCACGCGGTAGTTGTAGAAATCGACGAAATAGAGGTTGCCCGCCGCATCGAACGTCATACTGTCAGGCGAGTTGAGTTCCGCGCTGATGGCCGCGCCGCCGTCGCCCGAATAGCCTGCCGTTCCGTTGCCGGCAAACGCGTTGATGATTCCCGCCGTGGACACCACGCGAATGACATTTCCCGATGCAATGTATAGGTTGCCCCTCGCGTCGACCGCGACGTCCGACGGGTAAAAGACTTGCGCCTCGGTTGCCTCGCCGCCGTCGCCCGTGTTACCCGCCGTGCCATTGCCGGCCAGCGTGGTCACGATTCCATCGGCCGAAATCACGCGGACCCGCTGGTTGCCGTCGTCCGCCACATAGATATTTCCGCGGGAATCGATGGCGATCGAGCGAGGGTCGAAAAACTCCGCCTCGGTAGCCAGCCCGCCGTCGCCTGAGTAGCCTCGTTTTCCATTGCCCGCCACGCGTGTGAGCGTGCCCGCCTTATCCACCTTGTAGATACTGTTGTCGGTGGCCGGGAAATAGACGTTCCCCGCGCCATCCAGCGCCACAGTCATCGGCGCGGAAATCGGCACCATGGTCGCCGTGGCGGGGTATTGGATCGTGCCCCCCCCCCGGCGAAAGCTGAAATCGTGTACTGTTGCCCCGAGGCCGCTCCGGCCAGGGCCAGAATCATCGTTGCTACGGCGACTTTCATTGCGTCTCCTTCACTCGCTCACTCAGTCCGCGCCTGAAATCCGCCACATCTGCGTGGCGGTCCGACACATTCTGCACGTGGGCCTTTCGCCGCCACCAGGCTGTTCCGAGTGGGGATCCTGGCCGATCGCCACCCGCCACACTCGGCGCCAAACCCAGCGATATCAAGCGGCGCCGGTTCTCGCTTGCTGTCGACCGAGTAACAGAATGGAAACCCGGAACAGCCCGGCGCCGCCTACCTTCCAGGGTGAAAACAAGACTTACCTTGCAAGTCGTGCACCATATCTTCAGGCGGCCCGCGCATCCGTGGCGGACGTGGTGCCTAAATGAGCGTCGCGGTCTGGGGAGCTTCGGGGACTACCTTGTTCCCTCGCCCGATCCGAGCGCCACGCGGATCTCGTGAAAACGTATCAAAGAGGCGTTCCCCGGCCATTTTCAGCCAGGCCATATCTTGCTCGACGTGGACGGGGAGTGTATCAAAGAGGCGCCGCCTCAAAACCGCCGGCCCCCTGGCCGGTAACCTTGCCAGGGTATCCCGTCGCCATCTCAAACAGCCAGGTCGGCCCAATGTTATCGTTAGGTTTCTACCCTGGGCCAAACTGGGCCCGGCCCCCACGACTACCCCGGTGGACTTGTGAGATAGTGTACTCGATGACGACGATCAAGCGTGCCCTGAATTGTGCCGATATGAGAGCGAGCGTTCGATGAGCGAATCTACTTCCTCCGCGCCGGTAATAGGCGCTCCTCCGCGGCAGCGGGAAACCGCTCCGCACAAACCGGGCTCGGGCAAGGGTTGGATCTGGCTGCTGGCGCTCGTGGTGGCGGCCGCGGCCGGCTACTATTTCTATTCGAGGGCGAGCGCTAAACCGGGCGCGGCCGATGCGCCTGCGGCGGGTGGCCCCGGCGGCCGGCGCGGTTTCGGCGCAGTCCCGGTGGTGGCGGCGCGCGCCAGGAAGGGCGATATTGCCGTCTACGTGGAAGCCCTCGGCAATGTCACGCCTCTCAGCACGGTCACCATCAAGAGCCGCGTGGACGGCCAGTTGATGGAGGTGAAGTACAGGGAGGGCGACATCGTGAAGCAGGGCGCGCCGCTGGTCGAGATCGACACGCGTCCCTACCAGGTGGCGCTCGAACAGGCCGAGGGCCAGCAACTGCGCGACCAGGCGCTGCTCGACAACGCCAACGTGGACCTGAGCCGTTACGCCGGCCTGCTGAAGCAGAACGCCGTTCCCGAGCAGCAATACGCCACCCAGAAAGCGCTGGTCGCCCAGGAAGAAGGCGTCGTCAAATCGGACCAGGGACAGATCGACGCGGCCAAGCTCAACCTGACGTACTGCCACATCGCATCGCCCATCGCCGGCCGCGTCGGCTTGCGCCTGGTGGATCCCGGCAATATCGTGCACGCCTCGGATTCGACCGGGCTGATCGTCATCACCCAGGTACAGCCCATCAGCGTGGTCTTCACCATTCCGGAGGACAAGCTGAAATCCGTGCTGCCCCGCTACTTCGCTCACCAGCAGTTGTCGGTGGAAGCCTGGGATCGCGACGCCGGGACGTTCAGCGATCCGAAGAAGAAGATCGCCACCGGCACTCTATATACCATCGATAATGAAATCGATCAGACCACTGGCACGTTGCGCCTGCGGGCGGCTTTTCCGAACTCGAACGACACCCTGTTTCCGAACCAGTTCGTCAACGTGCGCCTGCTCGTCGAGCAGAAGCACGGCGTGGTGCTGATTCCGAACGGCGCGATGCAAATCACCACCGAGAACAAGTACGTTTTCCTGGTGAAGCCGGATTCGACCGTGACCGTGCGCAACATCGTCGCCGGCACCACCGAGGGCGATCTGACCGAGGTCGTCTCCGGCCTCAATCCCGGCGACGCGCTGGTGATGCAGGGCGTCGACAAGCTGAACGAAGGCAGCAAGGTGATCGCGACCATCCCGGGTGAGCAGCCGACTGGTGGTCGCGGCGGCCAAGGCGCCCCGGGCGCGGCGGGCGCCCATGGCGGCGCCGGAAAGGCCAGCCGGGGGAAAGCGCAGTGAGCCCGTCCCGGACATTCATTCTGCGTCCGGTTGCGACCTCGCTGCTGATGGTGGGCATCCTGCTTGCCGGGGCGGTCGCCTATAAGCAGTTGCCGGTGTCGGCGCTACCCGAAGTGGATTATCCCACCATTCAGGTGGCGACCTTCTACCCCGGCGCCAGCCCCGACGTGATGGCGTCCTCGGTCACGGCGCCGCTCGAACGCCAGTTCGGCCAGGTGCCCGGCCTGCAGCAGATGACCTCGACCAGCTCCGACGGTAGTTCGGTCATCACCCTGCAATTCAACCTTAATCTAAATATCGACGTGGCCGAGCAGGAGGTGCAGCAGTCTATCAACGCCTCCGGCACCTTCCTCCCCGCCGACCTTCCCGCGCCGCCGATTTACAGCAAGACCAATCCCGCCGACGCGCCCATTCTGACGCTGGCGCTGAGTTCGACGTCGCTGCCGCTGACCAAGGTCGAGGATTTGGCCGATACGCGTCTGGCGCCCAAGATTTCGCAACTTGCCGGCGTGGGCATGGTCAGCATCAGCGGCGGACAGAAGCCGGCCGTGCGCATTCAGGCCAATCCGACGCAGATGGCCTCCTACGGCATGAACCTGGAGGATCTGCGCAGCGCGATTCTGGCCGCCAACGTCAACCTGGCCAAGGGGAATTTCGACGGGCCGCACCAGGCGTTCCAGATCGGCGCCAACGACCAGTTGCTTTCGAGCAGCGACTACAAGCCGCTGGTCATCGCCTATCGCAACAACGCGCCGGTGAAGCTCTCCGACGTCGCGGTGGTAAAGGACGAAGCCGAGAATCTGCGCCAGGCGGCGTGGATGAACCGCACGCCCGCCGTCATCATGAACATCCAGCGGCAGCCGGGCGCCAACATCATCTCGGTGGTGGATCACATCAAGAAGCTGCTGCCGCAACTCACCGCCACGCTGCCCAAGTCGGTCAACGTCACCATCCTCACCGACCGCACCACCACCATCCGCGCGTCGGTCGAGGACGTGCAGTTCGAGCTGATGCTCACGGTGGCGCTGGTGGTGATGGTGATCTTCCTGTTCCTGCGCAGCGTGGCCGCCACGGTGATTCCCAGCATCGCGGTGCCGCTTTCGATCGTGGGCACCTTCGGCGTGATGTACCTGCTCGGCTACAGCCTGAATAACCTGACGCTGATGGCGCTGACGATTTCCACCGGCTTCGTGGTGGACGANNATCGTGATGATCGAGAACATCACCCGCTACATCGAAGAGGGCGATAGCGGGATCGAGGCCGCGCTGAAGGGCTCGGCGCAGATCGGCTTCACTATCGTATCGCTGACCATCTCGCTGATCGCGGTGCTGATTCCGCTCCTGTTCATGGCCGACATCGTGGGGCGCCTGTTCCGCGAGTTCGCCGTTACGCTGTCCGTCACCATCCTGGTTTCGGCCGTGGTCTCGCTCACACTCACGCCGATGATGTGCTCGAAGCTGCTGAAGCACACGCCGGAAGCCGAGCAGGGATGGTTCTATCACACCTCCGGGCGCGCCTTCGACGCGGTGATCGCTTTCTACGGCCGCACGCTTCGCTTCGTGCTGCGCTTCCAGACCGTCACGCTGCTCATCGCCATCGCGACGCTCGTCGTCACCGTGCTCCAGTTCTACTACATCCCGAAGGGCTTCTTCCCGATCCAGGATACCGGCGTGATCCAAGGCGTCTCGGAGGCCTCGCAGACGGCGTCGTTCGGCGAAATGTCGCGCTTGCAGCAATCGCTCACCAAAGTGATTCTGCAGGACCCGGCGGTCGAGAGCCTCTCCTCGTTCATCGGCATCGACGGCACCAACACTACGCTGAACAGCGGGCGGGTACTGATTAACCTGAAACCGCTCGACCAGCGCACAGGCACGGCCAGCGACGTGATCCGGCGTTTGCAGCCGGAGCTCGACAAGGTGGCCGGCATCACGCTCTTCATGCAGCCGGTGCAGGATATCACGGTGGACGACCGCGTCAGCCGCACCCAGTTTCAATACACGCTCGAAGATCCCAGCGCCGACGAGTTGAACGAGTTCGCGCCGAAGATGCTCGATGGCATGAAGCATCTGCCCGATCTGACCGATGTCGCCAGCGATCAGCAGGTGCAGGGGCTGCGGGCGAAGATCGTCTTCGACCGCGACACCGCGGCGCGCGTCGGCATCACACCGTCCTCGATCGACCAGACGCTCTACGACGCCTACGGGCAGCGCGAAGTCTCGACCATGTTCACGCAGTTGAACCAGTACCACGTGGTGCTCGAAGTGGCGCGGGAATTCGCGCGCAATCCGGAGAACCTGAACGAGCTGTATATTCGCACCGGCACCGGCTATCCGTCGGGATCGACCGGGCTGGTCTCGGGCGGATCTTCGAGCGCGGCCGTCGCCAGCGGCCCCTCCAACCTGGCCCCCAGCGCCGCCGCCAGCACGGCGGCCTTCGGCAGTTCCTCGGCCCAATCGAGCGCGGTGTTCGGCGCGGCCATCCCTTCGGCCAGCATTTTCCCGAACGGCGGGCAAGTGCCGCTGAGCGCCTTCAGCCGCGTCGAGTTGCTCTCGGTGCCCATCACCGTCAACCACCAGGGCCAGTTCCCGGTGGTGACGTTNNGGCATGCCGGCCAGCATTCAAGCCGCGTTTCAGGGCAGCGCGCAGGCGTTTCAGGCCGCGCTGGCCAACGAGTGGATTTTGATTTTGGCCGCGCTGGTCACGGTGTACATCGTGCTCGGCGTGCTGTATGAAAGCTACATCCACCCGGTCACGATTCTCTCGACGCTGCCTTCGGCCGGCGTGGGCGCGCTGCTGGCGCTCAACCTCTGCCGCAGCGATTTCAGCATCATCGCGCTGATCGGCATCGTACTACTGATCGGCATCGTCAAGAAGAANNAATGCCATCATGATGATCGATTTCGCGCTGGACGCCGAGCGCAGGGAGGGCATGCCGCCCGAGAAGGCCATTTATCAGGCCTGCCTGCTGCGTTTCCGCCCCATCATGATGACCACGATGGCGGCCCTGCTGGCCGGCGTTCCGCTGGCCTTCGGCTCGGGCGTGGGCAGCGAACTGCGCCGCCCGCTCGGCATCACCATCATTGGCGGCCTGATCTTCAGCCAGATGCTGACGCTCTACACGACACCGGTGATCTACCTGTTCTTCGACCGCCTGGCACGGCGCTTCACGCACAAGGGCGAGCGCTTGGCCGAGCCCGGCCCGGAGCCGGCGGTGGCGCAATAAGCCATGAACATTTGCGAGCCATTTATCCGCCGGCCGGTCGCCACCACGCTGCTGCTGGTTGCCATCGCGCTCGCCGGAAGCGTGGCCTTCCGGCTGCTCCCCGTCTCGCCGCTGCCGCAGGTGGATTTTCCGACCGTGAACGTAGGCGCGGGCCTGCCAGGGGCCAGCCCGGAGACCATGGCGACTTCAGTGGCCACGCCGCTCGAACGCCAGTTCGGCCGCATCGCCTCGGTCACCGAGATGACCTCGTCGAGCGGGCTCGGCTCCAGCAGCATCACCCTGCAATTCGATTTGAACCGCAACATCGATGCCGCCGCCCGCGACGTGCAGGCTGCCATCGCCGCCGCCCGCGGTTACCTGCCGTCGAACCTGCCGTCGAATCCGAATTACCGCAAGGTGAATCCGGCCGACGCGCCCATCCTGCTGCTGGGGCTTACTTCCAATGTTCTCGACAAGGGCGCCATGTACGACGCGGCATCGAGCATCATGGCGCAGAAGCTGTCGCAGATTCAGGGCGTGGGGCAGGTTTTCGTCGGCGGCAGCGCGCTACCCGGCGTGCGCGTCGAGTTGAACCCGGACACGCTTTTCAAGTACGGGATCGGTCTCGAACAGGTGCGCACTATTCTAAATGGCGCCAACACCAACACGCCTAAAGGCCACTTTTCCGACGGCAGCCGGATGTGGGAAGTGGGCGCCAGCGACCAGATATTCAAAGCGTCCGATTACCGCCCGATGGTGATCGCCTATCACAACGGGACGGCCGTGCGCATCGCCGACGTCGGCGAGGCGGTCGATTCGGTCGAGGACATACGCAACGCCGGCTACATGAACGGCAAGCCCAGCGTGCTGGTGGTGATCTTCCGCCAGCCCGGCGCCAATATCATCGATACGGTGGACCGCATCCGCGCCGCCCTGCCGCAGCTCGAAGCCTCCATTCCGCAGTCGATCGACGTGCGCATCGTGATGGACCAGACGCTCACCATCCGCGGTTCGGTGCACGACGTCGAGCGCACGCTGGTCATTTCGGTTCTGCTGGTGATCCTGGTGGTGTTCCTGTTCCTGCGCAATCCCCGCACCACCTTCATCCCCAGCGTGGCCGTCCCGGTTTCTCTCCTGGGCACCTTCGGCATCATGTACCTGCTCGGCTACAGCCTGGACAACCTGTCGCTGATGGCGCTGTGCATTTCGACCGGCTTCGTGGTGGACGATGCCATCGTGGTGATCGAAAACATCACCCGGTACCTGGAAATGGGGATGCAGCCCTTCGCCGCCGCGCTCAAGGGGGCGCAGGAAATCGCCTTCACCGTGATGACCATTAGCATTTCCCTGGTCTCGGTTTTCCTTCCGCTGCTGCTGATGGGCGGCGTGGTGGGCCGGCTGTTTCGCGAGTTTTCGGTGACGCTTTCGGCGGCCATCGCGGTTTCCATGGTGGTGTCGCTCACGGCCACGCCGATGATGTGCGCCCACTTATTGAAGGAGCACACCGATCACGGCTGGCTGTACAACACGAGCGAGCGCGGCTTTCGCGCCGTGATCGGCGCCTACGGCGGTTCGCTGCGGTTCGTGCTGCGGCACCAGTTCATAACGCTCTGCGTGCTGCTGGCCACCGTCGCCCTCAGCGTGTGGCTGTTCATCAAAGTGCCGAAGGGCTTCTTCCCGCAGCAGGACAACGGCCGGCTCTCGGGACAGATTCTCGCCGACCAGGACACCTCGTTCCAGGCCATGAACAAGATCCTGCTGCAGATGGTGAATATCGTCGCCGCCGATCCGGCGGTGGACGCGGTCAACGGTTTCACCGGCGGCGGACGCGGCGGCGCCACCAACACCGGCAGCATGTTCATTTCGCTCAAGCCGCTCGAACAGCGCAAGCTCTCCGCCGACCTCGTGATCGCACGGCTGCGGCCCAAGCTGGGACGGGTACCCGGCGCCACCCTCTACCTGCAAGCCGCCCAGGATATTCGCGTCGGCGGTCGCAACAGCGCCGCGCAATATCAGTACACCATGCGCGGCGACAATCTGGACGATTTGCTCGTGTATGCTCCGAAGATGTTCCAGCAACTGTCCCGGATCCCGATCATCGCCGACGTCAACAGCGACCAGCAGAACCGCGGTCTGCAATCGCTGGTCACTTACGACCGGGCCACCGCGGCCCGCTTCGGCGTCTCGCCGCAGTTGATCGACAACACGCTCTACGATGCCTTCGGGCAGCGCCAGGTCTCGACCATGTACAAGCCGCTCAACCAGTACCACGTGGTGATGGAAGTGGCGCCCATCTACTGGCAGAATCCGCAAATTCTGCGCGACATCTATGTGCGCGCGCCCTCCGGATCGCAGGTGCCGTTGAGCGCGTTCGCCAGGTTCGCTCCGGCCACCGCCCCACTCTCGGTCAACCACCAGGGGCTGTTTCCCGCCGTCACCATATCGTTCAACCTGAAGCCCGGCGTGGCGCTCGGCGACGCGGTGGATGCGATCGAGGCCACCGCGCAGAAGATCGGGCTGCCGCCCACCATTCAGACCATGTTTGCAGGAACCGCGCAGGCGTACATGGATTCGCTCGGCAATCAGCCCATCCTGATCGGCGCCGCGCTGCTCACCGTCTACCTGGTGCTCGGCATCCTCTACGAAAGCTATATACATCCCATCACGATTATTTCGACCATTCCCTCGGCTGGCGTGGGCGCGCTGCTGGCGCTCACCATCACGCACACGGATTTGACGGTGATCGCGATGATCGGCATCATTCTGCTGATTGGCATCGTCAAGAAGAACGCCATCCTGATGATCGATTTCGCCCTGGCGGCGGAGCGCGTCGAAGGGAAGAAGGCGCACGACGCCATTTTCGAGGCCTGCCGGTTGCGTTTCCGCCCCATCATGATGACTACGATGGCGGCCATGCTGGGCGCCGTGCCGCTGGCCTTCGGCACGGGCGTCGGTTCGGAATTGCGCCGCCCGCTCGGCATCACCATCATTGGCGGGCTATTGCTCAGCCAGGCGCTCACCCTGTTCACCACGCCGGTCGTCTATCTGTACTTCGACCGCCTGCAGCACTGGTGGAACCGGGTTCGCGGCCGCGAGGCACAAGTGATCGGATCGGAGGCTTAAAGGACACCCCATGCGACGCATGAAGCCATCTCTCGGAGCGGTGCTGGCCGGCGCGCTGGCCGTGGCCGGATGTACACCCGGGCCCAACTACCAGCGGCCTGCCGCGCCCGCGCCACCCGCGTTCAAGGAACAGCCTCCACCGGAATTCAAGGAAGCGCAGGGCTGGAAGCTGGCGCAGCCCGCCGACGGCCTGTCTAAAGGCAAATGGTGGGAGATATATAAGGATGCCGAGCTGAACGCGCTCGAAGAACGCGTGGCCATCGACAACCAGAGCGTCTTAGAGGCCGAAGCCCAGTACCGCGAAGCCGTTGCCGCGGTGAAGATTGTCCGCTCCGGACTTTATCCCACCGTGTCCAGCGCGCCTTCCATCACCGGGTCGCGCAGTTCCCCGCGGGTGGGCTCGCAGCCTGGCGTGCGCGGCACCTATACCCTGCCGGTCAGCGCCTCCTGGGAGCCGGATCTCTGGGGCAACATCCGCCGCAGCGTAACCGCCGCGGCGGCGCAGGCGCAAGCTTCGGCCGCCGATCTCGAAAATGCGCGTCTGCTATATCAATCGGAGCTGGCACAGGACTTCTTCGCCCTGCACGGTCTCGATCGCGATGTCGAACTACTCACCCGCACCGCAAAGTCTTACAGCGAATACCTGGAGTTGACGCGCAATCGCTACGCCGGCGGCGTGGCCTCGGACCTCGATGTCGCGCAGGCCGAATCGCAGCTTTACGCGGCGCAAACCCAACTGACCGATTTCGGCGTGGTGCGCGCGGAGATGGAGCACGCCATCGCCGTGCTTGCCGGCCAACCGCCCGCGGCGCTGACGATTTCCGTCAAGAGCCTGACCACGCCACCGCCGCCGGTGCCCGTCGCGCTGCCGTCCCAACTGCTCGAGCGGCGTCCCGACATCGCCGCCAACGAGCGCCTGGCCGCCGCCGCCAACGAGCAGATCGGCATCGCCAAGGCGGCTTTCTTCCCTTCGCTCACCTTGGCCGCGACCGCCGGATTGCAGGCCTCGCACATCACCACCTGGATCGCCTGGCCCAGCCGCTTCTTCTCGATCGGTCCCACGCTGGCCGAAACCATTTTCGACGCCGGCCGCCGCCGCGCGCAGGTCACCCAGGACGTGGCCGCCTACGATGCCACCGTGGCCGCCTATCGCCAGAGCGTGCTGACCGCGTTTCAACAGGTGGAAGACGGCCTTTCCAGCATGCGCGTGCTGGCCGAGGAATCGGTGGTCGCCGATGAGTCGGTCAAGTCCTCCGCCCGCGCCCTGACCATCTCGACCGCGCAGTACAAGGCCGGCACCACGGCGTATCTCACCGTGCTGACCGCGCAGGCCACCGCGCTCGCCGCCGAGAAAACCCAGATCGACCTGTTGACGCGCCGCCTGGAGGCCAGCGTCCAATTAGTGGTGAGCCTGGGCGGTGGTTGGGATAATTCCCAATTGCCCACCAAGCCGGACGTCGTCAACGCCGCCAACGCGCCGCAACCCGCCGCCGCGCCGGCCACGCAGTAGGACGGATCATCGTTTCTCGCGGCCCGTCCCGTTCGCCTCGGCTCGACTTGCGGATCTCGCTCCGCCGTCCTACGCCACGCCGTCTTTGATGGGGATGACCTTGGCCAGCGGGGCGCGTTCGGCGAATAGCAGGATCTCGTTCAACTCCAGTTCCTGGACTGGTTTCGAGAGGACGAAGCAGTTGTCGCCCTCGAAGTCGCTGCTCAGTTCGGCGTCGTAGCGGTCCGGCATCAGGACGAACGCGCCCACGCGCGACCGCATGCGTTCGGACAGCTCGACCCAGTTCAAACCGGGAGCGTGTACGGAGCAGAAGGCGGCGTCGATGCGGGCGCGGCCGGCCAGTTCGAGCGCCGTGTCGGCATTGCTCAGCGGTATGGCGCGGGCGCCGTTCCGCTCGATCATGGCCACCAACTGGCGCTGCAGCGCCTCGTCGGGTTCGATCACGAGCGCCGTCAGGCTGCGCTGAATTTCCGGCATCTCGGCCAAGTCGCCGGCGGCTACGGCGCGTTCGCGCGCGGCCAGCGGCAGTTCCACTTCGAAGCGCGGCTCGCCATCTTTCTTTTCGATCAGGCGCACCTCGCCGCCGTGGCCGGCCACCACGCTGTTGGTGACCCCCAGCACGGCCGCGGTCTCCTCCGCGTTGCTGCGCCACTCGGGCGGCGCGGAGAAGGAAATCTCCACCAGCAGCCGCTTGGCGAGAACGCTGGTGCGAATCGTCAGCGTCTTCTGCTGCGCCTCGGCCAGCGCCTGCTCGGCATGCACCAGCAGGTTCAGAAACACCTGTTCGAGCTGCCCGTGCGACCCGAGCACCTTCAACGACTCGCGCGAGACCATGTCGCGCAACCGTATTCCGGAAGCCTTCCAATCGCCTTCGCGAAAATCGATCAGGCGCCGCAGCAGGTCGCCCACCGCCACCGGGCGCGCCTCCACCTGCTCGTTCGAGGCGAAGGTAACCAACCTCGCCACCACCGAGGCGGCCTTCTGCGCCTCGACCTCGATGGCCGCCAGTTCGCGATCCCCCGGCGCCTGCCCCACCCGCTCCCGCGCCTGGTCCGCCAGTTCCTGAATGGATGCCAGCGGGGCCTCCAATTCATTGACGATGCTCGAAATCAGCCGCCCGACCGCCGCCAGTTTCTCGGTGCGCGAAAGCTGCTCCTGCACCGAACGCTGGTCGAGCAGCCGCACCGCCACGCCGACCTGGTTGGCCAGATGCTGCCCCAGCGATTGCTCGGCGGCGGAGAAATCGCGCGCCCGGTCGTCCTGGTCCATCTCGATTACGCCCACCACTTCGCTCTGCGCAATCATCGGCACGAAGAAGAGCGACTTGGGATGCGAACGGCCCTCGCCTCCGGCCACCGGGAACGGACTGCGGCTCACATCCGGGATCACCAGCAGGCTGCGGTAGTGGAAGCACGCCACCGCTCCCGCGTGCGGACCGTCGGTCGGCGCGGCGAGCGAAATCGACGCCGGTTCGCCCGGCCCGGCGTTCACCGCGTCGAGTTGCTTGGCGCTCCGGTTGTGGAGGTACAGACGCACGCGCGTCACGCCCAATACCGCCGGTAGAGCGTCGTCCAGCCGCTGCTGAATCTGCCCGATCGATGCCGCGCCAAAGATCTCCTCGCCCAGTTGATACGTCTTCTTCAGCAGTTCGCGCTGGTTTCGCAACCGGCGCTCGCGGGCGCCCATCAGGAGCGCCGCGCCCACTACCAGAAGCGCTGTCCCCAACACCACCAGCGGCGACAGCCACCACCGGGAAACGGCGTGGGCAACCACCGGCGGCTGGGTCGCCAGCAACTCATAGCCACGGTTGTAGGGCGGCTTTCCCGCGGCGAACTGGAAGGCGACGCCGGCGGCTTCGATCTCGTCCCCGCGCCCCATCGGCGGCAGCGACGGATACAGACGATCCTCCGGGCTGGGAAAAAAGATGCGGTAGGTGGCCTTTTCCGATCCGATCGTTATGTAGGGTCCGGCCGTGGTCGCGCCGCTCGCGACCAAGCGGCCCTTCGTCCGCACCAGAGTGCCCAGCGCCTGGAACTGCTGGAGATCCTCGATGGTCGCGCCGGCTGCCTGAACGCCGGCCGTGTGGAGCACCTTCTTCACGCTGGCTGCGTCCACCATCACCATGCCGGCCAGCGTGATCACGCTCCCGGTAGCATCCACCAGGTCCCCCGGCCGGAAAGCGTCCAGCATGGCCGAGGCGGCCGGCGTATGCAGAGCGGCGCCGCGCGCGCCATCCTGGATGGTTAGAACCGTGTACTCGGGGAAGCGGAAAGGCGGCGCGTTCACCGTGCCGTGGACGGACACCGTCTGCCGCGCATGTACCGCACTGTAATCGAGCGCGCTACGGGCGTTTAACTCGCCGAGCGTGAGCGCAGTCTGAGCGAAACCACCGCGGCAAGCCGCGAAGGCGAGCGGCAGCAATGCTAAACCCTTCAGGAGGCGCATCTTTGAGAGGCGAGCCACACCCGCAAATTCTCGTCTAAGAAATTATCCACAGAAACACTAATGTCTTGCAAGTTATCTTCCGTAGTTAATAATCCTACTATCCTCATGCCCGCGCTACGAGCCGCCTGGACACCCGATTTCGAGTCTTCAAAGACGATGCAATCGGCCGCGGCCACCCCCAGCCGCTCAGCGGCGAGGCGATAGATCTCGGGGTCCGGCTTCGGTTTCCGAACCTGGTGGCCATCTACAACTACTTGAAAATACGGACGAATACCGCTCTCGTCCAACACCACCGCCACATTCTCCGGCTCCGCGTTGGTCGCCACCGCCATCCGCGCGCCGGCGTACTCCCGCAGAAACGCCTGGAGGCCCGGCACCAGGATTTGCTCCACCCGGCCGGCTATGGTCTCGCGGAACAGCCGCTCTTTCTCTGCCCCGCGCCGCGCCACTTCCTCATTAGTGAGATCCTCGCCGAAAAAGTCGCGCACAATTTCGTCGTTGCGTCCGCCGTACATCCCCTGGAGCATCGCCTCGGTGGTTTCCAGGCCATAGCGGCGGTTGAAAGCTGCCCAGACTGCGCGATGCACCGGATTGGAATCGATCACCACGCCATCCATGTCGAAAATCAGCGCCAGGCCCGGATCGAGGCGCCCCGAGAAGTTTGCGGCCGTCACAGGGCGGCGTCCTCGTTCTCTCCGCCGAGGCTGGCATCGAGCCAGGCGAGATACGGAGCAGAGCCCGCCACCACGGGCATCGCCAGCACCTCCGGGACGTCGTAGGAATGCGCGCGTTCGAGCGCCGCGGCGAGGGCCGCGAATTGCCGCCGCGCCGACTTGATCACCAGCAGTTGCTCGCCGGCCGTCTCCACCGCGCCCTGCCAGCGGTAGTAGCTGCGCACGTCCGGCACGATGCTGGCGCACGCCGCCAGCCCCTGCTCCACCACCAGCCGGGCCAGCTTCTCGGCTTCCTCCCGGGAAGCGCAGGTACTGAATACCACGATTTTGTCTGTCATGAAAAAAGTGCGTTGCAGAGTTTCGCTCCAGTGTTACCATTATCTTCCAGGGCAAAGTTCGATGAAAGCGCCGTTCAGTAGAACCGTTTATCTGGTGGTCTTCCTGATGGCCGCTGCCTATGTCGCAGTGACGCTCGGCGGGCCCAAGGGTATACCCGCTGTGCTGGCCCGGCAAAAACAGATCCAGCGGCTCGAGGACCGCAACGCCCAGTTGGTCCGCGAGATCGAGCGCAAGCGCGATCACATCCGCCGCCTGGCGAACGACGTGAACGAGCAGGACATCGAAATCCGCGAGCGCTACAAGCTGGTCCACCCGGGCGATACCGTCTTCATCACGGGCCAGCCGGACAAGAAGTAGGCTGAACCGGCCCTGCCGCCGAACCCGCGCGGCCATATCCGTCTACCGATGGGCAAACGAATCATGATCTCCGTGGTGGGCGCGGGCCTGGGATCGCTGGCCGGCCTCGCGGCGGTGTTCCTCGGTGCGGGCAGCGCAGCGATCATCATCGGCGCAGTTCTCGGCGCCATCCTCCCGCAGGCCGTGCTGGGCGCCCCCGGCCGTTAGCAGTCCCACCATCGCAGCCGCCCGCTGCCGTAAGCTAACCGCGCGACACACGTTGACCGGAACTGCGCCATACGGTAGGATAGATATGCGGGGTGGAGCAGTCTGGTAGNNAAATCCTTCCCCCGCAACCAAACCAATGTGCGGGTCAGCCAGATTCGCACCGGCACCGTACCCACCCAACAGGTTCCATTCACCTTCCGCCACGTAGTAGCCTTTCTTTTCATCCGGTTGTGGAACCATCCGAATGGACTTGACGTGCTTTTCGAGTTCCAGCTTGGCCTT
>PMKM01000014.1 GCA_003157745.1 Bryobacterales bacterium | reverse complement strand
CCCGCTGCCGCGCCACCCGTCGCGCCCACTCCACCGGTTCGCTAGCGCGGCAGTCCCCCCGTTCCGTGGCGCAGACCTCCAGGCCTGCTGTGTCGAGATTCGTCTCGACATTCGCCCGTCGGCGTCCGACACACTCCGCCCGCCGCCAGTCACCACCAGTCGCACTTTTTTAGTTCGTTCCATTGCAATTACTTGCCACCCAAACGCCTCTTCTCTGGAGGCCATCCCGGGCGCCTCACCCGCGATAATCGAATCGGACGCCGTTTTTCCCGTACCCGAAGCGTAAGCCCCGCGGGCGAAGTTGACCCACCGACGGCCCCGAGTGTCTTATCATGTACATCTATGGCTATCGTCGCCGTGGCTGGACGCAAGGGTGGCGTCGGCAAATCGACCATCGTAGGCAATCTGGCGGCGGAGTTCGCCGCCATGGGACGCAGCGTCGCCATCCTCGACGCCGATCCGCAGCACAGCATGGTGGCCTGGGCCGAGCAAGGCGACGGCATGTTGTCGCGCTCCGTCCAGAAGGTGCCCGCCGCAAATGAGCTTCGCGCCCGCGCCCGCCAGGCCGCCGAAGATAACGACATCGTGCTGATCGATACTCCGCCCGGTGCCCCGGAAGTGGCCTATCAGGCCGCCCTCGCCGCCGACCTCGTGCTCCTCCCCTGCGGCCCGTCTCCGCTCGACCTCTTCGCCCTCAAGGAAGCTCTTTCGCTCGCGCTCAAAGCCCGCGCCGAACGCGGCTCGAAAAAGCCCCGCATCCGCTTCGTCCCCTCCAAAGTCCTCATGTCCACCAACCTCAGCCGCGGCCTTGCCTCCTCGCTCGATAGCTTGGGGAAAAAGGTGCTGCCCGCGATTGGCCAGCGCGTGGTCGTCGCCGAAGCGGTCTCCCATGGCTTGACCCTAGCCGAACACTCCCCCGACTCTCCCGCCCGCGCCGAGTTCACCGCCCTCGCCAAAGCCGTCGACAAGATCCTGCGCAAATAGCCCGCCGCCCCGCGCCGCCGGTGCTACCCTTGATCCATGCCCCATCAAATCGGACCCAGACACCGGCTTAGTTCGCCGGCCGTCCTCATCGCCGCAGGTGTCGTCCTGGTGGTTCTCTTGTTGGGGGCGCGCACCATCGCCTCTTACTCGCTTGAGATCGCCTGGTGGAAGGAACTCGGCCAGTTCCGCACCTGGCTGAGTATGTTGACTTACAGCGTGGCGCCCGTTGCTGCGGCTACCGTGGTCGCCTTCGCCGTGCTTTGGATCACGCACGCGCGCGCTTTGAAGTTCGCCGGCACGCGCCTCGGCGAACATCCCATTTATGCGCGCCTGGCCACCCTCGCCACTTTCGCGCTCGGCTATTTCATCGCCGCTTCTTCCATCGATACCTGGACCGTCATTCGCTTCGCCGGCTCGCGCGACCTTGCTTCGCCGGCCACCGCCTGGCACGACGCCGTCTTCGCACAGCCACTCTCCTTCTATCTGTTCGACCTCCCCTTCTACGACTTACTCCGCGGTTACGTGCTCGCTCTCGTGATCCTTTCGATCCTCGTCTACTGGGCCGCCGCCCGCGGTTGGCAGTTGCGCCACCGTTTCCCCGACCTGGTCAACGCGCGCGAGATGGACGCCAGTTTCTTCAAGCTCGAAGGCGGCCTGGAGTCGCGCTTCCTGCGCGGCGCCGCCATCGCCCTGTTACTCGCCATGGTAGTCAAGTTCTATCTCGGCCGCTATGAGATGGTGTACAACCAGCACGGCTCTTTCATGGTTGGCATCGATTGGGTGGATCTGAAGGTCGGGCTCCCCATGCAGTGGCTTCTCATCCTGGCCTCGCTCGCCGCCGCGGTGCTGGTCGGCCTCGGCCGGTGGATGAACGCCGCCTTCATGGCCATCGCATTGATCGTGGCTTTCGCCGTTCCCCGACTCGTCAGCGCCGTATATGTTGCGCCGAATGAGATCTCGCTCGAGCGGCCCTACATCAAGACTCACATTGAAGCCACCCGGAGCGCGTTCGGCCTGGATCAGAATGTGACGGAAGTCGAGTTTCACGTACAATCCGACGCGCCCATCGACATCGCCCACCATCAGGCAACTCTCGATAACGTGCGCCTGTGGGACGTTCGCGCCTTTCACGATACCGTCACTCAGATCCAGGCGCTGCGCCCGTATTACGTGTTCAAGGATACCGACGTCGATCGCTACATGATCGACGGTAAGTACCGCCAGGTATTCGTCTCTCCGCGCGAGCTGGATGTCAATCAGTTGCCCAACGTCCATCAGAGTTGGATCAACCCGGAGATTATTTACACACACGGCTACGGCATGGTGATGGCCGGTGTCAGTCAAATCACGCCCGACGGAATGCCCGTGCTGTTGATCCAGGACGCCCCGCCGCGCACCTCGACTCCCGGTCTGAAGCTGACCCGGCCGGAGTTGTATTACGGTGAAGTCACTCACGAACCTGTATTCGTCAATACCGCGCAGGAAGAGTTCAATTACCCGTCCGGCGAAGGCAATAAGCGCAGTCATTATGAAGGCAAAGGTGGCTTTCCTATCTCGTCGTTCGGCATGCGTCTCGCCGCCGCGCTGGTGGAGGGTGAACCCAATATCTTACTCACCGACTATCTCACCGCTAACAGCCGCATGATGATTCGCCGCAAAGTGCGCGACCGCCTGCACGAGCTGGCCGGTTTCCTCGAATGGGATGCCGATCCGTACTTAGTCATCACCGATACCGGCCGCCTGGTGTGGATGGTGGATGGCTACACCACTTCCGACGCGCACCCGTATTCGCGCGCCGTCGACGCGGGCGACATAGGCGGCATCAACTACATCCGCAACGCCGTCAAGGCTACCGTGGACGCCTACGATGGCGAAACGCATCTCTATATCTTCGCGCCCAACGATCCCATTGTCGAATCTTACCAGCATCTGTTCCCAGACTTATTCCTGCCCGCCTCCGCCATGCCCGCCGATCTGCGCGCGCACGCGCGATATCCCGAAGCGCTTTTCAAATTACAGGCGGAGATATACCGCACTTACCATATGCGCGATCCGCAGTCCTTCTACAACAAAGAGGATTTGTGGGACTTGGCTCGGCGTGTCACCGGTCAGTCCGAAGGCGCTGCCGCCGTTTCTCCCACTTACGTGGTCGCCACTCTGCCCGGTGAAACCAAGCCTGAGTTCCTATTACTGACGCCGTTCACGCCGCGCAACAAAGACAACATGATCGGACTTATGGTGGCGCGTTGCGACGGCCCCAATCTCGGCAACATGGTCGTGCTGCTGCTCTCCAAGCAGAAGCTGATTTACGGACCGATGCAGATCGATTCGCGCATTAACTCCGATGGCACCATCTCGAAGGATCTTACGCTGTGGAATCAGCAAGGCTCGCAGGTCATCCGCAGCCAGACGCTGGTGCTCCCGGTCGGCAACAATTTTCTCTACGTCGACCCGATTTACATTCAGGCCACCGAAGCCCGCATGCCGCAATTGAAGAAAGTCGTACTCGCCGTGGGCGATCGCTTGATCTATTCCGACACTTACGACGATGCGCTGGCGCAGCTCTCGCAAGGCGCGCAGCAACTCGTCGCCCAGGCCGCTGCGCAACCGGCGTCCACGCCAGGAGCGGCACCATCTTCCGCGCCGGCCAACGCGCCCGACCCGCGCCTCGCGCGCATCCGCGAGCATCTCCGCCGTTATAAAGAGTTGGCCGGCAGCGGTAAGTTGGGCGACGCCGGTAAGGAACTGGAAGCTATCGAAGCCGAAGTGAGCAAGTAACTGGGGCAAACTGAGTTTATGTCCGCGCGGGACTTCATCTATGAGACGAACCGAGGCGGCGCGCTTTGGTTCCTCGCCACTCTTGACGAAGTGGCCGAGCGGCTTGCGCGCGACGCGAGTGAAGCGAAATAGGGTCGGACGCGTGGACCATCCCTCGGCACCCGCCGCGCGTGTGGTCGCGCTCGGCGACGGCTGGCTGGCGCGCCGGGCCATGGCGCTGCTCCGCCGCTTGCCACCCGCGGCGGGCGCGCCGGTTCTGATCGAGCGCGTCGCGGAATTGCGCGACCGGCATGGCGCGGCGCACGCCGGATCGTTTCTGCGCGAACGCCGCATCGCGCTCGCCTGCACGCGCGCTGAGTTTCCGCGCGTCTTCGTGCATGAGTGGTTCCACTTCGTCTGGGCGCGCGCCGGCAATTCGCTGCGCCGCGATTTCGAATCCCTGCTGGCCGCCGAACGCGCAGCCGGCGCTCGCGGAGAGTTGGGCTGGTCGGCCGAATGGCGCAAACGCGCGCTCACCGCGCAACAGGCCGTCGATCGATCCAGGCTCTGGCGCGAGTATTGTTGCGAAAGTTTCTGCGACACCGCCGCCTGGCTCTACGCCGGCGTCGCCGACCACGCCGAGTTCACCCTCGCGCTTCGCTTCCGCCGCCCACGGCAAGCCTGGTTCGCGCAAAATATTTCCGGCCAACGATTATCGATATAATCGAACCAGGAACCCACGCGTGCTTGCCTTCCGTTTTTTCGCTATTTCGACCGCGGCCCTGGCGCTGGCTCTGCTCGCCGCCGGCTGCGGTGGCCCCGCCGCCGTGAAGGCCGCTACGCTCAAGCCCGAAAAGGAACGCAGAACCGCGCCCGAGTTCGCATTGAAGGATGCCGACGGCAAGCTGGTCCATCTTTCCGACTATCGCGGCAAAGTGGTGCTTCTCGATTTTTGGGCCACCTGGTGCGGTCCCTGCCGCATCGAGATTCCCTGGTTCATGGACTTGCAGCGGAGAGACAAAGACCGCGGATTCGAAGTGCTGGGTGTGGCGATGGACGACGAAGGCTGGGAAGTGGTCAAGCCGTTTCTCGCCGAGTTAGGCGTTAATTACCGTGTGCTGATTGGTAATGATGTTACTACGCAGATGTACGGCGGCGTGGACGCGCTGCCGACGACTTTCTTGATCGATAGGTCCGGCAGAGTCGCTATTGTGCACGTCGGGCTCGCCAGCAGGAAGGATATTGAGGATGGTGTCGAACAGCTCTTGCAATCTCCCGTGCCGGTGGTTTCTTCTGGCGCTCTCGATCCTGTTGTGTCTCTCGGCGCAAAGTAGCGGCCACTTGAAAGTCGGCGAACCCGCCAATATCTCCGCCGCCCGTGGCGCGACTATTGAAGCGAAGATCCCCGTCACCGTGGACTCTGGCTTTCACGTCAACAGCAACCACCCGAGTGAGGACTATCTCATTCCGCTAAGTCTGAAGTGGACTTCGCTTGCCGCATTGGAAGGCGGCGAAGTCACTTACCCGCCGTCCAAGGCGGAGAAGTACGACTTCTCCGACAAGCTACTATCCGTTTTCTCTGGATCCTTTTCTCTGACGGCCAGATTCAAGATCGCCACTACCGCGCCGCCCGGCCCCGGCGTGGCCACTGGCAAGCTGCGCTATCAGGCATGCAATTCGAACACCTGCTTCCCTCCGAAGATCGCGGATGTGAACGTGACCTACCAGGTGCAATAAGAAAGTGGGGCAGGCGCTTTCGCCTGCCAACACTCTGCCGCGCCCTTACGCGTTCTTCACCATGAACTGATGCAGCCGGTCCAGGCCGCGTTCTAACTCGTGCATGGACGTGGCGTAGGAAATGCGGACGTGGGCGTCGGTGCCGAACGCTCCGCCTGGTACCACAGCCACGTGCGATTCCTGCAGCAGGCGCTCTGAGAATGCCAGCGTATCGGCGATTCCGTTCTTACCCAGGGCGACGCCTATGTTCGGGTAGACATAGAACGCTCCGCGCGGTAAGTTGCACGTCACGCCCGGGATGGCGCGCAGCTTCGCCACCACGAAATCGCGACGCTTGCGGTATTCGGCGAGCATAATGCCGACCGATTCCTGCGGGCCGAGTAATGCTTCGACAGCCGCCTTCTGCGCGATCGAAGTCGGATTAGATGTCGAGTGACTTTGCAGCTTTCCCATGGCGGTGATGAGCGGCGCTGGCATCAGGCCGAAGCCAATGCGCCAACCGGTCATCGAATAGGTCTTCGAAACCGAACCCGCGATCAGCACCGTTTCTTTGGCGCCCGGCAGCGACGCGATCGAGAACGGCTCGCTATCATAGAGAAACTTGCAGTAGCATTCGTCGGTCATCAGGTAGATGCCGCGCTTCACCGCCAAGGCGAAGATCTTCTCGAATTCCGCCCGGTCCAGCAGCGCGCCGCTCGGGTTCGACGGCGAATTGATAATGATCAGCTTGGTGCGCGCCGTAAGATGCGGTTCTATCATCGCGGCCGTCAGCGTGAAACCCTGCGCTTCGTCCGTATCCACAAAAACGCACTTACCGCCGGCGTAATTCACCACGTCCTTGTAAGTCACCCAGTAAGGCACCGGAATAATGACTTCGTCGCCGGGGTTGATCATCGCCTGCATCAGGTTGAAGATGATGTGCTTGCCGCCCACCGTGATCAGACATTCGTTCAACTGGTAATCCGTGCCAAAGTCCTTCTTATGCGATTCGCACACGGCCTTCTTCAATTCGGCGGTGCCGCCGACGGGCGTGTACTTAGTGAAGTTCTGGTCGATCGCGCGCTTCGCGGCTTGTTTGATGTTGTCGGGCGTTGGAAAATCCGGTTCTCCTGCGCCGAAATCCACTACGTCGACACCTTGTGCGCGTAACTTCGTCGCCTCCGCCGCGACTCTCATGGTGGAAGATTCACTGATCAAAGCAATGCGCTCCGCGATTCGGTTCGCTACGGCCTGCATGGGCCCTTCCTTTCTCCCTCACTCGACTTAAGTAACCCGCTGTTAGATTAGACGACCTTGGCCAGCCGGCGATGCAGCCGCGCTTCGACGCTCGGCGGCACCAGGCCGGAGATATCTCCACCCAGGCTGAACACTTCCTTCACCAGGCGGGAACTGATGAACGAGTATGTCTCGTTGGCCATCATGAAAACGGTTTCGATGGCGGGGCGCAACCGCCGGTTCATCAGCGCCATCTGCAATTCGTATTCGTAATCGGAAATCGCCCGTATGCCGCGCAGCAGGACGGTAGCCGAGTGCGCGGACGCGTGGTCCACCAGGAGTCCGTGGAACGAATCCACCTCCACGTTGGGGTAGACGTTGACGACTTCGCGAAGCATTTCGACGCGCTCGTCGACCGAAAACAGCGGTTCCTTGGCGTCGTTCCAGAGAATGGAAACGATCAATCGGTCGAACATGCGCGAGCCGCGCTGGATCAGATCGAGATGGCCGTTGGTAATCGGGTCGAACGATCCAGGGTATATGGCGGTAACGCGCGTCGGCTTGGACGGTAACAATTCGATTCGCTTTCCTCGGGAAGTTCCTATTTTAGCGAAAACAGGGCGCTGTGTCGATTTCGAGAATTGTCCAATACAGAATGAG